>JAWXCD010000080.1:0-35110 GCA_034440535.1 Verrucomicrobiota bacterium | reverse complement strand
TGCCGAACAGGCCTACTGGGATCACAGCCGTAACAGGGCGTTGGAACGGATGACCGTCTCCATCCGCATTCTCGACGGCAAAGGGCTCATCGAAAATCTTTGGATCGGTGACCGAACGATTGGCGAATATTTGAAGTCAAAGGAAAAATGACTTAGGCGCTCCGTTGCGGAAAAAGACGATTAATGTCTTCCGGCAAATTGTTTGTCCATTGAGCGAAGGCGGCGGGAAAGGTCACGCGCGATATTAAGGACAAGAATGCTGTATTGGGCCGGGATCGCTTCGTAGAGTTTCAAAAAGTCCATGGACGAAAGACTCATGCATTCGGCGCGCTCATCGGCCACCACCGTGGCGGAGCGCGTGGCTGCCTCCAGTATGCACATTTCACCGAAAAAATCTTCCGGCCCGATGTGGGTCAGTGTCATTTGATCCGGGGTCCCGAAATGCTTGCAAATACTGACACGCCCACTGATTACCAGATAAAACCGGTTACCCATATCCCCCTCGCGGAGAATCACTTCTCCAGGCGCGAAATCATGTTTCTGTGCCCTGCCCAACAGTAGGTCGAGGGCTGGTGTGTCCATCCCCGCGAAAATATGAACCTTTTCGAAGATCGCGAGCATACGTATACTTTACGGCGGGTTGTCCCTGAAATCCACCTTCAAATTTTAACATGACCGCTCCTTGCCTTTGGCCGCCGCGTGCATAAACTGTTGCCAGGATTTCATGCAATTCCTCTTCAATTTTTTAAACCGGAAACACTCCACACAGCAGGGACCAAAGTCCGCTGAACTTTCCTTAAGTTGCGGGAAGATCCCGCTGATCTACAAACGCAATCCACGCGCACGCCGGTACATTTTAAGGATCAATCCCCAGCGCGAGGTTGTGGTGACCATCCCGCGTGGGGGCGTGGAATCAAAGGCCCGCGCATTCGTGGAGCGTCAGACTCAATGGATCGAACGTCAACTGGCCCGCGTACAAACACCCTCGCCGACTCTTTGGAAGGAAGGAACGTCCGTTTATTATCGTGGCGAGAAACATACCCTTGCAGCCGTCACTTATCAGGGTCGGATCCACGCCCAGCTGGGAGACGAGTTGGTTGATGTATCCAAGGCCGGTCTGAATTGGCGACCTCACGTGATGGCGCATCTCCAAAAACAGGCCCGCCTGGAACTGGCCGTCAGACTGACCCACTGGGGGACGACTCTCGGTATCGCGTACAATTCCCTCCGCGTGGGAAATCAAAAGTCGCGCTGGGGTTCATGTTCATCCCGGGGGACAATTTCCCTCAACTGGCGGCTGATCCAAGTGCCGGATTATGTCTGCGACTATGTGATGATCCATGAATTGATGCACCGGCGGGAGATGAACCATTCCGCCCGCTTCTGGTCGCTGGTCCGCCAGCATTGCGACCGGACGGAAGACGCCCGTCTCTGGTTGAAACAGCATGGCGACGGAGTGATGAAGTGAGAATGAGGAAGGATGAAGGACGCGGAGGGGCCGACGAACTATTTCTTCACTTTATAAAATAGATTTCCCGAGATTTTCCTAATCTGCGTGAATCGGTGTTAATCTGCGGTTTATTTTGTTTCCTTTGATTCAGTTTGCGACTTTTGCGCTTTTTCGCGGCTAATCTCTGTTTTTCATCTTCCTAAATCTTCGGGGCTTCGTGTGGGATAATTTTTTGACTCTATATTGAATCGATGTCTGGTAGTAACGAGAAGAACTTTTTCCTTTAACTATTGTCCATACCTCGTACCGTGGTTATATTGAAAATTAAACGGGTCTAGAGCTACTGAATGAAAATTGCTATTTATATCCCCGCCTATAATGCAGCTTCGACTATCACGAGGGTATTGGACAGAATTCCCGATGAATTAAAACGGTCAGTGGAAGAAATTTTCGTTGTCGATAATGCGAGTGAGGATAACACGCACTTGGTTGCCATAGGCTATGGACACGTCAACAGTCTGCATACTCTTAAAGTCTTCAGGAATGGAGAAAATCTTGGTTATGGGGGAAGTCAGAAATGGGCCTATAACTATTGTATTGAACGAGGGTTTGATGCTGTCGTGATGCTTCATGGCGATGCGCAATATGCGCCTGAAAAAGTTTCCTTTCTGCTTGAGCCGATAGTGAGCATGGATGCTGATCTTGTATTTGGTTCACGAATTGCCGGTGAACCCCTTAAGGGAAGTTTGGACGGGAGGGGGATGCCCATTCACCGCTATTTGGGGAATAGAGTCCTTACAGCCATTCAAAACAGGATACTCGGATGGAACCTAAGCGAGTATCATTCTGGGTTCCGGGTTTTCAGATGTTCTGCCTTGAAAGAGGTCGGATTTGAGCATTGTTCAAACTATTATCATTTTGATACAGAGATACTTATCAGATTCAAACTGTTCAATAAGAAGGTTGTTGAAAGACCCATCCCCACATATTATGGCAGTGAGAAGTTTCATGGAGACATATGGGTATATGGTCTCCGGGTTCTCCATACGATGTTTAAATATCTGATGACTATCAAGGGTTTCAGTAAGGATCCGCGTTTCCTTAAATAGTGGCATCCAACATTATGCGTTCACGAAAACCTTGGTTGATTGCCGCGCTCATTACGCTGACCATCAATCTGGCTGTTACTAATGGTTCATATCACTGGTTGGGCTTCATGCTTATGCTGGGGACCTTTGTATGTGTTTTGGGAGCTTACTTTTGTTGGAAATGGCCGGCGGTACTGGGTGAGTCCAAGCTCTACTTGGCGGTCCTAATTACCAATATCGTTTTGCTTTGCACCATGAAAATAGGTCAGTTTGCAAAAACTATTTCAATAAGTGAATTTCAATTATATCTCATAGGAATTGGTCTTATTTCGTTTCTTACGGGATACGCTTTCGTTGCGCTTGGGAGATTCTGGCGGGTTTTCCCTTTTATATTAGTTGTGTTTACATCCATTTGTTTTTGGAACATCAAAACAACTCCAACTCCACCGATAGACGTTTACGTCATCCAGACACTCGGTGCCCACTATCTTGTCAATTCATCCAACCCTTATACTGGAACCTATCCCAATATTTATGGCGTTGATGCAAATGGAGACTCTCCAAATTATGGCAAAGGCGAGGTGAATGGTAATGTTCTTTTGTTCGGCTATATTTATCCCCCGGCGAATCTTTTGTTATCCATTCCGGGTTATCTGGCTGGTGATGTCAGATATTCGCAATGGTTGATCATCCTTGTGGGTCTCATTGCCCTAGCGCAATTGACAACTCATTCCGTATCGAAAATGGCCGCGTTAATACTGGTGACTATGCCAGCCATGATCCAAAACTTTATACTATCATATAGCGATTTGGTTCTTGTGGGGCTTATCTGTATATCGGTTTACGCCATGCAGCATTATCCTCGGATCAGTTTTATTCCTGTGGCGTTGACCTTAGTTTTTAAGCAATATTGCATCTTTTTATTCCCTCTCTTTATCGCATTGTATTTGTTTCCACCATCGGAACCGCGCAAGCGACCATTCAAAATATGGCCCACAATCATATTGATGACGGTCATTAATGTTCCCTTTGTGCTCCCCGATATCGAAGGGTTTATTTATTCAACCCTGACACACCACTTTGCTTGTCCATTTCGACCGGACTCGCTCACACTCACAGCATTGATGTATCGGTTGGGTATTGTGCTTCCCATGAACGCACTTTCGTTTCTGGGCCCTGCCTGTGCATTTCTGATCTATTGGGTGAAAAAAGATAAGACATGGTCGGGAATGTTCGTGCTGACGACGATAGGATTTTTACTATTCTTCTTTTTAAGTAAACAGGCATTTGGTAATTATTATTTTTTCTGTGCAGGACTGATCGCAGTCGCATTGTCACTAACTGGGAGGGAGGATGAAAATCACGCTTGATAAGACAGATATTAACGAACTTTACTTGATGACTCCGATGGAGTTTTTTGATGGTCGGGGTTCGTTTCTCAAGATTTTCCAATCTGATGCTATTAACGAAATAATGCCCGGCTTCGAAGTGAAAGAGGTGTTTTTTTCAACATCCCATAAGGACGTACTGCGTGGGATGCATTTCTTTACTCCGCCCTATTCCGCTCAAAAAATTGTCACATGTGTGGCTGGGAGCATACTTGATGTTATCGTTGATTTGCGTCGATCCTCGAAAACATACGGGAAAGCCTATTCAACAATCCTTTCAGCCAAGAACAGGGCTATGTATCTTATTCCAAAAGGGTGTGCGCATGGTTTTCTTTCCCTTGAAGATCATTCGATCACGCTCTATGCAACGACGACAGTTCATGTGCCGAGTCATGACTGCGGAATCCATTACAATTCGTTTGGATTTGATTGGCCGGTGAAAAATCCATTTCTTTCAGATCGCGATCAAAGCTTGGCTTCATTAGAGGATTTCGAATCACCCTTCGAATGAAACCTCTGATATTCGGCGCCTCCGGACTGATTGGCAATGCTTGTGCGAGGCTGGGTGATGAATATTGTGGAACAATAAATATTACCGATATTCCATGTATTGATAATCATGGAGGGAGCCATCTGCTCCGCATGGAACTCTCAACCTTCGCAATGGCACATTCCCAGCCGATTAAACAAATTTCTGAATTTATTGAAAAGCAGCAGCCTGATTGCATCATTAACGCGGTGGCATGGTCGCATGTTGATGGTTGCGAAGCTAATCCTGAGAAGGCCCTTTTAATTAACGCCGAATTGCCAAGGCAGATCGCCATGATGGGGAGAAGGTTTAGTCTGCCGATTGTACATTTATCTACCAGCTATGTGTTTGATGGGGAGAAGGAAGTTTATACAGAATCAGACAGTCCCAATCCGCTGTCCGAGTATGGCAAATCAAAATTGTCAGGCGAAACAGCCGTGATGGAGGTACTTCCCGACCACAGCATCATTGCACGTACAATTTTTGTGTTTGGAGAAGAAATATTAAAAAAGAATTTTTATTATCAAGTTAGACGCGCTGTGACGTCAGGCACTCCTCTCAATGTGCCCTGTGATCAGTGGGGGAATCCGACGTATGTTGAAACGCTGGCCGCTGGACTTATTGAGCTCCTGAGAAAAAAGCGATACGGACTGTTCAATGTGTGCGGAAATGAAAGCATGACAAAATATCGATGGGCTTGCGAAATCCTTGACTCATTGAATGCAGGGCACCCATTGGCTATGTCAGTTAAGTCAAAGGATCTGGGACAGCCAGCACCCCGCCCATTCAATGCCAGTCTATCCAATGAGAAGTTTTCCTCTGCCTGTGGCATTTCATTCGACAGTCTCAATAATGATCTTGTTAAAATGTTAGGCAAAAATTAACCATTATTTTGTTCTGATCGTGGAGAATAGAATCTGATCGTGGAAAATAACATGGGTAAAAAGGGCATGTTGCCTTATTGATGGAATTGTAAGTGCATGAATATCATTTTTTCTGGACCCAAGAAAAGTTCCATTTACCGCCGACTTATTGAATTAACCGGAGTCAAGGTGGTTGCCGTGGTTGAAAGGCCTACGAAGGCACCGTTACCAAAAGCCGATGTATTGGTTATTCTGTGTGCATTACCCATAGGAACCTTAAAAGTAATTGTTAAATGCTATGGGGATACATTTCCAATCGTGGGGCTGTATGAGGGGAATATCAAAACGACCAAGAAGGCCATGAGCGCCGGTGTTGATGAAGTGTGTCAGATACAGGACATTCATCAACGCGTGGGGATTGCAAAGGAAAGGTTTGCTCAAAGACAAAAGAAGAATACGCATAGGGTCGAAGAACTCAAGGATCTGCATGACCAAATAAGAACCCTAGAGGAAGCGGCGGAGTCGTTTTCTGGGTTGCAGTTTTTTCTCGATAAACAAGGGCGAATTATTCGGTATCATTCTTCGAGCTCTGAAGATCTATATATTCAGCCTAAAAGGTTCCTTGGAAAAACATTTAAACAAGTCTTGCCCAAAGAGGCGAGCGGGCCGTTGCATCAGGCACAAAAAGAAGCTCTAAAAACGAAAGGAACTTCACTTGTCGAATATGACCTTAACATAGCAGGTGAGAAGAAAACATTCAAAGCACGGGTTCGGTGGTTAGGGGAATCTGGTTATTGCTGTTCTGTGCAGAATATTACAGCTCAACGCACAGCCGAAATGGCGTTTGCTGACGAACGCAACCTCCTACGAACTCTCATGGATAACCTGCCTGATTTTATTTATTTAAAGGATACGCAGGGGAGGTTTATTCTTGCGAACCAAGCACTTTTAATAATGATGGGCCTTCGTTCCCAGGAGGAGATCGTGGGGCATACGGATGTTGACTTTTTTCCGGCCCATTACGCGCGCCAATATAAAAAAAATGAAATGCAAATCCTGCGGACGGGCAAATCCATGATCGCAGTTGAGGAGCGAGTGATCACTGCCGGGAAACATGAAATGTGGGTTTCAACAACTAAAGTCGCATTAAAAAACGATAAGGGAGTCGTGTTAGGACTCATTGGGGTAAGCCGCAATATCACGCACCACAAAGTTTCTGAAGACAAGTTAGTGGAGGAGAAAAATCTTTTACGCACGATTATGGATACCATTCCTGATCCCATTTATATAAAGGATACTGAAGGCCGATTTATTCTCACAAACAAAGCCGTTTCCAAAGATCCTCAAGCGTTGATTGGTAAAACGGATTTTGACCTAACTCCCCATGAGAAAGCAGTAAGGTTTAGGGCAGAAGAACAGAAAATTTACGAGACAGGAAACCCAATTATAAATGATCTCCACGCGGGATCCGTGGATGGAATTGAACGGTATATACTCGTTACGAAAATCCCTATACGCGACAGTAACAAGAAAATGATCGGGCTTGTGGGAATCAACCGTGACGTCACTGCCCTTCGCATAGCGGAGGAAGGCGAGCGCCAAGAGCATAACCTCCTCAAGACGCTGATGAATAATCTACCAGACGAAATTTATCTCAAGGACAAACAAGGAAAGTTCCTTCTTCTGAACAACCGCATAAAGGAACGGATCGGGGCAGTCGAAGGAAAAACTGATTTTGACATGTTGCCACGGGAAATGGCTGAGGAATATGCAAAGGATGAGCGGAGGCTTTTGGAGGGGGAAGCGAGGATCATCGACTTTGTTGCACAAGACATTGTGGCCGGAAATACAAGGCACTATCGTGTAAATAAATTTTTAGTTCGGACACCCGAGGGAGAACCTTTTGCCATCCTTGGAATCAACTGGGACGTGACAAAAGATAGGAAAACTGAAGAGCAAATTAAGAGGCAGAATCAGTTACTGTTAACGCTTATCAATGCCATCCCCGATGCCGTTTATTTAAAGGATCGCGAAAGTAGGTTTATACTCGCGAACAAGAAACTTTCGTCACAACCAGAAATATTGGTGGGGAAACGTGATTTAGATTTCTTGGAAAATCAAGAAGAAGCGAAAATTTATTATAAAGCCGAACAAAGGTTAATGGCCGGGGAAATTTCAGCCCTTGATTTTGAGCAAACCATCGATTCCGGAAACGACAGGCGTTATTTTCATGTCACCAAGGTTCCTATCCAGGATGACAAAGGTGAGGTGATAGGGTTAGTGGGGATTAACCGTGAGGTTACCCAAATAAAAAAAGCGCAGGAGGTGTTATCACGCGATTATGATCTCCTTCGGAAAATAATGGATCATATCCCTGACTCCATTTACCTCAAGGATCGGCAGGGCCGTTTTATTATAGCGAATAAGGCCTGTCTCCATGGTCATGGTCATTCGGACGTGTCAGAAATAGTTGGAAAGACGGATTTTGATTACATGCCTAAAGAACCTGCTGAGGAGTACGCACTTGAGGAGAAGGAAGTTATTGAATCGGGCGTACCCGTGCTCAACCGAGAAAGGCATATAAAAACAGCGGATCGAGAATCTTGGCTCATTTATTCCAAGCTCCCAGTGTTAGGGCATGATAAAATTCCCGTTGGGGTTATAGGGATAAACAGGGACATCACGGAGCAAAGACGAGTCGATGAAGCCATGTTACAAACCCAGAAGTTGGAAAGTTTGGGAATACTCGCCGGGGGGGTGGCTCATGATTTTAACAATATCCTGACCATTATACTGGGGCGTGCTGAGTTGGGATCCCAATTTGCGGAGCAGGAGATAGTAAAGGATTGTTTTAAAAAAATCCTTTCCGCAAGCGAACGAGCCGCAGAGCTCTGTAAACAGATGCTCGCTTATTCAGGAAAGGGGCGGTTCGTTGTTCAGCACTACAACATTAATCAGTTGGTCGAGGAAATGACCGTGTTACTCAGCGTTTCGTTAAACCCTAAAATAAAACTGCACACGGCGTACGATGAGGATCTTCCCAAAGTTGAAATTGATGCCACCCAAATACGGCAGGTCATCATGAACTTAGTGGTGAATGCCTCCGAGGCCATGGCGGAAAAATCGGGTTACATCCAAGTGAGGACCGGGGTGATGAACGTGAATAAAGAATATTTGGCAGAGCCGTATCTGGACCCCGAACTTAAGCCCGGCAGGTATGTGTTTATGGAAGTACATGATCAAGGCACAGGGATGTCGGCAGAAACTAAGGCGCGGATATTTGAACCCTTTTTTACGACAAAATTTGTGGGCCGTGGACTCGGTTTGGCAGCCGTTCTGGGAATCATTCGCGGACACCAGGGAGCGCTAAAGATATTCAGTCAGGTGGGAGTAGGGACTACCTTTCAGATGTTGCTGCCGATTGCGCCTTGAGTTTTTATCTTGTCGCGCCCTTTTTTTCCGGCTCTATTAAACCACCTCCAAAATGAAGGCACTTATTCTGATATGAAGATTTTCCTAGATGGCAAACTGGTCGATGAAAAAGCGGCTAAAATTTCTGTTTTTGATCATGGACTCCTTTATGGAGACGGAGTGTTTGAAGGGATACGCATATACAACAGTCGGGTTTTTAAATTGGAAGAACACATCGACCGGTTGTTTTATTCTGCGCATGCGATCATGCTTAAAATTCCGATGTCGAAAGCCAAGATCATTGAAGCCACAATCAAAACCTGTGCAGCCAATAAACTCAAAGAAGGTTACATTCGCTTAGTCGTGACACGAGGAGTAGGCAATCTCGGTTTAAGTCCTTGGAATTGTTTGCGACCCAGCGTGATTATCATAGCGGACAAGATCAAATTGTATCCCGACGAATATTATCAGAAAGGGTTAAAACTGATCACCGTACCCACCCGACGTTTAAGTCCGGCCGCGCTGAGTCCTGAAGTTAAATCGTTAAATTACCTGAACAACATATTGGCTAAAATTGAAGCACGAAATGGCGGCTGTGAAGAGGCTATACTGCTTAATAACGAGGGTTACATAGCTGAGTGCACAGGGGACAACATTTTTGTCGTTCACGGCGGGAAGCTATTTACACCGCTGTCTGCAATGGGAGCGCTTAAAGGAATTACGCGTCGCGTGATTATGGATATGGCCAAGGAGTTTGGCGTGTCTTTGGTTGAAACGCATTTAACTCGGTACGACGTGTTTAATGCCGAGGAAATGTTTTTGACTGGAACAGGGGCCGAAATCGTACCCGTCCGGGAAGTGGATGCGCGGATGATTGGTAATGGGAAACCAGGACCCATCACGCGCCGGTTCATAAAGGCATACAAGGAACTAACAAATCGGGAAGGCACAGCGATTTATCCAAATTCTTAAAAAGAATGCGCAAAGTTTGGAAACGCGTGGTATAGGTAATATTAAGATGATGGTGTGCGACATCTGCAAATCAAACGATGCAACAGTTCACTTGACCCAGATCGTGGGGGGCAAGATGAAGAAAGTTAATCTCTGTGAAGGATGCTCCAAAGAAAAGGGGGTCCAAGATCCAACCGGATTTTCTATGGCTGACATGCTCTTGGGATTAGGAACCGGCGACGAGATGGAGTCCGTGTCTGAATCGGGCACAATTTGCCCTGGATGTGGATTTACCTTGGCTGACTTTAAAAAGCTTGGGCGGTTGGGGTGTAGTCAGTGTTACAAGACCTTTGCCGAAGGGTTAGAAAGTGTGATCAAGATGATGCATAAGGCTGAGATGCATGTTGGCAAAAAACCTGCACGAGCCATACATAACTTGGAAGTGACTGAGCGACTTGAGGCCCTTCGGACGGAACTTGAAAAAGCGGTGGGCAAAGAGAATTTTGAAAACGCCGCAGCGCTTCGTGATGAAATTGAAGCCATAAAAAAGCAACTGTAAGTCGTTAGGTTAGATCATTTTATGAAAATCAGTAAGTTGTTGAAGAACCCTTCCGGTAGTAAGGGCGAACCCCACAGCAACAGAATTGTGGTGAGTAGCCGCGTCCGATTAGCTCGGAACCTTCAACGATTTCCGTTTCCTGGTTGGGCCAAAAAGGCCGATCGTCAAAAGATAATAGAGACAATACGTCCCGTGGTCGCTGATTTGCCTGAAATGGAAAATGCCGCCATTAATGAGATCATGGATCAGTTCACGGTGGTTGATAAACAGGTTTTAGTGGAGCGCCATCTTATAAGTCGGGAACACGCTGCTAAAAACTTTGGCAGTGGAGTGGTTATTGACGCTAACATGAACCTGAGTTTGATGATCAATGAAGAGGATCATCTGCGGATGCAGGCGATTTTTAACGGGCTCGAATTAGAGAGCGCATGGAAAATGATTAGCAAAGTGGATAATGAGTTGGAAGAAACTCTCGATTTTGCGTTCTCACAGAAGCTGGGATATTTGACCGCGTGCCCCACAAACGTAGGGACAGGGATGCGCGCCTCAGCGATGTTGCATTTGCCGGCGCTTGTGTTGTCGGAGCAGATAAATCAGATTATCCAAGCGGTGAATAAGTTAGGATTGGCCGTGCGGGGATTGTATGGGGAGGGGACGGAGGCCTCAGGCAATCTTTTTCAGATATCGAATCAGACAACTTTGGGCGAGACAGAGGCCGAAATTATTGAGCGGTTGCGCAGGGTCATTAATCAGATTATTGAGCACGAGGAAAATGCACGGGCTACCTTGTTGGAAAAACGAGCGTTGACGGTGAATGATCAGGTGGGCCGGTCCTTTGGCATATTGACGAATGCGTATTCGATGTCATCTAAAGAATCGATGAATTTATTGTCAATGATGCGCCTGGGAGTTGATCTAGGAATGTTTGACGAAATAGTGCGATCGATTGTCGACGAACTGTTTATCGCTAGTCAACCGGCGCATTTGCAGAAATCCATTTCAAGAAAACTTAATGCAGAAGAAAGGGATCTGTTGCGGGGGGAGTTAATCCGTGACAGATTGTCCTTGTTAGAAAAACCAAAAATCAGGAAGATACAGCCACCTGAATCCAATGAGGAAAAAGCATGATGAATAATTTTACACCCCGTGCTCAACAAGTACTTGCACTTGCCCGTAAAGAGGCAGACAGGTTCAACCACAATTATGTGGGCACGGAGCATTTGTTACTCGGACTAATTAAGCTTGGGCAAGGCGTTGCTGTTAACGTCCTCCAAAAGATGGGCCTGGACCTAGAAACTGTGCGGATGGAAGTTGAAAAGCAGGTGGGCACAGGTCCTGAAACAAAAATTTCCGGAAACATTCCTTACACTCCGCGCGTGAAAAAGGTTTTGGCTCTTGCAGGTAAGGAAGCTAAGGCGCTGAGCCATTCATATATTGGAACCGAACATATTTTGTTGGGACTACTCCGCGAAGGAGACGGTGTCGCAGCTCGCGTTCTTAAAAGTTTAGACGTGGATATCGACCGCGCGCGCAATGAAGTGTTGAAGGAACTGGATCCTAATTTTGCACAAGCCGAAAGCATGGGCGCCGGAGAACCTGACGTTCCCGGAAATCCTGCGCCCAACACTGGGGCAGGTGATAAAAAAGAACTCAAAACTCCCGCCCTCAAAGCGTTTGGTCGGGATCTGACTGAGATGGCCAAGAAGGGTGAGCTTGATCCTGTCATTGGGCGTTCGAATGAAATCGAGCGTGTCATTCAGATTCTTTGCCGACGGACTAAAAATAACCCAGTTCTTCTAGGCGAGGCTGGCGTTGGTAAAACGGCCATTGCAGAAGGGTTAGCCCAAGAAATTTCTTCAGGCAATGTACCCGAGATTTTAATTGATAAAAAAGTGATCACGCTCGACTTGGCCCTGATGGTTGCCGGCACTAAATACCGTGGTCAGTTTGAAGAACGTATCAAAGCAGTGATGGACGAAATTAAACGTTCGCGGAACGTGATCTTGTTTATTGATGAGCTTCACACGATCGTGGGTGCAGGTTCAGCTGAAGGCGCGATGGATGCCTCTAACATTATTAAACCGGCACTCTCTCGCTCTGAACTTCAGTGTATTGGGGCCACTACGCTTAATGAATACCGCAAGTATATTGAGAAGGATTCCGCACTTGAACGTCGTTTTCAAACGGTACACGTTGAGGCGCCGTCCGTTGAACAGACTATTCAAATTTTAAAAGGGTTGCGTCACAAGTACGAACAACATCACAAAGCCCAATTTACCGACCAAGCGCTTGTTGCTTCAGCTGTACTTTCGGATCGTTACCTGACGGGGCGTTTCCTTCCTGACAAAGCTATCGATGTCATGGATGAAGCCGGGGCTCGTGCACGTATTACTTCAATGAGTCGCCCTCCTGAGATTAAACAACTCGAAGCTGAGATTGAAAAGATCAAGGGTGAAAAAGAAGCGGCTATTAAGGCTCAAGACTTTGAGAAAGCAGCCAACCTTCGTGACCACGAAAAACAGTCAAAAGAAAAACACGAAAGAGTTGTCGAAGAATGGAAAACCAAGCGCGAAGAGATTCAGACCATCATTAACGATGAAGACATCATGCATATCGTCTCTAAGTGGACTGGCATACCTCTGAATCGCATGAGCCAAGCGGACACCGAAAGATTGCTCCGGATGGAAGAACATTTATCTGCGCGGGTTGTGGGTCAGGAAGAAGCGGCCCTTGCCGTGTCCAAAGCCCTGCGTCGCTCTCGTGCGGATCTTAAAGATCCCAAACGTCCCATCGGGTCGTTTGTGTTCCTCGGACCAACGGGTGTGGGTAAAACTTTAATGGCCCGTGAAATTGCTGAATTTATGTTTGGTGATAGTGACGCGTTGATCCAAATCGACATGTCTGAGTACATGGAAAAATTCACCGTTTCGAGAATGGTCGGTTCGCCACCGGGATACGTGGGTTATGAAGAAGGTGGCCAATTGACGGAAAAGGTACGTCGTCGTCCCTACTCAGTTGTGCTCTTTGACGAAATTGAAAAAGCGCATCCTGATGTTTTAAATCTGATGTTGCAGGTTCTCGAAGAGGGAATTTTGACCGATAGCCTAGGTCGGAAAGTTGATTTTCGGAATACGATCATCGTGATGACATCCAATGTGGGCGCGGATGTTATACGCAAGCAAACATCAATGGGTTTTGGAGTTTCTAAAGAAGAAGCTGATTATGCCGGTATGAAAGGCAAAATCATGGAGGAAGTTCGTAGAAACTTTAAACCTGAGTTCATTAACAGGTTTGATGATTTGATTGTCTTCCATCAATTGTCGAGAGTTGATCTAACAAAGATTATCGACATTGAGATCGAGAAAATCATTAAACGACTCAATGAAAAGGGGCATGCGCTTAAGATGTCAGATGGCGCAAAGGCGTTCTTGCTTGATAAAGGGTTCGATACCCAATACGGAGCGCGTCCTTTGCGTCGCACGGTCGAGCGTTATCTTGAAGACCCGCTTGCAGAGGAATTCCTGCGCGGAAATTTAAAGATGGGCGAAGTCATTGAGGTCGGGGTTAAAGACGATAAGTTGACCTTTACCCAACAAGCAATAGCCGCCTCTTAAGCCCAAAAGACTCTATCATGAGCTTCGCGTTATCCCTTTGGGGATGACGGCAACTTTGTCTTTTAATGACAGAGGCTACGTCCCTTGTGTATTCGAGCTAGGAAGATGTTTGGTGCAGTACTCTTGCTCGTCTTTTGAGGAGAAGCGAAATTCTAGTTCTGGATCAGTTTGATCCGTTTTCCCACATTCTGAGCACTTGTGAAAGTGCTGACTTGGTATGAGGGCAGCAATTGGTCCCGATCTTTTAATTTGAGAAGACGCACGCTGCCTGAACTCCTGGGTCCAATGACGTCCGAAAAAAATCAAATAATTCCCCAAACATGCGAGAATCACGAGTTTGTAGAGAACAGGAGCTGTAATCAGTTCAAACACGACGAATACAGCTGATAAAAGGGCTAACCACTTCACCTTTACCGGAAGAATAAAAAACAAGAGAAGTGATTCGTTAGGTCTAAGTGTTGCATAACTGAAGAACACCGACAGGACGAAGTATTTATTTGAGATTGCGAAATCATTTGAGTAGGACCCCATGATCCACATCATAAACAGGGCGGCCGCAGTGTGGAGAATCATGCCCACGAGTAAAAAGAGATTTAATTTAAACGTGTCCCATTCAGCTTCGAGAACGTCCCCCAAATAGAATTGGAACATAAAGTAAAAAATCATGAATAACTCCCAACCTCTGGCGGAAACAGGAGGAATAAAGATATAAGTGACCAACCTCCAAACCTCGCCATGCATAATTGCAATGGGGTCGAGGGCCATGCCATTGGTAAACTTTTCTCCAAAAACCCATGCAATAACAAAAAAGGCTATTTGAAGAATAACAATATACCGGTACACACCCGGAATGGCGAAGTGACCGAGTCGCCTTTCCAATTTATTAAGCCAATTCATGGTCGTTAAGATGATGAGAACAAACTTTAATGCAAAGAAATTTTCCTGACTATCGATATGGCTTCAGTGTCATCACCATGATTGTCATGGAGGTGGCTACGTCAAGCGGCATGCGTTTGAGTTCATGGCCACGGCCCCAAGAGTCTGAATACAGTATTTCTTGTGTTTTTTCGTTGTACCCGATGATCAGACGGGCATGACCGCTTTCACCGAGGGTTCCGCGCTCTCCACCGGCGGCCAACTCAACCGTCCATATGAGCGGAATACCCAATTCAATGTTTGTTTTAACGCGTGAGAGGAGCTTGGTTTTTTCAGAGTTGCTTGCTTGAAAAAGTTGAGGGCTGGTAAAGTGAAAGGCTGCTTTGGCCATAAGGTCGGGTGAACGGTCCCAAGCCATAACGAAAGTAAGATTATTCCCTAGCCCCATGCGGCGTGCGGCGCGCGCCATTCCTTCAATCTCCGTTCCTTTGGCGGCATCGCTTTTAGCGGCTTTTGCCATCATATGTTGGTCCACCGAGATATTGTAATATTGAGCTAACCTTTCGAGAACAGCCACCACGCAGTATCCTTTTTGACCTTGGTCAACCATTGGAACGTCGGATATGAGAACGTCGTCGCCCAATTTTTTGACGCGTTTGACAAGATCAGCTCGTGCCACATTTTTTTTGCCCATTGCATTTGCGCGAGCCTGTTGTGTGGAGTTTAAGTGATTACCCAGTGTGGGTTTCACTTCCAACATGACGTACTCACGGTCCGCCAACAAATCAAAAATAGTCTCTCCACAGACCCATCGGTCGAAACGTTTTATGACACCCGTTGCAGGTCGTTCCTCTATGGGCTTGGGTTTTGTTGAAAAAGAATCTGAGATGAGTTTGATGAGCTGAGAGCGCATCTCGTCGTAGGATTTACGGTTTATGTCGCCCGCATCACCCTTGTTATAGAAGTTAAATTTCATCAGGAACAACTGATCGTTTTTAAAATAAAGGAGAGACTCGATGGTTTTAGACCCCAGAAAAGTCAACGGTTGCGCATTGCGGAGGGCAAAATGGGAATCAGTTTTTGATTCAACTTTGAATTTTCCGTTAAACGCGGGGACTTTGAGGAGATCATGCGGAGTGAGGGACCAAAGGTTGGTGGCCGTGAACCAATGAACGTCAAGGAAGGGTTCGGTTGAGACAGGTTGTATGGTTTCGGTCGGACTTTCAACAGTCTGAGCTTTAACGAATGACGTTGCCGGTGACTCTTCCTGTGCGAAACCTAAAGAACATAATACAAAACTACTGAGCCAGTAACTTTTTAACCAACGCGGGACCTTCATAAATTAACCCAGTGTAGACTTGAACCAAGCTGGCACCAGCCTCCATTTTCTCCATAAAATCTTGGTGTGAGAAAATCCCGCCGACTCCAATGATCGGAAGTTTAGTGCCCATACGTTTCCGGATGTATTTTATGACTTGCGTCGACTTCTGTTGGAGTGGTTTTCCACTTAGCCCTCCATTTTCTGACGCCATAGGAGCTGACGAGGGAAGGGATGATCGGTCAATGGTGGTGTTTGTAGCAATAATGCCATTCATGTTATGTACGACCATAAGTTCGAGCACTTCGTCAATTTGCGGCTCGGTTAAGTCAGGAGCAATTTTCAGAAGCATTGGCTTGCCTCCACCGAACCCGGTTAACCCAAGTTCGTAATTTTTCCTTTGCACCGCTTTTAAAAGGTCATTGAGCATAGGTTTATCTTGGAGCTGCCTTAACCCAGGAGTATTTGGGGACGAGACATTGATCACAAAATAATCAGCCACCGAGTAGAGAGTTTGCAGTGAATAAACATAATCGTCAGAGGCATTTTCAAGGGGGGTGACTTTACTCTTCCCAAGATTAATTCCCACGGGAACATCAAGCTGCTGAAAGGAAGTACGCATTTTTTTCAGGGTTTCGGCCATGGCCACTGCGCCCACGTTGTTAAAGCCCATTCGATTAATAAC
This sequence comes from Verrucomicrobiota bacterium, assembly GCA_034440535.1. Lineage (GTDB taxonomy): Bacteria > Verrucomicrobiota > Verrucomicrobiia > JAWXBN01 > JAWXCD01 > JAWXCD01. Next base: position 18,378 of record JAWXCD010000080.1, on the reverse strand, counting down.
GGCCTCTTGTTTGACAAGACGAAAGAGTCGCGGCTTTTCGTTCCCAGACTGAGCATGTGCAGTAACTGTCCCGACTTCAACAAACCCGAAACCGAGTGCTTGCCAAGCAGGGATAGCCACTCCGTTTTTATCGAGACCTGCCGCGAGACCTACCGCATTCTTGAAGGTCAAACCCCAAAGCTTTATGGGTTGGCCCGCGTTCTTGAACAATCCTTCACTCAGTATTTGGAAAAAACCTGATGGACCTAAAACCTTCAGTAGGTCGATGGTACGCTCATGAACCTTCTCAGCATCCTGCATGAACAAAAGTGGGCGAATGACATTTCTATAAATCATAAATGTTCCGATGATGACCATAGTCGGGTTGCACACGCGGTTCGAGTCTTTTATCCTGCGTCTTTTGGAGGATGAGTCTTGATACCAATTGTTGATTTTTGTACGGCTTGGGATCGGGGGCGTCACTTCGGTGCAAATCATTTGTAGAACGATTGGGATTGCCCAAGAAGATAAAGGCAAGTGAAGGCGCGATTTTGTTGGGGGAAAGCGACCGATGGTGAGTAACCGAGGGGAAGAGAAACCACAAAGTGGTCGGAGCGACAGGATTTGAACCTGCGACTTCCTGCTCCCAAAGCAGGCGCTCTACCAAGCTGAGCTACGCTCCGTTGAACCGAAGGAAGGAAATTGCCACACCCCATTAATCCTGTAAACGATTATTATCATTCTTTTGCCCTGTTGGATGACGGGCTACCCCTTTAAGGCGATACTGCGGCTCTGGAGCTTCAGGAATGGCATAAAAAAGGCTCGATAACTTCTTTTAAAAAGGGCGGTATGATGGATCTAAAGCTTGGAAACACGTCAATATGGGAATCTTCTGAAAAACTCACAACCATACCATCGCTTGATCGTGATATCTCAGCTGATGTCTGTGTTGTAGGAGCAGGCATTGCGGGCGTGACTTCTGCATACCTTCTCATGCTTGAAGGTAAGTCGGTCGTATTAATTGACGACGGACCTATAGCCGGTGGGGAAACAAAACATACAACAGCCCACCTCTCAAATGTTATTGATGATCGGTACCACGCCATAGAAAACGTGCATGGCGAAGGAGGGGCGATCCTCGCAGCCCAAAGCCATACCGCAGCGATTAAGTTTATCGAGTCGACGGTGCATAAAGAACACATCTGTTGCCAATTTAAACAACTCGACGCTTATCTGTACGCATCAACAGATGCCGAGGAAAAAGAGATTGAAAAGGAAAATCTGGCCGCGCGTCGAGCGGGACTTTTAGGGATCCAAAAACTAAGTTCTATCCCTTCCTTTTCTTTTAATACTGGATCGTGCTTAAAGTTTCCTGATCAAGCTCGGTTTCATCCCCTTCAGTACGTAAACGGACTTCTGAAAATTTTACAGAAAGCGCATGTTCCCGTGTTCTCGGGTACGCGCATGGTGGATTTGGAAGGGAAGGGCCCCATTCAGGTTATTACCCAACAAGGTAAAAGAATTACAGCCAAGGATGTGATCGTTGCGACAAATACGCCCGTAAACGACCGATTCGCGATCCACACAAAACAAGCGCCCTACCGATCTTATGTGATTGGGGCACTGATCCCTAAAGGGTCTGTTCCAGATGCACTCTATTGGGATATGCAGGATCCATATCATTACGTTCGCTTGCACGAACTTCACCTTGCTGAGGGCCAAAAGAATGTGCGTGATTACGATGTCCTGATTGTGGGCGGGGAGGATCATCGCACAGGAATGAATACAGAAATGAACCAACGCCATAAGAACCTGGAATTTTGGGCGCGGGATCGGTTTCCGATGATCAAGCTAGTGGATTTTCGGTGGTCAGGCCAAGTCATGGAAACAGCGGATGGCCTTGCTTTTTTAGGGCGCAATCCTGGAGACGACCATGTGTATATTATTACGGGTGATTCCGGAATGGGCATGACTCACGGAACAATAGGAGCATTGATTAATGCGGACATCATCATGGGCCGGGAAAATCCATGGGAAACGCTTTATAATCCTTCTCGTAAAATGGTGAAATCTATTGGCACATACGTGAAAGAGAATATTCACGGGGCGTTGAACCTTGCCCAGCATTTAACAGGGGGTGACGTTAAAAGTGCTGAAGAAATAAGCCCCAATAGCGGTGGAATAATAAGAGAAGGAATACACAAAAACGCCGTTTATAAGGATCCCAATGGCGGGGTGCATGTGTGCTCAGCCGTTTGCACGCATTTGGGAGGCGTGGTTCAATGGAATGACGAGGCAAAGTCATGGGATTGCCCCTTTCACGGATCGCGATTCAAACCCAAAGGGGAAGTGTTAAATGGACCTGCCGTCAGTGGGTTAGAGCGGAAGGAAGAGAATTCTCGGAAGAGCGTTTAAATATGGGCCTCAAAGAATACAAAAAGAAACGCAACTTTAGGGCGACCACTGAGCCCGCAGGCGGGAAAAACACGAGAAAACCAGGAGAAACTCACCAGTTCGTGGTTCAGAAACATGCGGCATCGAGACTTCATTATGATTTTCGATTGGAGGTTGCAGGAGTTTTAAAATCTTGGGCTGTCCCCAAAGGATTTGTTTACGTAAAAGGCGAAAAACGGCTCGCGGTTGAGGTTGAGGATCATCCAGTTGAATACGGATCATTTGAAGGAACTATACCCCAAGGCCAGTACGGGGGAGGGACAGTCATGCTTTGGGATAACGGCACGTACACCGTGGAAGGGGAAGACCCCCTATCAAGTTTGAAAGCCGGGAAGATAATTTTGCACCTTGATGGGCAGAAGTTAAAAGGTGAGTGGACCCTTGTAAAAATCAATCGCGCTAAGTCCGACAAGCCTGAATGGCTTCTCATAAAAACAGACGCCGACGTAAAACCCGTGTCGAAGAAAAAAGACGATCAGTCTGTCGTGTCAGGAAGAACCATGGCTGAAATTGCAACGAACTCAAAGGAAGTCTGGGAATCGAATAGAGATCCCGAGCCCAAAAAAAAATTAGGCAAAGCCCCGATTAAAAGGGCCAAGTCAGAGAAGGTAAAAACTGAATCATTTTTTTCTGAATTGGAAGACCTAGAGCTGACGAAAGAAAAAGCCAAGTTCCTTGAGCCCATGAAAGCGCTGCTTATGGACGGGGTTCCGCCCAAGGGCGAATGGATTTACGAAGTGAAGTGGGATGGATTTCGTGTGTTGGCCGTAAAGAGCAAGGGACGCATTGAGTTATTTTCACGCACCGGACGTGTGCTGACAGGCGACTTCGCTGGGGTTGTTACATGTTTGGCGACAGTTCCAGGAGATGAATGGACCCTTGACGGCGAAATCGTAGCGTTGGACAAGGCAGGCAAACCGTCATTTCAACTCTTGCAAAATTTCAAGCAAAGCACAAATGCTGTCAACCACTCGGAAATCATATATTACGTTTTTGATTTCCTTCAATTTGGCGGGAAAGACTTAAAAACATTGCCTCTGAATAAACGGAAGGCGCTTCTTGAAAAACTGCTAAAGGGAACCGCCGATCCATTGCGGTTTTCCGATGCATTAAACGGTGAACCGGGGGAACTCCTTCAACTCGTGCGACAAAACGCGTTGGAAGGATTGATTGGGAAGCAGCAGAACTCCGCCTATGAAGCCGGGAAAAGGTCAGGTAAATGGATCAAATTAAAGGTGGTGCATGAACAAGAGTTTGTGATCGGAGGATACACCCCGCCACAGGGAGGGAGGCATTTTTTTGGATCCATTATTGTTGGGTATTATAAAGATGAAGCCCTTCAATATGCCTCACGAGTGGGAACAGGGTTCGATGAGAAGACTTTAAAGCAACTGTTTACACTCTTTCAGAAATACAAAGTTGTAGAATGCCCCTTTGAGGAATTGCCAGCCCGAGGGCGATGGGGGCAAGGATTTAGCCCAGAACAGAAGCGATTGACGACTTGGCTGAAACCACAACTCATTGCGCAAGTTAAGTTTTTAGAATGGACGGATGACGGTGGATTGCGGCATCCGGTTTTCCTGGGGCTGAGAGACGACAAACAGGCCAAAGACGTCGTGCGGGAAAGGCCCTCGAGTACGGGCCCTCATTTCTCGACCCCACGAAAATTATAAAGGTATCCATAACTTTCTATTGCCGACTTCCTGATTCTCGGTAGCCTCGCGACGCAATTAATTAACACCTCATTTTAGGAATACACAACATGGCTAATTTATCAAAAATCGTTCCAACAATAAGTTCAGGTACAGCGGGTCCTTTGGGCGTCCTGCACCTTCCACGCATGTGGCAGAAAATCACTCTCGGCGTTGCAGGTCTGCTTCCCGAAGATTATGACATGTGCGGCCAAGGTTATGATCAAATGGTGATCGACGCACTTGGATTGAACCGAGAAGAAGTTATCGCTTACTTTAAGGCACAAAAGCCCGGGTACATCGAATTCGAAAAATGGATCATCCAGAAAAAGGGTGGTTCCGTTGATGCCGCAGCCGTTAAGAAGTTGAATGACGGGGTTGCAGGATATATCCATGCTGATAACGTGCGGACGTCGATCCTTGGCGCTGCCGGTATTTCAGACGAAGGTAAGATCAAAGACGCAGTTAATTTGAACAACATTGACGACTGGACTTCGTTCCACTCCACTGTGACAAAATAATTTAGTAGGTCACATTTTTAAAAAGCCGAGGTATTAACGCCTCGGCTTTTTTATTGGTTGGATTGCCATTTAACGGATTTATTTCGTTACAATTGTTTCACAGTCCTTTCCTTGACCTTAAAAATTAACATTATACAATCATCCAAATCAAAAATTCTGGAGAATAATAAAATGTCACAACAATACATGTCCACCCCAATTGTTTCAGCTGCATCAGTAAGCGATCGCGCTCTCTTTATTCGTAACACTTTCATTCACCTCGGGTTAGCTATTTTTGGTTTCATTGCATTGGAGTGGGCGCTTCTCCAATCAGTTCCTGCCGAAGTTGTTTTTAGCTTGGTTAAAGGTAAGATGTGGCTCGTTGTTCTCGTTGCCTTTATGGCCGTTTCATGGGCGGCAAACTGGATGGCTTCACACGAGTTTTCGCCATCAATTCAATATGCAGGCCTCGCACTTTACGTTGGAATTGAAGCTATTATATTCCTGCCCATTTTAACAATTGCCAGCAAGATGAGTCCTCTTCTCATTCCAGCCGCGGGCATCATCACTGTAGTCGTGACCGGATTATTAATGGCCATAGCATTTATAACTAAAAAAGATTTTTCTTTCCTTAAAGTAGGCATCGTTGTTGGTGGTTTTGTAGCGTTGGGCGTCATTGTTGCGAGTGCTTTCATGGGGTTCCAATTGGGCATTTGGTTTTCAGCTATCATGATTCTGTTCGCCTCAGCCTGCGTCTTATTTTCATTGTCGAACATCATCCATCAATACCGCACGACACAGCATGTTGCGGCATCACTTGCCCTTTTCGCCTCCATAGCCTTGTTATTCTGGTACATCCTGAGTTTTCTGATGTCCCTCACATCGAGAGACTAACAACTTCGCGCATTTAATTTCCCCCGTTCCTTTGAACAGAGGGCGTTTATGCGCATTGCCAATTCTGAAAAAGAATCCAAAAGGGATTCCGTCGCGCAGCCCAGAGTTGCTCGTCCGCGAGAACACTGCACAGACAACCCCTAAGGGGTTGCGCGTCCATGAATCCATAGTGGTTTCTCAACTTTGGGGTTTGGGGTGAGAACTCGCGGGCATCCCACCATTTAAATTGATACGCAACCCCTTTGGGGTTGTGTGGATTTTTCTGCATATACCCAGGGTAGCTCTCCAACCCTGGGCTTTGTGGCGGAATCCCTTTGGGATTCGTTCGCGAGGGTTCGCGAACAGCCTAGCGTTGCTCGACACGAGAAACCATTGGGTAAAAATTGGCCACCAAACCGCAATGCGGTTTTGCACACATAAGATTGCTCCTGCAATTGACCTCAACGAAAAAAACGGTCTACACGAAACTTGATAAGTTACGTTCTGTATGACGGACTACACTAGCCGGGGGTCACATGTCGATCCACCGCGTTCAAATTGAGCGTATTTTACGTGGATAACGGAACAGTGGGAATATTTTGGGACGCTTTCCCTTTTTCAGGTATTAGCCCCTGAAGCTTGGACGCGACATTCAAGAAGACCTGAAAAAACAGACAGGACTATCTCTTCGAGAATGAACAAAAAAAAGTGAGTGGAAGTCCTTTGCAGGAGACCACTCACTTGAGAGTATAGGGAGTAATAAAGTAGGAACTAGGCCTTAGGGGCGACAGGTTCTTTCTTTTTAGGACGTTCTTTGACAGTGATGGCGTCTTTGCCGATACGATCGCGGAGGTAATAGAGACGAGCACGACGGACGAGACCGCGTTTTTCGACTTCAACCTTTTCGACGAAAGGTGAGTGCAAAGGGAAAATACGTTCGACACCCTCGCCGTAGGAAATGCGACGGACGGTGAAAGATTCATTAATTCCGCCGCCTTTACGTGAAATCACAATACCGGCAAAAATCTGGATACGCTCTTTTTCGCCTTCTTTAACCTTGGTGTGAACGCGCACGGTATCGCCCACATTAAATTCATTTATATTCTTTTTAAACTGTTCTGCTTCGATCGTTCTAATCGCTTTCATAATTATCCTCTGTTTCTTTATATTACTTAAGTAAATCTGGTCTACGTTGCTTTGTTCGGTCTTCTGCCTGTTCTTTTCTCCACTTTGCGATCTCCTGATGATTCCCCGAAAGGAGGACGTCGGGGACTCGCATCCCTCTGTACTCTTCTGGACGTGTGTATTGCGGGTATTCCAGCAAGTGATCGCTAAAAGACTCATCAACATTCGACATCTCGTCTCCGATGACTCCTGGTATTAAACGAACGACTGCATCAATGACCACCAATGCAGACAAGGCACCGTTAGTGAGGACATAATCTCCAATGGAAATCTCATCCGTAACTAGGGCTTCGCGTACCCGCTCATCAATCCCTTCGTAATGACCGCAGAGTATCAAAACTTTTTGATTCTGCGCGAACTCTCGGGCTTGCGCTTGGTTGAACGTTTTTCCTGACGGCGTCATGAGGACAATCCGCCAATTTTTCCGTTCCGCGCCACAAATTTCGTCTATCGCTTCAAAGATCGGTTCTGGTTTCATCAACATCCCATGACCACCACCGTACGGTTTATCATCAGCCGTATGATGTCGGTCATGCGTCCAGTCTCGCAAGTTTCTCACATTAATCTCGACCAAACCTTTTTGCTGGCCTCGCTTAATGATACTTTCCTGCAGAGGGCCCGTCACAATTGATGGAAAAAGAGTGAGGACCACGATTCGCATAACTGGATCCTTTTCTTCAACTGGAGAAAAGGCAGGCTATAAAACTGACTATGCCTGCTGTGGCTGAGCTTTCTTCAGCTTTTTGTAAATACTGCTAACTGTATCGGACATTTGAGCGCCACGACCGACCCAGAATTCAACGCGTTCGAGATTAATCTGGGAGTTGTTTTCTAGTTTATTTGGGTCGTAGGTGCCTATGTTTTCGATAAAACGACCGTCACGCGGAGAGCGCGAATCGGCTACAACAATACGAAACACGGGAACGTTTTTGGTTCCCACGCGTTTCAAGCGTATGGATACTGCCATTTTGATTTTTCCTTTTAGAAGCAATGGCTCCAGTCATTGCTTCGGGTGTGCTTAAAGTCCCTGGAGGAACTCCGAGCCCGTTACTTCGAACAGGCTCTTCTAAAAATCTGTGATACGTCAAGGAGGTCTTAACCCCGTCTTGTTCCTAGCGTCTCCCGGGAAAACCCTGAAAACCACCTGGCATACCTTTACCACTAAAGGCTGCCATCATCTGCTTTAACTTACCTTGATTCTTCATCAGTTTTCGCATCTGCTCGAACTGATTGAGAAGTTGATTTACCCCTTGAACCGTAGTCCCGCTGCCCCGTGCAATTCGTTGCCGACGTTTGGCATTAATCAAGTGCGGGTACCGCCGTTCACCAGTGGTCATCGAAAGAATAATGGCTTCTGTCGATTTCAACTGCTTTTGACCTTCATTGACAACCTTCGGGTCCGAAGCAAGGTTGGCCATATTACCCATGCCGGGGAGCATGCCAAGGATATTCTCTAGGGGCCCTAACTTTTTCATAGCCCGGAGCTGATCCAACAGATCGTTTAAATCGAGATCGCCCTTTTTGAGCTTTTTCTCTAACGCCAGAGCCTGGTCGACATCAACGGTTTCTTGGGCTTTTTCCACCAGCGTGACAATGTCGCCCATGCCCAGAATACGTGACGCAATACGTTCAGGATGAAAGGGTTCAAGGGCGTCTAATTTTTCGCCCACACCCATAAACTTGATAGGTTTACCCGTCACCGAACGCATGGATAAAGCGGCCCCACCGCGCGCGTCGCCATCGAGTTTTGTGAGAATGATACCGGTTAACCCCAGAGACTTATCAAAGTGCGCCGCGACATTCACAGCCTCTTGACCCAGCGCGCCGTCGGCAATCAGAAGGATCTCATGAGGTTTCGTTTGAGTGCGGAGTTTTACCAATTCCTGAACCAGCGGCTCGTCAATTTGCAAACGACCTGCAGTATCGTAAATAATGACATCTGCACGTTGAGCGATCGCGTAATCCTCAGCTTGTCTCGCGATTTTCAGGACGTCGAGCTCTCCCATCATCATGAAAACAGGGACGTTTAACTGAGTGCCAAGGGTTTTTAACTGGTCCATCGCAGCAGGTCGATACACGTCACAGGCGACTAACAGCGGTTTTTTTCCTTTTTTCAGGAACATCGCCGCAAGTTTCCCGCTCGTGGTTGTTTTGCCCGAACCATGCAAACCGACCATCATAATCCGAGTAGGATCGGCTTGTGTACTTATACCGGCATGCTCAGACCCTAGGAGAGTCGTTAATTCATCGAAAACGATTTTAACGATTTGTTGTCCAGGGGAGACCGCCAGAAGAACATCTTTGCCTAGGGATTTGGCTTTTACCTTTTCGATGAAATCCTTGGCGACCTGAAGATTGACGTCTGCATCAAGTAACGCCATACGGACATCGCGAAGGGCCTCGGAGACGTTTTCCTCAGAAATCTTGCCTAAACCTTGAATGTTTTTAAACGAGCGCTGAAGTTGTTCTGTCAGATTTTCAAACATGGGACGCGCAATATACGTTAAAATCTCAAATGATAAAATAAAATATGCTGCAAGTTGGTTAGATATTCAAAATGGGCAGGCTAGTGTGAACAAAAGAAGTTGGAAGCCGGGAGGAGAATGAGAGGGGGTTGCGGAGGCCATTGGGAATTTCAGGGTTAGTGCAAGGACAGCGACAATTACCTTGAACTTTGTGTCATTGATGTTTTGCATGGGCGAAGTTTATGATGAGTGATACTTCGGCGAAACAGGACCCACGTTTGGATTGGTATGTGAAGGCACGGTACGGGTTGTTTATCCATTACGGACTCTATAGCCAGTTGGCAAGGGGAGAATGGGTGATGAACCGGGAGCAGATTCCTCCAAGTCAGTACGCGAAACTTGCAGATAATTTCAAGTGCGAGCATTTTGATTCGGAAAAGATTTGTGACCTCGCAGTACGCTGCGGTATGAAATATATCGTACTGACGACGATGCATCATGACGGGTTTCGATTGTACGACACCGCGTTGACCCCCTTTTCGACCGCAGGCACAGCCGCCAAGCGTGATCTTGTAGCCGAAATAGTGGCATCAGCACGGAAAAGAGGCTTGCGCATTGGGCTTTATCACAGTCTCAACAATTGGATGGACCAGCCCGATTCCGTTGCAGCTTTGGAAGACAAAGCGGCGTATGAGGTTTTTATAAAGGCCACTTTCGACCGTATTCGCGAACTCGTTACAAAATATAATCCCATTGATATTCTCTGGTACGACGGCTGGTGGCCATTTAATGCTGACCAATGGCAGTCAATCGAGATGAATCGGATGGTGAAAGAAATACAACCTCACATCCTTTTTAACGGACGAAACGGACTCCCCGGTGATTTTGGGACACCAGAGAACCACGTGAGCGCACCTAAACCTTGGCGGCCATGGGAAGCGTGCATTACGATGAACAATAGTTGGGGGTACCATGCTGGGGATTACCATTGGAAAAGTCCCCGAGATGTGGTGGAAATGCTGATCCGATGTGCCAGTCAGAATGGCAATCTGCTTTTAAACATTGGCCCAAAAGGGGACGGATCAATCCCGGCGGAATCACTTGCCTTGCTTGAAACCGTTGGGAAATGGTTGGAGAAATGTCGCGAATCCATTTTCGATACCGACATCTTTACCTATGACCTCCAGGAAAAAGGGGATCATCGTTCGGAGTACCACCAGAGCGGAGTATTTACAGCTACAGGAAACAATCTCTACTTTTTCGCGCACAATTGGATATCGAGTGAACTGATTATTTCTGGAACCGAATTTAAAGTAAAGAAAGTGACCATTCTGAACACCGGCGAAGCGTATCCCTTTGAGCAGCAGGATGGGAAATTGATCATAAAGGGGCTTCCTCAACAGGCGCCAGATCCCGTCTGCCCCGTATTCAAGATAGAAGGGGAATCCAAACCACGCATGTACTTAACTGGCGGAATGCGCACACCAAAGGTTTCGCATCCCCACTATGATCCGTGTGCCTCGGATATCGTGCTTTGACCTACTACAGGAGGGCTTTCCCTCTGTTTAGGGTAGGGTGGGGCCGTGAAATTTTGGAAAAAATGGCTTGGATGAGCTAAAAAGTTGACTCAAAAGCCGATTTGACGTTTAAGTAAACCCGATTTCCGGTTGTCATAACCCCTCTACCGGCGAACTAGTTCTATCAACTGGTATGACCTACTGAGGGGCACCGGGTTTTTCTCAACCAGTATGAAAATCAAGCCTGAGCGGGTTAAAGAAATTCTCGACAAGTTTAAAAGTCGGAAGGTGCTGGTTATTGGTGACCTCATGCTCGACGAATTTATCTGGGGGAAAGTAGGGCGTATTTCTCCCGAAGCCCCCGTTCCCGTTGTTGAAGTGGTGAAGGAAGAAAGTTACCCCGGCGGAGCTGCCAATGTAGCGCGTAACTTGCGCATCCTAGGGTCCCATGTCGATATCATCGGACAAGTGGGTAAGGACGCCTACGCCAATAAACTTCACGAACTCCTTCAGGCAGAAAAAATTGGGGTGTCGGGAATCATTACAAACCCCCAATCCCGTACTATTGTCAAAACGCGTGTCGTTGCCCGACATCAGCAAGTGGTTCGAGTCGATCGAGAACATAAGGAGAGGGTGCCTGTTAACATAACCGATAAAGCCGTTGCGGAAATTAAACTGAAGCTCAAAGACGTCGATGCCGTGATCGTAGAAGATTACGGAAAAGGTTTTGTCACTCAAGCACTCGCGGACAGGTTGTGCATGTTGGTGACTGCTCAAAAAAAGATTTTAACGATAGATCCAAACCCTCAAAACCCCTTGCATTGGACCGAACCCACCGCTGTTAAACCCAACAGGACAGAAGCGTTTGTGGCTGCCGGTATTGCGTACGCCGAACCCATTGAGCCTGTTGAAAAAGATGAAACACTCGGGCGCGTGGGAAAAGTTTTGATGGAAAAATGGCGGCCCCAGCAATTGCTCATCACACTCGGTGAGCAGGGGATGGGCTTATTCCAAAAAGGAAAAACCATGTATCACACCCCCACACGTGCACGCGAAGTTTTTGATGTCACGGGCGCTGGTGATACCGTCATCGCCACTTACACTCTCGCTTTAGCAGCCGGAGCAACTCCTATTGAGGCTGCGGAAATTGCTAATCACGCGGCAGGAGTCGTCGTCGGGAAAATCGGGACCGCTGTCGTTTCAACCCAAGAAATCATTGAAAGTTTCAAGAGTTACCATGGCTAATCATGCAGTATTTTTAGATAGAGACGGGACGTTAATCGTCGATAAAGTTTACCTAGGTGATCCCGCAGGTGTTGAATTAATGCCGGGGACTCATGAAGCCCTTTTGAAACTCGTCAAAGCCGGGTTCAAACTCTTCATTGTTTCAAATCAATCGGGCGTAGGTCGCAAATTGTTTACTCTCGAGCAAATGCACAAGACGAACCAACGCATGGTTGAACTCATGCCCGGAGTGTCGTTCACGGAAGTTTATTGCTGTACGTGTTTGCCTGACGATCCAAAATGTAATTGCCGGAAACCTTCACCAAAATTCCTTTTCCAAGCTGAAGACAAATACTTGGTTAACCTTCGTAAATCATATTTTATCGGTGACCGTGAGTCCGACGTGGAATGTGGACTTAATGGAGGTTGCATCAGCGTGCTCCTCCTCACTGGTCACGGCAAGGAGTCGCAGCCCAAATTAGCCGGTAAAAAGTATCATACTTCCGCTAACCTTCCTGCCGCCGTCGACTGGATTATTTCAAATGTCTAAAGTGATAGGGGTGATTCCTGCAAGATGGGCGTCCACCCGTTTTCCGGGGAAGCCTCTTGCGCTCATCGCCGGAAAGCCGTTGCTCCGCCGCGTTTACGAGCAATGCCTTAAGGCTCAGAAATTGGACCATGTCTTAATCGCCACAGACGACCAAAAAATCAGAGTGGCCGCGGAATCATGGGGCGCGGAAGTGGTGATGACTTCACCAAAACACCCCACAGGAAGTGACCGCCTTGCTGAAGTCGCCAAAAATCTGAAGTGCGATGTGGTGGTCAATATTCAAGGGGACGAACCCTTGATAAAGCCGTCGATGATTGATTCACTCATTCAATCGTTGCTGGACGATAAGACTGTGGTTGTTTCTACCTTAGCGCGAAAAATTGTTGAGGCCGCAGATTTGGATAATCCAAACGTGGTGAAGGTCGTTTTTGATCAAAACAATCGGGCATTATATTTCTCACGGTTTTGTATTCCATTTGAGCGGGAAAAGAAGGCCGATCATTTTAAACATTTTGGGATATACGCCTATCGCCGACTCTTTCTCCTCAAATTCGTTCAAATGAAGCCCAGTCGCATCGAAGAAATTGAGAAACTCGAACAACTGCGAGTGTTGGAAAACGGGTATGGAATCAAGGTCGTTTTAACTCAATCTGATTCCATTGGAGTGGATGTTCCTGAGGACATTACTCGAGTTGAACAGGTTTTAAGGAAGACCAAGTTGAAAAAGTGATTCATTTCACCAGCATTTAATAAACAAATGCGAGTGAGAGATGATTTTTTATTAGATTCTTTCATTTCACGCGTTAGAGTCTACCGCGTGAGCGCCCGCGCTCGCATCCGCTCCTTTCGGTAAGATACGCGGGTAAACCCCTTTGGATTGATCTGATGAAGTATATTTTTGTTACAGGTGGTGTGGTAAGTTCCCTTGGAAAAGGGTTAAGCGCCGCCGCGCTCGGAACTCTCCTTGAAGCGCGTGGGCTTCGAGTGTGTCTGCAGAAATTTGATCCTTATCTGAATATAGACCCCGGGACGATGAACCCATTTGAGCACGGGGAAGTTTACGTTTTGGATGACGGAGCAGAAACCGACCTTGACCTCGGGCATTACGAAAGATTTACAAATCGTCCGCTCACCCGCCAGAACACATTGACCAGTGGGCAGGTGTATCAATCGGTGCTCGATAAGGAGCGGCGCGGGGATTACCTAGGAAAAACGGTACAAGTGATCCCGCACGTGACAGACGAGATCAAACATCGCATTCGCGCATTAAGTAAACACAAAGACATCGATGTCGTGATTACTGAAATCGGTGGCACGACAGGGGACATTGAAGGATTGCCGTTCCTTGAAGCGATTCGACAATTTGGTTTGGAAGTCGGCCCTGAACGTGCCCTGTTTATTCACGTGAGTTACGTGCCATATATTAAAGTGGCGTGTGAACTCAAAACTAAACCCACTCAGCAGAGTGTCGCAAAACTACGTGAAATTGGGATTCAACCTGCCATACTTTTGTTGAGGACAGAAAAGCCCCTTGATAAAAAACTGCGCCAAAAGATATCTTTATTTTGCAACGTTCCTTATGAAGCAGTCATCGAGAACCTAGACGCGCCTCATTCTATTTACGAAATGCCCCTGATGCTTCAAAGGGAGAAACTCGATGATATCGTGTGTAAATATTTGAGATTTGATCTACCTACTCCAGTGCTCTCGGAGTGGCAGGAGATCATGCGTATTTTAGTGGAACCGAAACACCGCGTTAAAATAGGTGTTGTAGGTAAGTACATGGGGATCCAGGACACGTATAAATCCATTTACGAATCGATTACCCACGGGGGCATTGCCAACGATTGCTCCATTCAGATGGTGCAACTAGATTCCGAGAAAATTGAGCGTGACGGGCCTGAGAAATATTTGAAGGGCCTCTCCGGAATAGTGGTCCCAGGCGGATTTGGGGATCGAGGTGTTGAAGGTAAGATCATCGCAGCCCAATACGCACGGGTGAACAAAATACCTTATCTTGGACTATGTTTGGGGATGCAAATCGCAGTCATCGAATATGCCCGAAACGTGCTGGGTTTGGAAGGAGCCAATTCCATAGAAATGGATCCAAACACCCCGCATCCGGTTGTTCATTTGTTGGAATCCCAAAAGGTAGTGACCAACAAAGGTGCATCGATGCGCTTAGGTGCTTGGAAAGCCACCTTGGACAAGCATTCCAAATGCTTTGCACTCTATGGCACGGAAACAATTACAGAACGGCATCGGCATCGGTACGAATTTAATAATGCTTACTTAGAGAAGTTTGAGAAGGGCGGCATGATTATCGCCGGCGTATCAGTACCTAACGACTTGGTGGAACTTATCGAACTAGCTGACCATCCCTTTTTCGTGGCGTGCCAGTATCATCCAGAATTTAAATCAAAACCCAACAAGGCTCATCCATTGTTTAAGGGATTTATCACCGCAGCATTAAAATCAAAGAATGAAGACCGTTAAAATTGGCCGGATCAAGGTCGGGCGAGGGCATCCGCTTTTATTTATTGCGGGGCCTTGTGTTGTGGAATCGAGGGACATGGTCTTTCGGATCGCTGAAAAGCTCGTGAAAATAGCCGCGAAACTTGAAGTGCCCCTTGTATTTAAGGCGTCGTTTGATAAAGCGAATCGATCCTCATCAAAAAGTTTTCGGGGCATTGGAAAAGTGAAAGCGTTGGAAGTGTTATCGGAAGTCCGCGAGAAATTTAATGTGCCCGTCCTGACCGATGTGCATACCGAACAGGACGCCATTGAAGCGGGGGCCGTTGTGGATGTGCTCCAAATACCAGCATTTTTATGTCGTCAAACAGACCTTCTACGAGCGGCGGCTTACACCGGAAAAGTGGTTAACGTCAAAAAAGGTCAATTCCTCTCGCCCAATGACATGAAAAACGTGGCTCAGAAATTGGAATCAGCTGGGACGACATCCATCATGTTGACAGAACGCGGCACCACCTTTGGCTATAACAATCTCGTCGTCGACATGCGCGGCATTCCCATCATGCAGGAAACGGGGTATCCCGTGATTATGGATGCGACCCATGCCGTTCAGCATCCGGGGGGAGCAGGGGACCGGTCCAGTGGTGAGTCTCGGTTCGCGCCCGTACTGGCCCGAGCAGCGGTCGCCGTGGGGTGCGACGGAGTTTTTATTGAAACGCACATGGACCCTTCAAAGGCGTTGTCTGATGGGCCAAACATGATTCCCTTATCCGCAATGCCTAAGCTGATGGCTCAACTTAAGGAGTTACATGAAATGGTATAGTCTCGCCCTTCTTACGATAGCTCTTGGATCAGCAAAAATTGCTGCCGACGAGCCGGCAAAGTCAACCGTGCCTATATCAGGGATACTCAAGAATTTTGAATTTCCGGAGCGAGACGAAAATGGTAAGTTAAGGTTTGTGGTTAAAGGGGAGGAAGCGCGGCCCTTAGAAGATAAACAATTTGCACTTAAACAAGTCACAGCGACTGTGTATGCCGACAATGGTGAAATTGAAGCGGTATTTAAAACACCCGAATGCCTTTTTAATGAAAAGACAAAGGAAATAACGACCGATCAGGCAGTTACCGTGGAAAGACAAAATATGGTCATAACCGGTAAAGGACTTGAAGGAAGTATTGCCACCGGAGGTACCGGACTTTTAATTAAAGAAAACGTCAAGGTTGTCATTAACGACCTACAAAAAGGCGTTGTGGTTCAAAAGAATGATGAGTAGTATGAGGCATTCCATGACTTTCCGTAAATTTTTACTTCTTTTTGCGTTTCTTTTCCCGGCTGCATTTGCACTCGCTCAAGAAAATGTTCCGGAGGGGAAAAAGGCCACCGTTATTACTTCTGATAAACTGCGAGTTGATACCGAAAAGAAACGGGGTATCTTTACTGGAAACGTGACAGTGACCGATCCGAAGTTCACTTTGAAAGCCAACGAGATGGAAATTTTCTTCAGTAAAAAGGAAAACGGAAAAATTGAACAGGTCGTGGCCGTGGGCAAAGTGGAATTAATTCAATTGGATTCAGGCGGCGGAATAGCTGGGGGAACGGCGCGAGGTGAACAAGCCGTTTATGTGCTAGAAAAGGGTGAGATTGTACTGACCGGAAATCCGTCCATCACTCAAAAGGACAATTTGTTGTCGGGTAAAGTCATACGCTTTTTCAGGAACCAGAACAAAATGATTGTTGAAGGCGGCACAAAACTCACGATATTTGATGACGAAAAGTCCCCCAAAAGTGAGACTAAAGGTACATTGCCTCAGCCCTGATTTGGTTATTTATGGCTCTGGCATTATTATCCACCGAAAAGTTGGCTAAAGTTTATGGAGGCCGTCGAGTTGTTTCTGACGTGAGCATGCAGGTGGGGTACGGGGAAATTGTGGGGTTATTGGGTCCAAACGGGGCGGGGAAAACAACGTCCTTTTATATGATTGTGGGTTTGGTACGTCCCAATGAAGGCCGGGTTTTCTTTGGAGAACACGAAGTGACTCATGAGCCTATGTATCGCCGGGCTAGGCTGGGAATGGGTTACCTTTCCCAGGAACCGTCTATCTTTCGTAAACTAACTGTGGAAGAGAATATTTTGGCCATCCTTGAAACATTAAATCTGACACGCCAAGAACAGCGAAAGCGTCTCGACGAATTGCTCGATGAGTTGAGCATCACGCATCTTCGGAAAAATAAAGCTTACCAGCTTTCAGGCGGTGAACGTAGGCGCTTAGAAATAACAAGAGCTCTAGTAACAAATCCGAATTTCCTGATGCTTGACGAACCTTTTAGCGGTGTTGACCCTTTGGCCGTGTATGAAGTGCAGCAAATTATCATACGCCTTCGCGAAAAGGGCCTTGGAATTTTAATTACCGACCATAACGTGCGCGAAACCTTAGAGGTTGTGGATCGAGCTTATCTCATTTGTGAAGGTAAAGTGGAGTGTCAGGGGACTGCTGAATTTCTCTTGAACGATCCACGTAGTCGGGATTTATATTTGGGACCTCGTTTCACGATGTAGGTCTTCCAGTAGTCGGGGTGTAGTTGAAGTTATTAGTGTTAGCAGCAGGTTACGGGAGCCGTATGTTCCCGCTTACTAGCCAACTGGCAAAACCACTTTTGCCTGTGGCTGGCCGTCCCATCGTTTCGCACGTCCTCGATAAATTCTCAAATACCCAGGGCATTGATGAAGTCATCGTCCTGACGAATAACAAATTTTACACATCCTTCCAGGAGTGGATCTCTACAGAAAACGGTCATCTTCCATTCAAAGTTAACTTGCTCAATAACGGGACCCAAGATGAACAACAGAAGTTGGGCATGTGCGGTGATATCAGTTACGTCATCGAAACGTTAAAAATTGATGATGATTTAATCGTTGTGGGGGGAGAAAATCTTTTTGGCGCAGATTTATCCGAGTTTGTTCAACGAGCACATGAAGGCAAATTTCTTGTAGGCACTTACGACCTAAAAATTAATGAAGCGGCTGGTTTTTATAACACCCTCGAAACAGATGAAACCGGTCGTATTACATTTTTCGATGAAAAAGCGTTTCGTCCCAAGAACCCCATGATCGCGCTGTCCCTTTATTCTTATCCGAAATCTATTGTTAAATATTTCAAGAGATACCTCCTAGAGGGCAACAACCCTGACCAACCTGGGCGCGTCATTCAATGGCTATATAAGCGTCATCCTATTTACGCCCATCAACTCAAAGGCCCGTGGCTTGATGTCACGACCATCGACCAATACTTCATCGCCCAAAGAATGTTCTAATTTAGGCCGTCATAAAGCTAGTAACTTATATGGAATCGGCTGCAAAGTTTGACCGCCTACATTGGGGTAGCTCGGCAACTCTAAGATTGGGGAGGAATCCCTCTGGTATTCGTCTTGAGAACTCGCGGGCATCCTATTCATTTAAATTGAGACGC
>JAWXCD010000079.1:0-18387 GCA_034440535.1 Verrucomicrobiota bacterium | reverse complement strand
GGGTTGCGCCAAAAGATTGCACCTGCAATTAACCTCATTGAAATAACGCGGTCCGGGCGACATTTGATAAGTTAAGTCACTTATGACGGACTACACTAGGGGACGGACAAACTATTATCCTCCGCTCATTGAGTCAGTATGATCGTTCAAATACGAGAAACTTCAAAAAAGGCATTTAAATGACAAACAGTTTGTCCGTCCCTTCGTGTAATTATTCGTCACGCTAATAATGGCGTCTAGTGGTCCTCCCAAACTGGCAGTATAATCCGCCGCCCAATCGAACAATACAACGGTACCAATATGGCCCAAGGCCCACCCAATAGGCCAGCAAGCAATGGCTACTAATCCGAGAATATAGTTCATTCCTTGCGATTTATAGCTTTGGGTCCCAAGTCCGGCAATAAATACGGGTAATATAGCGGTCCCAGCATAGAGTAAGAAAAGACGAACCACCATGTACACATCCGTGACGAAGGTGCAAACCCATAGTAAACAGAAAAGAAAAAAACCCATCACACCCGCAACTATAATTTTAAGATATTCTTTAAATTTTGTGAAAAATTGACCCACATTGAACATGTCCATTGTAGAGTTCCAAAATCCTAAGCCCCAATTCAAATTGGTATCAAGAGTCGCGTTGCCTGTTGCAACAATACCATCTTCTTTTTCGTCGTGGTCGGTGAGGCTATTTTGAATAAACATAGCATAGCTCATAGCTTTTTCCGACACTTGCAGTGGAGTATTTAATCCGGTGTCTTTTGCGACTGCCTTCCCTGCTTGGTCAGCAAATGTAACCAGCTTCGGCCCAATGCTAATCACCACCGCCAAAATCAACCCGCTGCTAATAACCTTTAAAATCGAAGATGGGTCGTTGGTGTCGCGCAACCCAAACACCAACCCGCCGATTAAAATCACCAGTGCGATACCGCAAAAAGTTAAATACACAGGCTTAACCAAGGCTGGCATCTTCTCAACGATTTTTTAGATTGGCAGTTGAATGGGATTAGCTTGGGCTTGGGTAAATCCAAAAAAAACAAAAAAACTCACTAATAACAAAAACTGCCTCATTCTGCCTTCTCATCCCATTTAAATTCCGGCTCTTTCCGCTTCCGCTCCTTTCCTGACTCCCTTTCCTGACTCCCTTTCCTGCAACGTCTCAGCCCTTTGAGCATCCATAATCCTCTTTACTCTAGGCGACCTTGCTGCCTCATTTTCCTGCACTCTCCTACAGGACGAATCATATTCCTCCTGAGCCATCCTTAGTATCTTCTTACCAGCCTCCGTTTCCTCTTTTACCTTTTTTTTGAAGCAACCCCCAAAGCAAAGCGCAATTGTGGCAACCATAATAATGTTAGTTAATTTTAATTTCATAATGCTTCATCCCATTTAAATTCCGGCTCTTTTCGCTCCGTTGATTTTTTATTTATTTTATTAAGAAGTTCTTCCCCTGCCTTTTTGTTCGCAGCAACCATTTTAGCGTAGTCTTCTTTCATTTTCTCCCCCACAGCTTTCTGTTGCAACACCTGCTCCGCAGCGGCTCCCGCTCCACCACCAGCGGCAGCGGCTCCTGCAAGAGGGGCAGCAGCCCCACCAGTCGCCACAGTAGCGGCAACGGCAGCAACCTGAGCGGCGTCAGCGGCCTTGCTTAACGCTTCAGCCGCAACTTTCGCCGCTGTTTGCGCGGTACCAGCCACAAGCGGACTGAAAAATTGAGCACCACTAACCACCACTTTCATTATCTTAAGTGGGGAAATGATTTATTTTCTTAAATAAGTATATTTTCACTCAAGGGAAAATTGCATCAGTTGATTAAACATCCATAAACTCAAAGTCTTTGGCCTCACAGTGTGACGTTTCGGGAGGAAGCTCCCGGCGACGAGCTTTGACCTTGTCTATCTGCGATGAACCCACAGCCATGATGAGAACTTTGCTGGACTGGGGATCGGCGTTGATGACGGCGAAAAAATGGGGCTGTTCTGATGTTAAATCATGATGCTCGAAGTAGTGAACCTTCTGGCCTGAGTGTCAGTTGAAGTGAGACGGGCAAATCCGACGGCACCATATGACTTCAATTCAAAAGGTTGTGAATGACGCGGACCAATCGCTCCTTTTCACAAGCCTACGCCAGAGTAAGCCCGCTAATACCGCCGGCTATTATGATGATGATTCGCATAAATTCCCTGCTCGAAGGGTCGCGACGGGTGTGATAGTGCAGGCCGTTCAACGTGTCATTTATCTTGCCAAGGGTGACTGCGTATGTTTTGTTTCCGGTGCGATGCGTTTTAACATGAATCGTAGTATTTTTTGGTGCGCAAAGGCCAAAAAAAATGTATGCTACGTCCTCGACTACGCAAACACAAAAATTTTACATAACTTGTTGATATTGGGGATATAGCTCAGTTGGTAGAGCGTCTCGTTCGCAATGAGAAGGTCAGGGGTTCGAATCCCCTTATCTCCACCATTCTAGTATTAATCTCCACGCATCATGTTTGCATCTGTGCCACTCTATTTTTGGGTCTTCACCGCAGTGTGCATTGTGCTCCCTTTTATTCGTTTAAAACCCACGCACTTCAGAATAACGTTTAACGTCCTCTTAATCTTGATTGCGTTGTGGGCGGGTGCCTTAACCTTTTCCGGTCCGGTCCGGTCTGTCTTTTCAACTAATGCCGCCGTATTAAGCCCGTTCGGTCTGATGTTTCTCCGGATTGTTTTATTTGTATTCCTCCTGACGGGCCTTTTATCGCTGTGCATCAATCATACGGAACACCGCGTTAAAAACCCGGATCGTTTTTTCAGCTTTATCGTCCTTGGTCTCCTGCTCATTAGCATCTCAAGTCACGTAGGCGCTTGGGTTGCAGGTCTTGAATTGATGTTTATCGGCTTCTTCCTTGCCGTGTGGAGTCAACGTCGGAAATCAATTTTCCCCGGTACGACATTCTTCTTAATTTGTCTTCAGAGCGCCATTGCCCTCGTTATCCTTTCCTGGTTTTTAATCGGTGCAGGAGTCAGAGGTGACCTTGCGTCCATGAGTCCTTATTGCTTTTTGCTCGCACCCGATTGGCGATTGATGATTTCAATGATCATCGTTTTCGCCACTGTTCTCGCGACCGGAGGGTTGATCTCGTTTGGTGCTCTTAAAATGAATCGCCGATTTGGTGGGTTTGAGGTGGGGATGCTCAGTGGGGTTATTTCTCTCCTGCCCTCAGTCCTCCTGGTGCGGTTTATGATGGAGGCTCAGTTTGTCTTTCCTTACCTCGCTTCATTTTTGCTTTTTGTCGTTGCGTTTGGGGCTCTTGCATTCCGACTCATTCTCATCATTGACGAATCAGACCTGAAAACTTTCAACGTGGCATTGGGTCCCGTTGCGCAGCCACTTTGCTTAGGTTTAGTCGCTGGATTTTTTATGTCTGTGTCGGGATCGCACGTCAACGAAGCCCAACAAACCTTTCGTGTGCTCGCACGTCTTTATTTGATTCTGGCCGTAGTCCCTGTACTTCTCGCCGGGTTACAATTGTGCCTTTATTCCAACGAAGGATTGAAAGGATTCCGTGCTCTCTGCGGATTATATTACCGGTCGAAAGCCATGACTTTGGCGTTGGTCTGTGTTGGGTTGTCCTTTGCGTATCTGCCGCCTGTCATCACAAGTTGGCCCATAACCTTTTCGTTAACGGCGTCGCCCGTTTTGGGGCTTGGAGTGAAAGCACTTTTGATGAAAGGAGTGATCATCACTCTGCTCGCGACCACGTGTTTAGCGTTGACCATCGCGTGGATCCGGTTTGTGTTCCCCGCGTTTATAAGGACACATCAAACCTCACTCACAGCACCCTCAGCACGGATTGAAAAAATAGCGGCATTCCTCGCACTCATTGGATTCGCAGCCTCGACCGTGTATCTCCTTCCTGTCCAGGGTGACGGACTCGCTGAATTGCATTGGTTTTTCACACCCAGTGCAGCCTTCAATTTAAGTGTGAACTGGATTCAGCTCCTTGTGCTCTTGGTCGTCAGCATTCTGGTGGTGGTTCTTGGCAAAGTGATGAAGAAAAAGGTGGCGACATGCCCTCCAGAGCTCGTCCTCGTAAAGGTTAATCCCGATCGACTTTTTATGGTTTTCCCACTCGTGCCTAGACCCGATACCGAGCCGCAATTCGCTTCGTTATCCCGTTTAGTCGAACGGAAATTTGATTCTCTTCGCTGGGCGACAAGATGGGTGCTTAAGTTTAAGATCTCGAAAAAGGGGGATCTAAAAGAATGACAGCGAACCAGTTGGTTATCCTGAAAATAGTCGGAGTTCTTGTTGGAGCAGGACTCCTCATGGTTGTGGCGCCAGGCGTGTATGGGATATTTGAGAAATTACGCCGACGCGCGAGCGGCATCCATGGCGCGGGTTGGCTTGATATGTATCAGGACCTCAAAAGTCTCGCATCCAGACCTGCGTCCATTGTGGCCCCGACGGATTCAGCGCTCATAGTTATCCCATGGTGCATCATTGTTTTATCGGTGATAGCGCTTGTTCAATCAATGGCCTTCGTGATATCGCCGTACCGATTTGGAGCCGTCGAAATTGCGTTCATGTTTATTTTAATAAAAATAATGCTCACCCTGTACGGGATGCGGACAGCCAACACCATCCAGCTCTTAGGATTCCGCCATTTTGTGGGTCGGTTTATAACAGGGTCACTCCTACTCGTTCTTTATTTTAACGCAGTGGGACTATCAAGTGTGCCCCGGGACTTTTCAATCCTGAGTGGAGTATGGTACGCATTCGCATTGGTCATCGGAATCTTTCTTGTGTGCCAAGAAGCCGGGCACTCACTTTTACCTGCGCAGGTTAATGGTGATTGGAATAACGCTTTGGCGGGGTCAGTTGTGGGTAAACCCCACCTGTACCTGCTTTTGGCAGACATGACTCGTGTGACCCTGATTATTTTTATGGTATCTATCACCGTTTTCCCCGCGCCCCATGGAACGGCATGGTGGATTAATTTACCTTTTATTGTTTTTAAAATGCTCATCGTGACAAAACTCGGAGGAATCGCATCCGCTGCTTATGGGCATTATTTTAGGAAACTGTTCACGCCTGGGGTATATTTCGTTGCCGGAATGATAACCCTTGGACTATCCCTAACCGCCTGTTTCGTTTGAGAACCAAGCTGTATCAACTGGGTTAAAGTGTGATTCCGCGCGCGTGGAATTCTTCTTGGAGGTTCGACTCCTGGCGGTACACCAAAGCATGGAATCCAGCTTTAATAGCGCCCTCGACGTTTTCGGGAAGGTCATCGATAAACAAACATTCAGCCGGGTTTTGTCCGGACAGTTCGGCGCATTTCAGGTAAATGGCTGGATCAGGTTTACGCATCTTGAGTTCGTGCGAATAAAAGCATTGGGAGAATAGAGAGAAAAAGGTGTATGCGCGGGAACAAAATTCGATATGCGAAGCGTTGGTATTGGAGATGAGGAATAAAGGATATTTCCCGAATAAATTTTTTATAAGGGAAATGTTCGGAAGGTTCGGAGTAAAAATGCGGCTCCATGCCTGTTGCAACTCGGACTCGGGCCCGCGATAGTGCAAATGACTTTTTAACCCCGTAAAATAATCGGCACAAGTTACCGACCCCGCTTCGTAGGCGTCATGGTCTGGGAACGATTTAAATTGGAGACGGAGTTCTTCCCCCTTCAAAGACGTTTGCTGCTCAACGCACGATAAAAAATGAACCCAATCGAAGTTCAAAAGAACATTTCCGAGATCGAAATAAAGTGCGGAGAAAGTGACCGGTTTCAAAGAGTTCTTCTGCCTTCTAGGGCGCGGTGCAAACTGAGCGTGTCTGCGTGTTCGAGGCCTAGCCCAGCAGATATTCCGTGGGCAATTCGTGAGACCTGCACATGTTGTTCCTTAAGGAGCTGCGCAAGATAAACGGCCGTCGCTTCGCCTTCGACATCACCACTCAGGGCGAGAATAACTTCAGAGGGTTTGTTCAGGCGCAGTCGCTCCAGTAAACTAGCGATACGCAAGTCCTCCGCATGCACGTTGTCGAGAGGTGATATCCGGCCCATGAGCGAATGATACAAACCCCGGTAGGCGTTTGATTTTTCGATTGAAAGAATGTCTTGGGGATACTCAACAATACACACAAGAGTGGGATCACGACTGGCATCGGTGCAAATGGCGCACAAATCTGATTCCGTATAGAACGCGCACTGTTTGCAGTATTTGATTTTTTGCCGAGCATCCGTGAGAGCCTGCGCGAGGGCTTGCGTTTCGCCTTCGGGTTTTGTTAGCAGGGCGAGGACGATACGTTCCGCGCTACGCTTACCGATTCCGGGCATGCGACTCACCAACTGAATGGCATGTTGAAGCGGAGCAGGGAAATCAGCCACGGGAGTTAAAGTCCGAGGTTGAGTCCTGGAATGTTCATTCCCTTAGTCACTTCGGCCATTTCCTCAGCCGCAACTTTATGTGCTTTTTCTTGGGCCTGCTTAACCGCAGTCAGGATGAGGTCTTCAATTAATTCAGTATCTTCTTTTTTGACAATGTCTGGGTTTATCCGGATGGAGAGAATGGCAGCCTTACCGTTAGCAGTCACGCGAACCGCACCATTGCCGGCATTTACTTCGACTGTTTTGGATTCAAGCTGGGTTTGAATCATTTGCATTTGGGCCTGAAGTTTTTGAGCTTCCGCCATCATTTTCATTACATTCATTGCTGCTCCTTGGGTGTACGTACTTCCACAATCCTACCTTTAAAAAGTTCCAAAGCCTGTTTGATCAATGGATCGTTCATTAATTCTTCCTCGCTCTTTTTAGGCAACGGAGCTGGAAGATCATTTTCACCTATAAATTCTTTTGCAAATTCGGGTTTAGTTCCCGAAGCAGTTTTGTCAGACGACGACGATGGGGGTCTGGCCGTAGGTGCAGGTTTTTGTGGCTCGGGTTTCTTAACCGATACCTGCGTCGAAGTGGGGGCGGACGGTTGTACTTCTTTCCCCTCTTTAGGCGGAGGCGCTGGGATCGAAGAGTCTACCTCCAAGCGGAGAATGGCGGGAGTACCCATAAAACGAGACAGCAACTCAGTTAAGAAATCCTTGTTTTTAGGGGTCAACAAGAGGCTTTCCATTTGGAACGAAGATTCTGATGGGAAACCAACCTTCAACTCATTTTTCTCAAGGCTCATGGGGCGCCCGGCCAACAGGGGGCTCACAATCAAAGCGCGCTCGATTCGCGCTGTGTCTATGATGAATTTCCATGCGGAAGCGGCATCTTTTGTAACCGGCACCTCGATAGTCGGAGCTTGCTCAGGCGTGGCCACGGGAGTTGAACTGGGTCCAGGATTAGCCGGGGACGAAGGTTGAGTTGCAGGACGGGGCGCAGGACGTTGAGCCGCAGGGGTGGGGGCTGCTGCTGAAGTTTTTGGCGCCGGTTCACTCACGGGTTGGCCTTGTTGCAGCGCACGCAAGTGTTTGATCACCACATCGATGCTGGCGTCATCACGTACACGGGAGGCTTTAACCAGGGCCATTTCAAAATAAATTTTCTTTGAGAGCGCGTTCTTCATGTTGCGCTCTGCGAGTATCAATTGATCCAACATACGCAAAAGGGCATCCGTTTCGATCAACCCCGATTGGGCGCGTAATGTTGAGGCTTCAACTTCCGATAGGTCTTTAGCTGAGTCAGGTGAAACTTGAAAGAGCATCAGGTGCCGCATGTGTTCAAGGAGATCTGTCAGAACGCGTGATAAATCTTTGCCGGAGACGGACACTTCTTCCAGCCTCTCCAAGGCAGCAGACGTGTTGCCTTCGATGAGGGCGTCGCTTAAGCCACGGATCTGCTGATGCGACGCAAGTCCGAACACCCGGAGTACATCGTCTTCTACAATTTTCGATCCGCAAAACGAAATGAGTTGGTCCAGCGCCGATTCAGCATCGCGCAATCCACCTTCGGCTCCGCGTGCAATGGCGTCGAGTGCCGCAGCATCGATTTCAATTTTTTCGGCGGCACAGATTTTTTTCAACTGCTGAACGATTTGAGCCGAAGGAATGGGTTTCAGGTCGAATCTTTGGCAGCGGCTCAGAATGGTTCCAGGAATCTTTTGAGGATCGGTCGTGGCGAAGATGAATTTGACGTGCGCCGGAGGTTCTTCCAGAGTTTTTAAAAGCGCGTTGAACGAGTGGTTCGAAAGCATGTGCACTTCGTCGATCAGATACACTTTGTACAGACCCGAAGTAGGGGCGTATTTGACGGTATCCAGAATAATGTCTCGGATTTTTTCAACCTGAGTATTCGAAGCCGCATCGAACTCTAGGACGTTAAAACTAGTGCCCTTGGAGATATCCTGGCAAATAGGACAAACATTGCAGGGATGAGTCGTGGGCCCTTTTTCGCAATTGAGAGCTTTGGCGAAAATGCGGGCGGTCGATGTTTTTCCAGTGCCCCGCGGTCCAACGAACAGGTACGCATTCGCGATACGGTTTTGTTGAATGGCGTTTGAAAGGGTCCGGGTGATATGGTCTTGACCTACAACTTCTTCAAAAAGTTGAGGCCGGTATTTTCTGGCTAAAACCTGGTATAACATTCTTATTTTACCTCGAACCCGCGCAGTTTAAAAAAAATGCCAAGGACGGCGACAGACGCAAGTCATACTACCGTTGCTGCATTCCTGCCCTGGCGGGGTTTGTAAGCTCAGACTCCACCGTCCTTGACGCTCAAAACTTAGGTCAAATCTAACATCTGGCAAAACATTTTTTTAAGTGACTGTCTGCTTTAGTGTAATCTGTCATGAATTTAGCAAGATATTGGGAATCTGTTACAAAGTTTGAAAGTCTACGATAGGGGTAGCTCGGCAACTCTGAGATTGGGGCTGAGTCCCTCTTTGCTTAGGCGTCAGAACTTGCGGGCAAGCCACCATTTAAATTGATAGGCAACCCCTTTTGGGTTGTGCGGTTTTTACAGCATATACCCAGGGTAGCTTTGCAACCCTGGGCTATTTGGCGGAATCCCTTTGGGATTCGTTCCCGAGAGTTGCGAACGGCCTACATATTTAAATTATGAGACACGAACGGTGAAGAAGGAATTGTCGAAAGTATGTCAAAGCCAAACCGGTCGATGGCCTTTGAGGGGTCAGTTCATTAATCATGGACGTTGTTGCATTGGGAAGGATCTTTAGAGTAACGGGGTTATCTTTGTGCTGATCCAATAACCATCAACATCACGACGCCAAAAATTTCCAGACCATTGGCAATCAATCCAGCAACCGCCATCCATCTATTGGAAATGCTCATCGTAAGGGCGATGGTGCCTAAAACAGCACCCGCCAAGTTTGCGGCCATACCTGCGAACATTAAAAGCCCAACGATTATCATGAGCGGGTGTGTTTCCTGAGCGCCAGAACTGACACCTATTACGGCAGCCGAAAGAAGTATCAACCAGATACCGATGCCGACCATAGCAATAATGAAAGAGGCTTTCGCGAGTCCAGACGACTTCTGAGGAAGTGGCGGCAATATGGACGGTCCGTCAGGCAAGTAGACCAACAACTGCGAGAGTGGTTTCCAGTCAACTTGGCCTTCGTGCCATCCAGCATCGCTCTTGGCAAATTGTCCTGACATGATCCTTGAACGTACTTCGTCCTCTGTGTAAGGGCCGTGTCTCTGTTGGTTCTTAGCAACGAAGAAGTTCATGAGCAATCCTTGGGGGTGAAGGTTGCCTAACATGATTAGGCAGAGTTTATTTCTGTCTGTTTCTGGACCTCGTGTCCTATCTTGGGTCCCAGATTTCTATATTAGAGAGAGAATGTCAATTGTTTATCTAAAGGAAGCCGCAGTGCCACCTGAGGAAATCGAAAAGGCTGTCGAACGGATGAAAAAATTCAAAACAAACCCGAAGAAGCACACCTACCAGGAGAAGTGATTATGACACGGAAACGCAAAACCATCACCGTCGTTATTTCGAGGGACATCCCAAACGGCAGATGGAGATGGAGGCCGCACAGGCCAATGCGGATGTCGCCCGAAAGCTTCATGCATTGAGGGAGAAACATCATCTGACCCAACGACAGCTTGCCAAGCTCTGGAATAGCGGGTTGAAATCCGCTTTGTCCCACTCGAACATAAACTTCATGCGGCCTGAGCCGATGAGAAACAGACAGGATTGTCTATTCTACTCTTTACCCCGAACCCGCTAGGGGTCGGACCTCCATGTGGCATAGAAAATCTTGTCTGTGCTCAACGCTCACAGCGCTTCAACTCTAAAAATTTACTAACCAAAAAATTCTCGATGTATTGCGTCGATGGATGCGAGGGTTTCCGGGTTGAGGGCGGGGAGGCCGGAGAGGCCGGAGTTTAGTTTTAGAAGCTGTGCCAGATGAGAGGGGTTGGCCGTTCCGCCGATTGCGGTTTTCACTTGGGGATGACTCACACAGAACCGCAGGCGAAACTCTAACTTATCGGCGCAACCGGAGGCCGCAAAAATTGATTCTATTCTGTCACGCATCTGTTGTTGAAACTGATCGGTCCTGTCCCCGGTGTACCCCATCGCATCTGGGCCGCCGCCAAGGGTGCGCAACGCGAGGATATTCGTGTTCTTGGCTCTCAACACATCCCACAGTCGGTTGTTCACTTCGCGGTCCACTATATTGTAATAAAAGATAAAAGCGTCAAAAAGCCCTCGTTCAGCGATGCCCACTTGATCCTCACTCGAGGGTCGAAAACATTCGAGGATGTACCCACCTACTTTGCCCTCTTTCTTAAGTGTGATCATCATTTCGTGGAGGGGACATCCGGGCATGAGGTCTTCAGTCAACCTTGGGCGCCCACAAATCTGAGCTAAACCAATCTGGTCAATCCCTAAAACACTGAGGGCTTCCTCGGTCCATTTTCGCAATTCCTGAGCGTCTTCCCCATGAACCTTGATCATCATTTTCGGTTTTTCCCCCGGTGTTTCATCGAACGCGCGACGGAGCGTTTCGTAAGAGTTTCCGTACATGCGCGCACTATGAAACCACACATCTGCTTCCATTGCCTCGTGAATAACCCGTATATGGGTTGCGTTCATGGGATCGTTGCAGTTAGCCGTTCCAAAAGTAAATGGGGCAAGAGTGGGTAATATTCCGAAGGGATTTTGTACCATGGCTAAAGTGTAAATGGTGAATGTGAGTCTTCAGGACATTGAAACATAAGGTGTTTTCCGGTGACGATTACATTTTAGAAATCAGGTCTGCGGGGGCGGGGTCCAAAAGCAGCAGGGATTTTAAGGGGTGAGGGGCGCCTTTCCCAAAGAGACGGTAACATTTGGTGTGCTCAGCTAATTCACCCGCGACGCGATAAGTTACTTGAGCTTGGACGGATTCATTTGAGCCAAGGGGACATGGATCAAGTGTGAGGACAAGTTCAGATGTGTAAGGAGGAATCACGAGTGATTTCATTATCGTTTTTTCCTGAGTAGAACTCACAACGACAACCGTGAGATCGACGGCTTTGCTTTCGTGCAAACTGTTGGTGACGAAAACCTGTCCGCGAAAGCAATCAGTGACCAAGTGATCATAGCCGATTGAAACGAGCACAGGTACAAAAGCCTGTTTGAGGGCGGTACACGCGGGTTTCTGTTCTCCGAAGAAATCGATGAGTGCGTTACCGGCAAGGGAAGGGAAGGGTTCGTTGATTCCCCACCACGCCATACCTGTCGTTTGACCCTGCTTGCGACGAAGTTCTTCGATAAAAAAGCGAGTTCCTTCGCATTGCAGGTAATGACTTGCAAAAATAATATCGGCGAGCGTTTTCAGTTCACCAAAAAAATGTTCGCACACAGGGATATCGAGCCAGTTGTCTTTAAGGTTATCCCATGCTGCGTGGAACGCCTTGTGCGTTTTCCAAAGTGGCGAAGTCATTTCTGCTTGAGTGAGACTCGACGCCTGTGATTCCGGCATGCCCAAAATTTTTGCCATAGTCTTCAAGGTGGCCGCTGCTGAGATAGAACTTTCGGAACAAAGAGCGTCCGACCGGTTGCGCCAAAATTCATAAAATTCAAAGTCACGAAAACGGTGATCCCCGATTTCCAGCCGGAACGTCCATGGCCCATGAGCTTCGCCTTCTCCTTCCATCGCAGACGTGATGTTATAAGGCCGTGTGCCATCTTCCTCAGCAACCACTTTACCCATGAGCAACAAGGCCGGGTGGTCCATCCTCTCGCCCCCACGTCGCGTAGGATCATCCGGACGCAGGCCAAATAATTGGATTATTTGCTCCTTAATCGCGTTCATACGCGGAGTGCCGCTATCTATCGCCGACCAAAAATGGAAGTGTTCGTTGCCACCGGTCCAGATAATGAGGCAACAGTGATGCCCAATTCGGCGGACAATAGCCCGGCATTCTTGGTCAAGGAGCCGCAGGTATTCCGGCAGTTCCGAAATGGTTTGGCAAGCCAGGGGGAACTCCTGCATGACGAGGAAACCCAACTCATCGCATAGATCATAGAAGCAATCCTTTTCCTTTAGTCCACCGCCCCAGACTCTTAGAAAATTGACGCCCATGTCTTTTAAAGGTTTCAGAACACTGAAGTATCTTTCTCGATCCAGTATGTCAGGAGTAGAACTAAAGGGAGTTAGATTCGCGCCCTTTAACCACACCTTCCTGTCATTAATGATAAATTGGGCCGGGGTATCCGTTGGTTTTTGGCCAGGGGCAAGGGATCGCGCGATCGTGCGAAGGCCGAACCGGCTTTCGAAATGATGACTCGAGGTTCCTGATTTAAGGTGAACTGAAAAGGAATAGAAATTCGGGCTACCTAAATCGTTTGGCCACCAGTATCGAGGTGACTTCAAGCTGAACGAAACAGCAATGCGGTCGGATGATTCGACAGGAACCGTGATTGTTTGGCCGTCCACGTTGAGGGTTATTTCACCCCTCGCCACGAGCTTGTTAAAAACAAAAATAAGAGTCACATTGGCGACCTCAGTATTATAGGAACCCGTTTGAACGATAAAACTTTCGATCCGTGTAGAGGGAACAAGGGACAGTTCGACTTTGTCCCAAATCCCTACGCATTTCAGGGCGGGACAAAAATCCCAACCGACCATATAACGGGCTTTTAAGTGATTAACCGGTTTGTGTAACAGCGAGGCGTTGCCGGTAAATGTTGTGTCGTCTTTATAAAGTTCTTTGGGCGGTAAAAAAACGACCTGTAAAGTTACGGACTGACCTTGTAATTCGCGGGGAATTGTAACATCGCAAAAGCTGAACATGCCTTCGTGATCGGTGATCAAATCGTTGTTTAGAAAAACGCGTGCGCGGTAGTCAATCCCGTGAAACCGGATACGCCAATCATGAGCGTCGTCATGTTCAAGGACAGTAAAAGTAGATTTATAAATCCAGAGACACGATTCCATCCAATCCAGTTTTTTAAATTCTTCATTGAGCAGGAGATTTAATTCAGGCGCGCCAAACGAAGAGGTTTGCGCGTAGCAAGGGAGGGAAACGGATCTCCACTCAGAAACTTGCGGAGGCTGTGTGAGAGTGCTGAAATCGAGGTTGGGGGAATTGAGGTGGCTAAGAAACCAATCGAGATGCATGAGTGATGTTACCAGAACCTAAAATCGGCGGTAACGATAAATTGGGTCGGCGCTGCCGCTAAAAAGTAAAAAGCGGCGACTGATAACAGGCGCCGCTTTTTGAAAGGGAGAAAAAAAGGGATTAAGAAACAACAACCGCAGAGGCCGCTTGTTTCCTGCGATTAAACCATACAACACCTGCAAAAAGAGCGCCGATAGCGAGCATGGCGTAAGTTGAAGGTTCAGGCACAGCTTGAACGCCGTGCAGACCTACGATATGAGCAATATCCGCATCCGTACTTGCGGCTGGATGAATAGCGCCGGTGTTTCCGGTGGTTGTGGATTGGAAAAGTGTAAAACCAGAACCGTAACCTGCATCACCGAAAAGCAGGACCGTTCCTTCCCCAGAGTTATTATCGACTAAGTCAGGATTAGCAGCCTCGGTTCCAAAAATGGAGGAGATTCTGATATCAGTGATGTATTCACCAGCGGATAATCCAAAAGAATCTAAGTTGTAGGAGGTCAGCCATGCACCATTGAAGTTTTGGGTAGTTGGATCGAAGCTATTGGCAAATTCATAACGAAAGGTTGTGAAAGAACTAGAGCCGAATTTTTTTACCGATACAGCAAAACCTTCCGCGTTAGCTGAGCTGCCGTTTTCAAAAATCGTAAAATCGTCGCCTGTATTATTAATGAGACCGTTGCCGGCACCCCATGTGAAATCATAAGCGCTGCGTGTATTTTGGCCGAAATTCATTTGGTGATCGCCGAGCCCGGAAACTGAGCCTGCGCTTGTGGTAACTCCAACGGGTAAAGCCATTCCCGCAGTTGTAGCAGCTGTTCCGGAGGAAAAGGTGCCCGTGGTGACTAAGTTTGTTGTGTTATAAGTTTTCCCATCAACAGTAAAATCTGTAGCGTTCGAGAATGGAAGAAGTGTTGCGGTAAGCAAAACACCCGAGAGAATTGATTTTAGTTTCATATAAGATTTAATTTGGTTAATGAAGGTTAAAAACATATAATTTTAAGTGGATCGAAACAATGATTAAATAAGGTATATGTTGGAATTAAATTTACTGAGGATAAAATTTATGATGGTTAGACCAGCCATAGTTTCCACACTTTTTTTTCTGGCTTTCTTGGGTCAAGTTTTTATTGGGCATGCGCAGGGTCAAGGTTTACCTGATTTAAAGCTCTCAGATGAAGCTCGATTGGAGTGGGATACACTCGAGTTGATAAACCAGAAAGCTCAGGACACACATGATTTACCCGAGCGCGCGGCGTTATTAAACGAATTTATTGAACGCTCCACGCCCTTCGCTAAGGAGCATCCTCAAAATCTCAACATTTGGATGATGCGCGCTGAAGCGGCGTTAGAGTTATCAAAACCGAATACAGGCTGGGAAGCGGGGCAAAAGTTGAAGAGTTTAGGCGCGATGAAGAGCGAGGATCGGCGTGTGCGTAAGGTGATGGCGCTTTTAAATTACAAAGGGTGGTTAAACGCATCGCAACCCAAGCGTCCAGAGGTATCTCAATCATGGGAAAATACGTTAGGAATGAAGTTTGTCGCCGTAGGTAAATTTCATGTGTGTGTATGGGAGACGCGGTTGCGAGATTTTAAGGAATTTTTTAATGCGACACGTTATAACGCCGACTCAAATATGTATTCACTCGGGTCGGGTGGTTGGAAAATTAGGGGTAATACATGGAGAAGCCCTGGGTTTAATCAAACGGACAATCACCCAGTTGTTGGTGTGAATTGGAGCGACGCAATGGCCTTTTGCGAATGGCTGACTAAGAGGGAAAGAGCCGAGGGATTGCTCGCATCCAATCAGAAATATAGACTGCCTACGGAGGCTGAATGGATTTTAGCCACCGGCCTTGAAGGTGAAGCCTTAAAAAAGTTTCCCGTTATTCAGGAAGGTCAATTAAAGTCTGCCTCAGGAAATTATGCAGGGGTGGAATCAAAGGAGGGTAATGTTCCTGAAACGTGGGATTTCCTGAAGAATTATACAGATGGATTTCGCGAAACCGCTTCTGTTGGATCATTTTTGCCGAACGCACTCGGTGTTTATGATTTAACCGGGAATGTCTGGGAATGGTGTTTAGATAGTGCGGAAAAAATC
Organism: Verrucomicrobiota bacterium; assembly: GCA_034440535.1. Lineage (GTDB taxonomy): Bacteria > Verrucomicrobiota > Verrucomicrobiia > JAWXBN01 > JAWXCD01 > JAWXCD01. The sequence goes on along the minus strand of JAWXCD010000079.1, from coordinate 2,730 downwards.
AGGGACGTGCAGGTGCGCGGCGAACCAAAAGATGCCCCAAAAAAATCGGAGAAAATCATGCTTCACGCCCAGCGTGGGGGGGGGTGGGCCACAAGCAATCTCGGCTCGATGCCACTCGACACCCGGAAACTTGAGGTTGAAGACGCCCGCAGATGCGACCTAGGTTTCCGAATCTTGCTGGAGACGGCGGAAGGTGGACACTAAGGTTTACGGGTTCTTTTTTAGCCAAAACCCTCAAACAGAAGTCTCTCGCTCCAACTCCTGATCTCTGGCATTCTCGCGTGACTCATGAAAGCACTGAATTATCCAGATTATGACAAACTGGAAATTCGGAACGACCTCCCTCAGCCAGAAATCAGAGATCCAAGAGAAGTGATCGTTAGAATCGCCGCGTGTGGGATAAGCGAAAGTGAAATTGAATCGTTTAAAACGCGCGATGGACATCGGCGACCACCACTCATCATGGGGCACGAGTTTTGTGGCACGATTGAGGAAGTGGGAACACAAGCAAGTCCTTGGGTGCCTGGCCAAAAAGTTGTCAGCAACGCTTTCGTTTCCTGCGGAGCCTGTGTTCGATGTGACCGAGGCGATTCCCATTTATGCGGTCGCCTTCAGGTTTTTGGAACGCATCGTCCGGGGGCTTTTGCTGAATACGTGAACGTTCCCACCAGCGCACTTTTTCATTGGCCGGATACATTGTCAGCCGAACAGGCTTGCCTTGCGGATCCCCTGGCAAATGCCGTGCATGTGGTGAACTTGATTAAACATCTTGTACCCCGCAAAATCCTGATTTTAGGAGGCGGCCCTTTAGGGTTGATGTGCCAGCAAGCCTGTCAGATTCTGTTGGAAGCCGATACGGTGGTCGTGGACCCGAATGAAGATCGATTGCACCTAGCAAACCTTTTAGGCGCCCAGGCAGCTTTTAATCCTTATGAAAAGGATACCGTGAAAACACTCTTGGACCTAACGGTAGGCGAAGGGATGGACTTAGTAATTGATACCCAAGTTTCCGCGTTAACGGCCAAGCAATCACTCGACGTCCTTCGTCCCGGGGGAGCCGCGGTGTGTGTCGGGCTGTGCGAAAATGAAACGAGGCTAAAGACCAATGACATAATTTTCGCCGACAAAATCGTCTACGGAAGTTATCTCGCAAAACCCGAAGAAGTGCAGTTGGCGCTTGATTTGATGGTCAATGGCGAAGTGAAGACCGATTCGTGGGTTAAATCTTTTTCATTGGACCATGGGGTTCAAGCATTTCTAAGAATGGTCGCAGGAAAAGGGGATGACATTAAGGCAGTGCTTAAACCTTAAGTTTTCCTTCGACATTAAAATGCCACAAAGTTTTTGTTTTTTAACGTGACGACTGTGCTTAAGGTGCCGGAGTGATCACTCAGGAGAAAATACAGGAGTTCGAGGTTTTTGTTATTCGGAATGAATATCTAGAGGTCCGGGTTATACCCGCTCTTGGGGCTAAAATCATTGGGGTTAAATATCTGCCGACAGGCCGCGAATGGATGTGGCGTCCGCCAGGAGAAGTGAAGTTATTTGCGAATAAACCCGGCGACCTGTTTGGGGATGGGCCAAAGATAGGAGCTGATGAATTTGTGCCGACCATTGAGCCGTGCGAGTGGCAAGGGAAGGTTTATCCATCTTGTGGAGAAGCGTGGACCGCTGTCTGGGACGTGAACATTGACGAACTCCCTCGGGACATTCTTGAAACGTATGCCGATCTTCCGATATCCAAACTTTCGATGAAACGGCGCATTCGTTTAAATAAGAGTGCACTAGAGTTTAATTATGAACTTATCAATACCGGAGAAACAGGAACCGATTATCTATGGGCGTGTCAGGCGCTTTTGGCCGTGCAGGAACAGGACCGGGTTCTCCTTCCCTCGGAGTCGGATTTGGTGACAACTGAACTTGGAATTCGGAGCGAATGGGGTCGGCGCGGGCTTTCTGTGCACTGGCCGGTACCGGAGGAAGGGACGGATTTTTCGAGAATGCGTTTTAATAGGGGCAATGCCGCGATCAAACTTTATACAGACGAACTCATTATACCGGTTGTTGCTGTTAAAAATGATGGCACAGGTGAGTTTTTTGTCTGCGCCACGGATATGAACGAGATAAACACGTTCGCATTGTGGATTAATAAAGGGGGGTGGGACGGGTACCATCATGTGGGAATTGCCCCCTCGTCGGGAGCGCCTGATTCATTAGCAGCGGCCGTTGAAGAGTGGAAGCGCAGTTCGACTTTGGCCCCCAGAGAAAATCGGCGCTGGACCATGCGTTGGCATTTGGGCGTGGACAAGGAAAAAGACGGCGATGATTTTCTCGAGCACTTTTTTTATTAGGCCAGTGATTTGGGGTTAAGTCTTTAATTTTCGGTCTTCCCCTATGAGTGAGAAAAGGTTGCCTTTAATTCCTCTGCTGCCACACGCAGGTTCCGTTTCTTCCCCGGTCGTGTCAAATAATTAAGTAATACCACAAGTGTAGTCCGCCAAACAGAACGTAACTTATCAAGTTTTGTACGGCCTCGTTATTTCGATGAGGTTAATTGCAGACGCAATCTTTTGGCGCAACCCCTTTGGGGTTGAGCGTGAGCCGGGTTTTACCCAGGGTTTCTCGAGGACAAGCAACCCTGGGCTGTTCGACGGAATCCCTTTGGGATTCTTCTTTTAGAGCTTGAGCTCTGTAGCAACTCCCTTTGGGATTCTTCTTTTAGAGCTTGAG
>JAWXCD010000078.1:0-38913 GCA_034440535.1 Verrucomicrobiota bacterium | reverse complement strand
TGTCGCCAGTTTATAACCCCGCTCATTCGAAAGAATGATCGGGGTTTTTTATTGCACATCGTGCCTCAACATCCTCAAAAAAAGGGGAGTACGGTTCTACCCCAACTTTCGCTACTGGAGTGATATTCCGGTCGAATGTCCTCGTAAGCCTTGAAACTTTGAATGAAGGTCTTCACTACAGGGACGATCCAATTGCCGGCGACAACGGCGGTTTTCCAGCAAGAAAAAGTAAAACACAGAGGAAGGCCATGTTTTTTCTTCGGGCTTTGCTCTGATGGTAATTTTCTGTAGTTTCGCGATCGCAATGGCTCCTTTTAAAAATTTCCAGAAGACCGTTCAAGGTCTGCTTGATTCACATTCCATTATCGGTGGGCAATTTTACATATCCCACATGGGGGCTGTTATATGTGATCAGGCGGTTGGATTGGCGCGGGAAAACGTGCCCATGCGCACGGACACCATCATGCCGTGGATGTCGATGACGAAGTCTGTTATTTCTGTGGCTGTCGCGCAATTGTGCGAAACGGGCTTGTTGGATGTTGAATCAGCGGCTTCAAGGTACCTGCCTGAGTTTGGTGTGAACGGGAAGGAAAACATCACCATCCGGCACCTGCTGACTCACACAGCATGTATACCCACTATTGAAACAGGATTTCCGGAAGTCTCTTTCGAGGAATCGCTCAGGCGCGTGTGCGAAGCGTCGCTGGCCAAGTTTTGTGTCATTTGAGAAAGTGCGTTTTATCATGTGGCTTCCAGTTGGTTTGTGCTGGCTGAGATCATTCGCCGGGTTTCAGGTAACACTGCCTGGGATTACTTGCAGGAACGTTTGTTTCATCCGCTTGGAATGAACCGCTGTTTCCTTCGAATGACACCGGAGGAGGTTTTAATGTATCAGGACGATTTCGGGTTCTTATACAATACGGAACGTTCGGAAATAAAGATCAATGATTGGCCGACGAATAACCCAAGCCTTTACCAAGCACGGTGTAATCCGGGTAGCAGTTGTCGAGGGCCGGCTAGGGAGCTGGGTCTGTTTTATGAAATGCTGCTCAGAGGTGGGGAATCACATGGCATAAGAGTGTTAAAACCTGAAACGATCTCCTTTTTTACATCCCGCCATAGGGAAGGTAAGTGGGATGGCATTTTCCAACACATTATAGACTGGGGTTTTGGATTTATTATTGATTCCAAAAAATACGGGATGGAAACCGTGCCTTACAATTATGGCCGGTATTGCTCGGAAAAGACGTTCGGTCATTCTGGCATCCAGTCTTCAGTGGCTTTTGCGGATCCAGCGAACCAGTTGGTGGTTGTGATGATTCTGAACGGCACTTGTGGTGAGTTGAGGCATCATCGACGTGTGCGTGATCTCTGTAGTGCCGTTTATGAAGACCTTAATTTGGTTAAACGGTATGCGGGCCGAACCTGAAGCGGTGTGGCGCGGGTAAATACCTGTGAGTCTCTCATTGCCGATTGGGATTTATGCCGTTAGGTTGTCGGACAGTGCAAGACATTAAATCAATTACACAAACTGAGTTGGAACAGATTCTCTCTGAAGTTGGGATTCCGAAATATCGATCAGGCCAAGTCCTTGATTGGATTTATAAAAAGCGGATAAAAACTTGGGGTCAAATGACCAATCTACCTCAAGAATTGCGTGAGAAACTGGCCAAGTCCCATTCCATGCAGATGATAGAGCTTGTGGAGAAACAAGGATCAGCGGACACCACTCAAAAGTTTCTATGGCGGTTGGACGATGGACAGCTGATTGAAAGCGTGTTGATCCCCGCATCCCCTGCGCTTTATGGGGACACAGCGGACCGAAGAACGCTTTGTGTATCTTCACAAGTAGGATGTGCATACGGTTGTCATTTTTGCGCTAGTGGACTGAATGGCTGGAAGCGGAATCTTTTGCCAAATGAGATTGTTGAACAAATCCTCAGGGCTGAGGAAATAAGTGGGGAAAAGGTAAACAACATTGTTTTTATGGGCATGGGCGAACCACTGGCCAATTACGACAACTTGATACGCGCTGTGGAAATCATTAATGCCCCGTGGGGAATCGGCATAGGGGCGCGGAAAATTACTATTTCGACCAGTGGTTTGGTGCCTCAAATTAAGAAACTCGCTAAGGAACCGTGGCAAATCAGGCTCGCGATATCGTTGCACGGAGCGACGGATGAAGTTCGCAGCCAAATCATGCCTGTGAATCAAAAGTATCCACTTGAGGATTTGATAAGGGCCTGCCAAGAGTTTCAGAAGGCAAAGAAACAATTTATATCATTTGAGTACATCCTGATTGAAGGGGTCAATGACTCGCAACAGGACGCCGATAACCTTGGGAAGTTGAGTAACAGGTTAAAGGCAAAGGTTAATTTGATCCCATATAACACAGTGGATGGGTTGCATTGGAAAAGGCCATCAGAAGCTCAGCAGGAATCCTTTTTGGCTAGATTAGAAAAGGTGGGAGTTCCGGCCACCTTACGTCGCGAAAAAGGTCATGACATAGACGCCGCATGTGGACAGTTACGACTGAGAACCGAGAGAGAAGGACAGCTTGGGTTGTCTTCATAAAACTCTGGTATATTGTATGCATAACGTTACGATATAAACATTATGGCACAGGACAATTCTCGAGACTTCGAATGGGAGAATGAAGACGGGCCGGAAGGGGAAGAAAAACCTTGGGATGAGAATCAATGGGAAGTTTTCCTTCAGGAACAGGACCGTAAAAGCCAGCAGTATGAAGAATTGATGGAAAAATTCGCGGATGAGCCTAACCGAGATGAGCTCGTCGCCGGTGAAATGGGTTGGAGTATTCCCGAGCAAGGCGTGACATACGACACTGGCCACAATTTTCTTTCCAATGAAGATGAAGAAATTGAGGGCGTCATTGATTTTGAGGATGACGAGGACGAGTTTGAGATGCTTGACGACGAGGAATACGAGGACGAGGATGAAGTTCCTGCATTCGAAGATGATCCCATGTATCAGTCCTCGTTTGAACTTGGATCTTGGCTCATACAGCTTTTGTCCGGGAAGAAAAAGGCTATATCCAGTCAAAAAAGTTTGGCAGATGAATTAGAAACCACCATAGCGGTGATGGGCGCGAAGCTTGCGGCTGGGCTTGATGCCATGGATGAAGTCGAGGAGCTTGGGATGAGTATTGCTTACTTAAAACGATCGTTTAAATCCGCCAACTACGCCCTAGAATTGGGCTTAAGAGCCTTAAAGTCGGGACTTATGGACACTTCTGAGCATGGCCAATTTGTCGAGAAACTTTTCACCGTTCGTAACGAGATTGTTAATCGTATTGGGGTCTATCGTGGTGAGTGGCGCCGCCGATATGGTGTTTAGACTTTTTGAATAAATCTTCTACAGTCAGCGTCTTAACTATGCCGGAATTAAATGATATCGACGTTCCGGACATGCAGTTGGTTGCACTTGTGCGCAAGGGTGACATGAATGCATACGAGGTGCTGGTAAAGCGGTACCACCAAAAAGTATTTGGACTGGCCATGAGTATGGTCCAGAACGAGGCGGATGCCATGGATATTTCTCAGGAGACATTTATTCGCGGATGGAAGTCGATGAGTCGATTTGAAGGAAAAAGCTCCTTGTATACTTGGTTGTACCGAATAACAGCCAACCTCGCGGTAGATGTGATCCGAAGGAGGCAGAGTAAAGGGACCGTTCCCTTTGAAGAATGGTTGCCGGGTGAGGATGCCGGGGACGAGACAGGGAAACTGATGGAAAATCAGGAATTGCCTGATGAAACGCTCTCCCGAAAAGAATTGGCAGGTGCGATTAAGGAGTCGTTAGCCAAGCTGAGTCCGGAACATCGTGCGGTGCTTGTACTGAAAGAATTTGAAGACATGGATTATAAGGAAATAGCAGACGTGATTGGATGCTCAATTGGAACCGTTATGTCGCGGCTTTTTTATGCCCGGCGTAACATGCGGAAGTACCTGAAGGGATGGATATGAAGAATCCGGAAAATATGCCCGAATTGGCTGGTTACATAGATGGGGAACTGCCCCCATCTCAAGTTGACCGTGTGAAAGACATGGCTGATGCCAATAGCGGTTTAAAACAGGCGATGGAAGACCAGGAAGCAGTCAAGAAACTGCTTCGCCTGAACCGGTTCACTCATGAAGTGCCCATTACGGGTGACATGATGTGGGACAGGGTGTATCGGGCTATTGAACAAGAAGAGCGGAAATTTGATGCAGTTCGGAACACGGACGTGATAACCCTCATCATTCGACGTTTCTGGGCTCCTGCGATGGCGGCGTGTTTAGCTATCGTTCTTTTTTCAGCGCATCAGGGCTTAAACGATAAATTTGTGACCATCAGGGAAATGCGAACTCCTCATGGGGTATCGGCGACCAACTATCGTATACCCGAAGCAGGTGTGACGGTGATCTGGATGGAAGGTCTCGACTATATTCCTGCGAATAGTAGTATTGATCCAGCGTCATGAACCTTTTCTGGACCTTTACATTGTTGTTGGCTTTAAGTGTCTCTACTTTCGCCCAAGATATTAGTGCCCAACTTGTCTATGCTTTTAATGGTCCTGTTTCGCAGTCAAAAGAAGTATCCGAACTAGGCTACGAAGATAAACTGCAAAGAGCCTTTAAATACCACCATTACCGAGTCACCCATCAAGGGGTTTCATCCCTTAAGTCGGATGGAGTTCAGTCGTTTGCGTTGGGCTCTGATTTTTCAGCACAAATAGAGAAGCTTTCAAAAAATGGGGACAAATACGCCGTCAAAGTTATTCTTTATCATTTCGATAAAGAAATTTTATCAACCAACGCAGACTTTTCCAAAGGCAACCCTTTATTTATTAAAGGGCCTGCGTATGACCAAGGGTTATTGATTTTTGTATTTACGGTTAAATAAGCCCTCTGTATTGACAGAACGATCGTCTCGTTTAACATTGTCTTGTGAGCAAGGATATTAATTCAATCCTTGAAGGTTGGGAGTTTGAACCCAACCAAGTTATCGTTCGCCGAATCAAAGGCGACGACGGCCGCGATAAAATTCAGCTGCGCCTCGACATGGGGATGCTGCAAATGGAGTTCAATGGTCGCCCCGACGGTAAAACGCCTTTTGGCAAAGAATCACTCCTTGACCACTATCAATCTCTGTTGCAAAGGCACGTGGAGAAAAACGGAAGCGAGGACGGATTTACCCTTGATGAAAATGATTGCACCAAACTCCAGCAGGAGGCGGTTCAGTATTACCATCGTTACCTCGCTTGTTTTCACCTAGGTGAATACGATGTGGTCATCAGAGATACCCAGCGAAATATCGCGTTATTAGATTTTGTGGCCAAATATGCCGTTAAGGATGAGTTGGCCATGGTTTTCCAACAGTTCAGACCCTATATCTTAATGATGAATACTCGCTCCAAAGCGAATCGAGCTCTGGAACGGAAGGATTTCAGCGCTGCCATAGATAACATCACGCGTGGGATCGAAAAAATTAAAGATTTTTTAGCGCAGACACAAAGTGAGGACATGATAGAGGGGAGTACCGAACTCAAGTTCCTCTCGACATGGTTGGATGAAGTCAAGTTGCATCAACCTTTGACGCCACGTGAGAAAATCCAGAAAGACCTGGCAAAAGCCATTGAAAAGGAAGACTACGAAATGGCAGCAAGGCTCAGGGACGCCCTTTTCAGTATGGATAAGATAAACAAACTCCTTTGAGGGGCACTTCCTTGTAGGAGTGCGTGTTGCTTCCGCGGCTCTTCATGGATCAAACATGTTTGTATTTATTTTGGGCATTAACATGATAAACTTGCAGGATGAAATTACTCAAACTCACTTTTTCCGGATGGGCCTTGTTATCAACGGTTGGTGTCCTAATGGGGTAGGAGGGTTCCGGAGAAAATTCTGAACCTAACGGCGGTCAACAGAGTAAAGATTCAGGACAAGGACAAGATCAAAAACGACCTATGATGCCCCCTATGTCCCCCGCGATTGTGGCTAATGACCACTTCGTTTATGTCCTTCGTGGCAACACGTTGTGCCAGTATCACATGCAAACGTTGAAGTTAATCAACAAAGCTGAATTGGAAGAACCTAAACGACCCGTATCTAAAGAGGGATCTTCTGAAAAACCTGACAATCATTGAGGTTATCCGGCCCTGAGAAGGCTGATCTCCTCTTGGAGATGAGTGTAGCAGACTGGGCAAAGGCCGTGAGTAATATGGGCGTTTAAAGTGCCCATGAAAAGGTCTGAGCCCGTGCCCATTTCCTCCAATTCCTTCCACTCGTTTAGCACCCGTAATTTGTTACACCAACTGCACATGGTGCAAACCCCATTTTCCACAGGAAAGAGGTGTATTCCTTTTTTTCTTGTTTCTATCGAGCTACAAGAGAACTGATAAAGCCATTTACTGGATAGGGGATTTGCAAGGGACGTGGCCAAAGAAATTTCGATCTTTAAGTCTCGATTAAATAACACACTGTCACACCGGCAGTTTAACGTTATTGGATTTTCGGTTCGAAGCACATTTTGAAGCGCTGCCTTGTAAACGAGTACAAGCTCTGGAATCGTGATGTTATCCCAAAGTGATTGTCCAACGGGATTGGCTATATCAGGACGGCCTTGGGCATTGGCAAACTTTCGATACTCCTGGTTTACAAACTGAATAGTTCCGGATTCGTCAATTTGATAAACAACAGTTTGATTCATGTGATTACTACTATCACCCCTAAGTAGGTAACATTCAAATTTTTATAGCTCAACATAAGTTAAGTAAGGTCTTCAGATGAATTCCAGTTTTTGAAAAGACTAAGGTCTTGTTCGATAAGATTCATAGGTGTGACCAATCCCTTGGCGATTGCATTTTTGACAAGGGTTTGCAGTGCCAATTGCCCACCCGTTAATTGGGCGAGTGCGAGGTCATACAATCCTTTAGGATACGTTGCGGCCAATGGTTCAAATAATCCATTTTTGGATTGGGGAACGACTCCACATTGTTCAGTGGTTAAGCCCATTAATTTTTTTAAAAAATGCTCTGTCATATTGGGAAGGTCGACTGCCAGCACAACAAGATGGGTGGATTCCATGCGTTCCAACGCTGAAACGAGCCCTGCCAACGGACCTTTGTGCGAGAGGTCATCAGGAAGGACGGGATCCAATATCGTGCGCACACCGGGAAAAAGGCAATGGTCGCTGGAATGCCGAGAGAGGTAGATAGTCTCGATGCCGACTTTCCGCAGTCGCTCTGCTTGGATTTCCCATAGCGGTTTGCCATCGATCAACAGAAAAGCTTTGTCTCGTCCCATGCGACTTGATTTTCCGCCCGCCAAAATAAGGCCATCGAAGGTCATGCGCTTAAGGAATCCGAACTAAGGCTTCCGTCGGAAAGAACCTGTGCACGAAGACCACCAAATCCTTTCAACTTCTTTTCGGCACCCTCGGCGAAGGCCTGGTTCATCCAATGACAAGGTTTGGCTTCCTCAGTTCCTTTGAACTGGACCCCTTGAATAACGAAGGTTTCTCCTATTAAGCTGTTGAGATCAACCCCGAGTGTGATGACATTTCGTCGGAAAACGCTCGGAGGAATTCCTGTGACCCCAAAATCCACGCATAACTGTTCATAGACAGCATAATCAAAAAACGTGATCTGCCCTTTGTAATCTTTTTTGTAGTCGAAGAACCGATCATTAACGATACCCTTATTTGTGATGCACTCAATCGAAGGCACCTCGACAATGGGATTTACCCCAGCGGGCCTGCCGAAATGGCCGAAATAATTGTGCCCAGGGGAAATGTATAAGTGCATCACTTTAACTGCAGGGGGCAATAGTTCCATAAAGTTAAATAATCAGAAAACGTCAGTAGTACCAGTCGTTTTATGAAATACAAATTTTTGATTTCACCTTGCTTGTAATTTAAGCAGCACGGCTTAAGTTATGGTGGCCATGGCCCATTGTTGTCCCCTCTCACTCGAAGACCTCTCGGTGTGCAGTCCTGTTTCTCCAGGAAAAGCGGCCGCATGGTTTAAAATCGGGTTGGGAATCCTCGTTGCCGCGCAGTCTATGACATTCGGATTGGCCATCAGCTTATCGCCCCCCGATGGAACGGCGCGCACGATTGTCCACGTGGTTCTACTCATTTCCTCCCTTCTGGTTCTTGTTTTGCTTGGCGGTCCGGTTCATCGCCAAGCGTTTACTGCCGCTCGCCAGAAACGAATTGTCTTTGAACAACTTTTTATTACTGGGATTTATGGGTCCTTGATGGTGTCACTGGTGTCTTCGTACACAGGATCCGGCCCTGTTTTTTATGAAGTGATATCGATCCTACTTGCCATCCACACTTTAGGTGCACTATTAGCGGGTCAACGAAAGGAAAAAGCACTCTCGTTAGCAAGGAATTTAAGTCAGCAATTAAGCCGGTGTGTTCGAGTGACCGACGATGGGCAACTGGAGGAAGTTCCGCTTTCTCGTTTGCAAAAGGGTGATATCATTCTTGCCCGTCCAGGCATGGCTCTTGCCGTTGATGGGGTTGTGTCCGAGGGGACTGCGCTCGTGCGACAGACGGCACGGACAGGGGAATTAACTCCGGTAGTGAAATCCCCGGGAGATGCGGTGTATGCAGGTTCTTTTGTTTTGGATGCACCCTTACGTGTGAAGTGCGAAGGGGAATCAGGGTCCTTAAAAAATTTGTTAAACCTCATCGACGCACATTTGTCGCGTCCTTCACCATTACAGCGAGAAGCGGACAGAATTGTGCGATGGTTCCTGCCGTTAGTCATACTCACGGCCTTGTTGACATTTTTTGGGTGGTACATTGTGGCTGGGGTTGTTCCTGCCATGTTTAATGCTTTGGCCGTTCTTCTTGTCGCTTGTCCTTGCGCGATGGGATTGGCTACGCCGATTGCTTTGTGGACTGCGATCGACGCGTTGGCAAGGCAAGGCCTTATCCCAGTTTCAGCGAACTTGGTTGAGAAGCTGGCGGCAATTGACACTGTTATTTTTGATAAAACCGGAACTTTAAGTGAAGCCGAGTTAATCGTTTCAAACTGGCACTATGTCGACTCCGAACAGTCAGCACTGATACAGTCCCTCGCTGTTACCCTAGAGTCAGAGTCTCATCATCCACTTGCTTCAGGGATTTGTAATTCGATTCAAGGTAAACCAATGGGAAAGGTGCTTGGATTTAGAACAATACCGGGAGTCGGTGTTCTTGGGGCGGTCGTTCTTGATTCCACAGAATATGAAGTTGCCTTAGGGAACGCTGAATTGCCAAGCTCGTTCGAGGGGTGTCCGGAGTCATGGCGATCAACGATCGAGGGAGCTAGGAAAGTCTTTGTTTCTGTGAACCGACAGATCGTCGCTTGTATTAATCTGGTCGAGAACACACGCGACACTGCGATTGGATCAATTAAGCAATTAGTGCAATCCGGGTTCAAAGTCCTCATCCTAACGGGGGACGAACGTATTTTATTTGCGCAGCAACTTCCGCCAGCTGTTAGCACCGGTACAGGACTTACCCCGGAGTCGAAGGTGGCCAAAATACGACAACTACAAGCTAAGGGGGATCGGGTCCTGTTTGTGGGCGACGGTTTAAACGACGCGGCAGCGATGGCTGTGGCGGATGCAGGGATTTCTTTTGTCGGAGGGTCCGACTTAACGTGCGCAGCCGCAGATGGATTGTTAATATCCGGCGACCTCAGTATGGTTCCGAAAGCCTTGGGCGTAGCGCAATCGGTTAGAAAATTGATCCGTTCAAATCTGCTTTTTGCAACCGTATACAATTTTGTTGGGATGGCACTGGCTGTGGTTGGGTTAGTGCATCCAGTCGTTGCGTCCGTCTTGATGGTGCTGGCGAGCGCTACCGTAAGTGCACGGGCATTCACAATGGCAGGAAAAGCAACCCAACCTGAAGCCGCTCGAAAATCTAAACAACAGGCGGTCGTTAAACGCCAATGGGATTTCTCCGCTGCCCTCAAGTATGTACCCGCTTTCTTTGTAGGATCGGGATTGGCAGTGCAAGGCCCGCTACTTGTGTATTTGGGGGTATTTCAAGGAGGGAAGGCGATTGCTTTGGTTGGAGGATTTTTAATCGCGGGGTGGGCGCTTGGTGTTTACTGGAAGAAAGGCCAACATGGATTGGTGCACCGTCTCTTTATGCTCATGATTTCGTTTGGACATTTGGCAATGTTCGTTGGATGGTGGTTTGACACAGGTTTTAAGCCAGCCATACAAAAAGGGATTTGCCTCTGCAGTTGCACGATTGCCCATGGCGGTTCGAATTTAGGATGGATGCATATTATGATGCTCGGAGTGAGTGCTCCCGTTATGGTGTTGCTTGCGCCCAAACAAGGGGCGGAGAAAAGTTCGTTGTTGCAGAGGCACGGGCATGTAGTTTTGTGTTGTGTCGGGATGCTACTGGGTATGCAGGGGAGTTCATTTGTAATGAGTCAATTTACTCCTGCCTCCGCGAATGTACATTTTCTACTTACATCCTTAGCCATGGTGTTGGGTATGACTTTAGGAATGGTGGCAGCGACAGGGGTTCTTAAACAGGCGGTTCAGGTATGACAGCGATTTCAGACGCACAGAGAAAAAACTTAATTAAACAACGCCAATTAAATTCCAAGTGGTGGTGGATGGTTCATCGCTTAGGCTCGCTACAATTGGCGATGATCCTTCTTTCAATACTGGCCATTGCATGCGCGTCTGCGACCATAATGGAATCCCAGTTTAATGGTAAGATCGCACGTGCTTATTTCTATCGGAATCCACTCTTTATTATTTGGCTTACCGTTCTGGCGACCAACCTGTTTTTCGCGGCATTAACCCGTTGGCCATGGCAAAAAAAGCATACTGGGTTTGTCATTACCCATGCGGGGATTATCACGCTTCTCTTTGGTGCCATGATTGGTTCAAGGACAGGCTTTGAGGCAAACATAACACTCGAAAAAGGGATTCCTAACAGCCGCCTTATTCTAGATGAAAGCGTGATCCAATTTAATGTGCCACGGTTGAAGGCTGGGTTTATCACGGATCTCAACACGGACATTCGAGTGCCGACCGAAGAAAAGCCGCGTAAGTTTAATGTTCCGGAAACTGAATTAACGTTTCTCGTCACGAGCCTCTCGACAAACGCAATCTACAAACCAACGTTACAGGTTGACACTAGTACGAACGCCGCGCCTGGTTTTGAACTTGAGTTTCAAAGTGCGATGATGGGGAAGCAACAGTCCGTGGTTGTTTGGAACGGAACACCCGAATCGAGAACAACAGATTTTTTTGGAATGGCATCGGTGCAATGGGTCGATGCACTTGAGGTCACAGAAAAGGATAGGTCAGTTCCGCATCTAAACGGGGAGCCTTTTGCTGAAACGCGGATGATCCTGATGAAAGCCCCGGAACTCGAATTTGTCGATAACACCTTAAAACTAAAAAGCCCTTACGGTATTTCGTTAAATGTTCAACCGGACAAATCTTTCGCGGTTCACATTGATTTTGACCATGCAGATGAAAATCATGAAGGCCACGACCACAGTAATAGTGTATACCCAGATTGGGAAGAAGAGGGGATTTCGATTCTGATTAAAGGTAAAATCGGCAAACCCATGCGTTTACCCGATGGGACACTTTTCGAAGTTATAAATTTTTGGCCGCACTTCATAATGAAATCAGGAAAACCCGATACCATGAGTCAGAAACCAGAGAACCCTGCTGTGCTTATCAAATTATCGGGGCGCATGAAAGTCGGTCCGCAAATGGCCATGAAGCTGGCTCGGCCTGTGTTAAAATTAGCACCTTTTGGTAAGGATGAAGTGGCTTATGAGGTGAGTCGCAACAGCGTGGTTTCGCGCAAAGGCATAGCCAAAGTGGGGCAAAGTTTTCAACCTGGTTGGGCAGACTGGTCAATCACTATTAAGGCTGTTCATGATAAATCTATTCTGAAAACAGATATCGTACTGGGTGGACCCCAGGATGAAGGGGGCGTGGCGATCATGGGGTATCTAACTGACTCAAAAGGGGCGAGGTCTCAACCTGAATGGATTATGTCGGGAAGTTATTCGGATATTATTTTAGGTCCCGAACTTGTTCAGGTGGGGTACGGGCTCCGCACGATGCAGGTGCCGTTTACTGTGGCCTTGGAAAAGTTCGAGGTTCCTCGCGATGAGGGAACGGACAAACCGGCCAATTTTATCAGTCACTTACTTTTCAGTGATATAAAATCGGGTGAACAGTTGCGTGGTCATGCGGAGATGAATCATCCTGCAAGCTTCCCAAAAGCTTTCTGGCGCAGTTTGACAGGACAGACTTACAAGTTTTCCCAAGCGGAATGGGATCCAGAAAACCTAGATACTACGACTTTACAGGTATTACACGATCCAGGTTGGCTTTTTAAATGGATTGGTTCCTTAATGATTTGCGCAGGAATTTTTACCATGTTTTACATTCGCCCCGGGATAAAGAAAAAAGAAGAAACTGTGGGAACTGAAGGAAAGGCAATTTAAGTATGAGGTTCATTGTGTATCAGTTAATACTGGGCTTGTTCGTTCTCTGCCCCTTAATCGCCGATGAGTTAGGCGGCGCTACGGCTCCTCTTGATCGAATGGCTGTCCAGGATAATGGACGCCGCAAACCTTATCATACCTTCGCCATTGAAACTTTGCAGACCATTTATGGGAAAGCAGAGTATAAAGACGAATCAGGAAAAAAAGTTCCGGCTATTACAGTCATCACTGACATGTGGTTTTCCCCAAATGAATGGGCAAACAAACCCATTATCCTGGTTGATTACCTTCCGCTTCGTAAAGAGTTAGGAATGGATAAGGAAAACAAATACGCCAGTTATGAACAATTGGCAGCTCAGGCAAACCTGCGTCAAATGTTCCAGGACATTCAAGCAATGAAGAAAAAAGATAAGGACTTTAAGGCGTCGCCTCTGCAGCGCGAGGTGGGACAGGTAGCTAATCGCATGTCTTTGTTCTCTCTCTTTTTAAATGATGACGCCGTGAAGCCTTTCCCATTGTCTCAGAAAGGGTCCGATCATTGGCTGTCGGTTAGTGGGGCGATACAAAATGCTTCAGACAATCCAAGCTTCCTTCCTTCGATTAACGCCATCCAAGCCTTGAGTATGGCTTACAAGAGCGGAAATGCTCCGAACACCAAAATGGCAGCGGAAAAAACAGTCGATGCTCTCGTGGTTATTGGTTCTCTGCGCTACCCAAGCCCTGGATTGTTATCTTTGGAATTGATCTACCAGAAATGGCATCCCTTCATGTACGCATGGATGTTAAATGTTGTTGCTTTTGTGTTGCTCCTGTTAACCACTTCGTACAAACGCGATACGGGTTATAAAGTGGTATGGGGCATCATTCTGATTGCCTTTGCGCTTCAGATTTTTGGGTTGACCGCCCGGAGCATTATTGCTGGACGCGCTCCGGTCACAAATATGTACGAGACAGTGATCTGGCTTTCATTTGGTTGCACCTTATTTGCGCTTATTTTGGAAGGGGTGTATAAAGCCCGTTACTTTCTCTTGGCGGCACTACCGGTGTCTATTATTTCATTAATTTTGGCCGATTCCCAAACGACCATTTTGAGTAGTTCCATTCACCCTCTTGTTCCAGTGCTGCGCAATAACTTTTGGTTAACGGTTCATGTGTTGACCATCACATCGTCCTACGCCGCCTTTGCTTTGGCGCTTGGTTTTGGGCATATCATTCTAGGTTCAATTATCTTCTATAAAAATGAAAAAATACCGCCAGTTGTGTACATGTACTTGTACCGAACCCTGCAAATCGGAGTGATGCTCCTCGCTGCAGGAACAATATTGGGTGGAGTGTGGGCTAACTATTCTTGGGGCCGATTCTGGGATTGGGACCCGAAAGAAACCTGGGCTTTGATTACACTTTTGGCTTATTTAATTATTCTCCACGGACGCATCGCCGGTTGGTGGGGCGGGTTCGGTTTGGCGGTCGGGAGTATGTTCGCGTTCCAGAGTGTCCTTATGGCTTGGTACGGCGTGAACTTTGTTCTCGGGAAGGGCCTTCACAGTTATGGTTTCGGTGCCGGAGGGTTTATCTACGCCATCGGTTTTGTGGTGTTTGAGGTCGTGTTTACGGTCTATGGCATTTGGGTTTATAATCAGGGACGCAATGCAGCTTTAAAACCTACTTCAACTCCATCGGTTTAACCCCTTTGTTCTTTCATGAACACTGATGCCACTTCTACGATTAACGATTCCATCCGGAAAGAGATAAACTCGCGGTTGGCTCAGATTGAGGTCGAGGAAAACGTGCGTGTTTTGTTTGCATGCGAATCCGGCAGTCGTGCGTGGGGGTTTCCATCAAGCGATAGCGATTATGATGTGCGTTTTGTCTATGCTCATCCACCCGATTGGTATTTGTCGATTGAAGACCGGCGGGACGTGATTGAACGACCTATCACTGATGACATCGATTGCAGCGGCTGGGACATCAGGAAAGCACTCGGTCTTTTACGAAAATCGAATCCTCCGCTGATGGAGTGGTTGAGCTCGCCGATCGTGTATAAAACGGAAGAACGGTTCACCGACCTATTGCGGACCTTAAAGCAGGATCACTTTTCAGGTTATGCTTCAGCTCATCACTACTTCCACATGGCACAAGGTAATTATAAGGATTACTTCAAGACCGAGAACGTTCGGACTAAGAAATATTTCTACGTGCTCAGGCCGTTGTTAGCGGTCAAGTGGGTGCAACAAGGTTTGGGCCCTGTTCCCATGGAGTTTGCCAAAATAGTGGCTCAAACGGTAACGGACCCGAAGGTGCTGTCCACAATCGAGGAACTTATTGAGTCTAAGAAAAAAGGGTTTGAAAGTGAAATCGCTCCGGCTATTCCCATCCTAACCGAGTTTATCAATACGGAGATTAAAACGTGCGAAACGTATTTGAAGTCCGTTGAAAAGCACAACCCGCCCGTTGAACCTTTCGACATGGTGTTTAGGGAAGTGATAAAAGTGGTGCCGTAAGGGACTTACCAGTTTTTTTGGGACATTGTTGGTGGTCCGCAGTCCTGCGTTGGGGAGGATCCAGAGTGACACGGGTTTGTTATTTGTAATGGCGCCGGTGAAGGGTGGGGTTCCAGCAGGTATAATGGTTTTCCCATCTCCGTCCTGATCAAACACTAACTTGTAAGTATAGTCGTCCTTACCATGAACCATGAAAAAGGGATTGTTATATCGCGTTTTTGAGTCGATTCGGTCTCTCTCAAAATTAAAATAGATCGTTCCTGAACTATTTTTACCAGCAAGGGCCATCACTACCTTTTTGTCGAACGATGCCACGCCCGAGTCGGCGATGGGCCACTGCTTATGTATTTTGTGATATTGCATCATGGCGGATTCGAGCTGAGCCATTTCGTGTTTAGTTTGGCGTAAGTGAGAGCTTTTCCGAAACCATAGCGTGCATGCAATCAGGAGTATACTTGTGAGGATCACAATGAGGAGGGTGCCAAAAATTTCTTTCTTGGATACTGAGTCCATTGAGTCGGGTTGTTGCATAGATTATAAAATAAAATTATCGATCAATCTTGTTTTACCAAAAAAGGCGGCGACAGCCACAAGGGTTTTACCCCGCACAATGGATGTCAATGGCTCGAACGACGATGCCTGCCGGAACTCGATGTAATCAAGACGCGCCATCGGAGCTGCTTGGGAAATGATTCCTTCTGCTTCTTTACGGAGAGTACGCACAGCTTTGGTTTTTATTGAAGACCTTTTGACTTGAAGAAGGGCACTCGAAAGCGCAAGGGATTGACGGCGTTCTTCCTCTGAGAGGTAAACGTTGCGCGAACTCATCGCAAGACCGCTGGCTTCTCGGTAGATAGGAGCGCGGACGATTTTAATGGGAAAGTTCAGGTCACGAACCATGCGCTCTATGACTGCGCATTGCTGGGCATCTTTTTGACCGAAAAGGGCGGTGTGCGGCTGCACAATATTAAATAATTTTGCTACGATCGTCGTAACCCCTCTGAAGTGGCCGGGGCGTGATCCCCCACATAATCCTGAGCCAACCGCGTCTTCATTTACCCAAGTCGAATGGTCTGGCACGTAAAGGGTTTTAGGGTTGAACAGAATTCCAACCTTGCGGGATTGACAAAGGGTTGTGTCCTTTTTGATCGGGCGCGGGTATTTGGCGAAATCTTCATTCGGCCCAAACTGGGTGGGGTTTACGTAAATGCTGACCACCACGATATCCGCGTAGGTGTGCGCAAGGTCAATGATGCTCAAATGACCCTGATGCAAAGCGCCCATGGTGGGGACAAAAGCGATGGTGCGCCCTTGAGCACGAACCTTCAAAGCTTCCATTTGCATTTTTTGGGGACTCTGAATAACCTTCACGGCTTTAATAAAACAGGAACCTAACGCCAACTCAACTTTTATGTCTGACACCTATATTCAAAACCTCTTTGCTGAGCGTATCGGCGGAAACCAATACGGAAAATCAACAGCCATTTATAAGTTTGAAAAAATCAAACGCGCTAAACGCTCAGCCATGGATTCCAAGCCGGGCATTGTACTCATCGACATGGGTGTAGGTGAGCCTGACGAAATGGCGTTCCCCGAAGTGATTGATGTTTTGCACAAAGAAGCTCAGAAGCCCGAGAATCGAGGTTATTCTGATAACGGCGGCACCCCACTCAAAAATGCTGCAGCCCAGTATCTGGACAGTGTGTGCGGGGTAAAGGGGATTGATCCCGAGAAAGAAGTGCTTCACTCGATAGGGAGCAAAGCGGCGCTCTCCATTTTGCCTGCTGCTTTTATAAATCCGGGGGACGTTGTGCTCATGACGACGCCTGGTTATCCTGTGTTTGGAACGCACTCTAAATATTATGGAGGCGAGGTGTACAACATGCCACTCACTGAGGAGAATGGTTATTTGCCTGACCTTGAAGCTGTCCCTGAGGATAAACTAAAGCGCGCCAAAGTTGTCGTATTGAATTATCCAAATAACCCAACGGGAGCCTCCGCTACAGCAGAGTTTTTTGTGAGCGTTGTGGCCTTTGCGAAGAAGAATAATTTGATCGTGATTCACGACGCCGCATACACTTCACTTGTGTTTGACGGGAAACCCCTGAGTTTCCTTGCAACGCCCGGGGCGAAGGATGTGGGCATCGAACTCCACTCAACAAGCAAGACGTTTAACATGACCGGCTGGCGCTGCGGATTTGTCGCTGGGAATGAACTTCTGGTCAAAGCCTACGGCGACGTTAAGGATAACAGTGATAGCGGCCAGTTTTTAGCCGTGCAAAATGCGAGCGCTTATTGTTTTGAACATCCTGAGATTACCGAAAAAATCGCGGCTAAATATTCACGCCGAATGGACCTACTGGTTCCGTTACTCAAAAAGAAAGGGTTCGATGCTCGGAAACCCAAGGGTTCCTTTTTCCTTTATGTAAAGGCACCCAAGGCAGCCGTGATCGCGGGCAAGCGCAATGAGTTTAAAAATGCTGAGGAAGTTTCCCAGTTCCTGATCGTTGAAAAACTCATTTCCACAGTCCCTTGGGACGATGCCGGTGCCCACTTGCGGTTCAGTGTCACGTTTATCGCCAAAGGTGAAGACGCGGAGAAAAAGGTTCTGACTGAGGTTGAACACCGCCTGACGGATGTTCAATTTGAGTTTTAAGTATTTTTCTTAGGTTTTCCATGCACTGAGGGGGCATTTTGAATATGCCTTTTCACGTCGTTTTCTATAAAAACAGAAAATGATTTTGTGTCTCGTGTGTTGCCAAAAAGTATTGATCGCCGATAGTATCGGGTCTATGAAATTATTATTCTCCTTCGTTTTGTTGGCGTGTGCAGCTCCTCAACTTCGTGCCGAGGAATTCGTGTTCAAAGGGGGCACTCAATCGGAGGGTAAAGTTCTGAGCTTTGAAAAAGGGGACTTCAACCTTCTGATCAACGACAAGAAAGAAAAGAAGGCCGGTATTCAGATCCAATCTATTTCTTGGGGTGAGGCCGGAGTGCCGATCACGCCGACCTCAGGAGAACTGAAGGACCAACTCATAACCCTGGAGAAGTTTGAGGGCGGCAAGTTTTTTATAAAATTGCAGGATGGAACGTCTAAGGAGTTGACCTCGATGTCACTCGGAAGGATCGTTTTTGGATCAGGCGAGAAAATTTCGTACGCCTCTAAGGGTGGTGAGAAATTTGAAATTGCAAAGGCGCTTGAGCCTGGGGCGGTGACTGTGTTCGATTTTTATGCTGACTGGTGTGGGCCTTGTTTAAAGTTGGCTCCGGCTCTCGAGGAGCTGATAAAAAATTCGGATGGTGTGGTGCTTAAGAAAGTGAATATCGTCAACTGGGACTCTCCTGTAGCCAAACAATACGGTTTAAAATCAATTCCAGCTATCCGCATATACGGGGCGGACGGTAAAGAAATATACAATGGGGGCGGCAACTTGGCAGCCATAGAACAAGTCATTAAAAAACATTCGAAATAATATGGATTATGTTCCGAACACAGAGTCAGACCTGCAGGAAATGATTCAGGCTGCAGGGTTTAAAAACTTTCTGAATATTATTGAGTCGATCCCGGAGCCTATCAGATTTCCAAAATTAAATCTTCCTCCGGCTCTCAGTGAGATGGAACTGTTGCGGGAAATGAAAAAAATGGGCGCGCGGAATGTGTCCGCCGATCAAAGTGATTGTTTTCTCGGGGCAGGTGCTTACGAACATTTTATTCCGACAGTGGTTGATTACCTTGCAGGGCGTGGAGAGTTTTACACGGCTTACACTCCTTACCAGGCTGAAGCAAGCCAAGGGACCTTGCAGGCGATTTACGAGTTCCAGAGTATGATGTGCGCTTTGACGGGGTTAGAAGCCTCAAATGCTTCTCTCTACGATGGGTCAACAGCTGTGGCTGAATGTGTCTATTTAAGCGTGAACTTGCAACCCGGACGCAATCGGATCCTCGTTTCTGAGTTGGTCCACCCTGAGTACACTCAAACGATCCGAACCTATGCGTCGGGTATTGGTGCTGAGATCGTGATGGTGCCTCATCAGGGGGGCGTTACAGACATGGACTCGCTCCTTAGCAAATGCGATAACCACACCGCTGCGGTTTTTGTTCAGTCTCCCAACTTTTTTGGGAATCTTGAAGATATGCCTCGTGTCCGTAAAATAAGTGCGTCAACCGGGTCACTTTTTGTTGCGGTCGTGAATCCTATTTCTCTCGGGATCGTTCAATGCCCTGGTGAGTACGGGGCCGATATCGCGATAGGCGAAGGCCAGCCATTAGGGAATCATATTTCATACGGGGGTCCTTATTTAGGGTTCATGGTTTCTTCAAAATCCTTGGTACACAAGATTCCTGGTCGGATCGTTGGTAAGACGATCGACATGTCGGGGGCTTCTGGGTTTTGCCTGACTTTACAAGCTCGCGAACAGCATATCCGCCGTGAAAAAGCGACGTCCAACATTTGCACAAACCAATCGTTAATGGCCCTGCGCGCGACGATTTATCTGTCTGTGTTAGGCCAGAAAGGGGTGCAACAGGTTGCAGAATTGAACGTCCAACAGAGTCATTTCGCGGCGAAAATGTTGGCTGAGGTTCCCGGATACAGCCTCGCGTTTCAGAAACCGTTTTTTAATGAGTTCGTTCTAAAAACCCCACGACCAGCTAAAGAAGTTGTATCGGCTCTGGCGCAAAAAAATATCTTCGCGGGGTTGGCTTTGGATCAGTTTTATCCTGAACTGACTCATCATCTTTTGGTCTGTGTGACTGAAACTAAATCAGACTCTCAGATCGAATCTTTTGTGAACGCCCTTAAATCCATTATTTAAATGAGTACGAAACTAACTGAATCGGTCATCTTTGAAAAATCGGTTGAAGGGCATGTGGGCACCACATTTTCTGTTAAACCGGGTGCCGCAAACCATATTCCCGAGGAATTCAGGCGCCGTTCGCCATTGAACCTACCCCAAGTTTCGGAGCTCGACGTCGTCCGTCATTATACGCGCCTTTCGCAACTTAACTTTTCTATCGATACAAACTTCTATCCCTTGGGTTCTTGTACGATGAAATACAACCCAAAAATCAACGATAAGGCGGCTGCTTTACCGGGTTTTGCCTCAATCCATCCGTACCAACCTGAAGAGACAGTTCAGGGGGCTATGGCGTTGTTTCATGAGCTTGAAGGGATGCTGTGCGAAATCACGGGAATGAACGCTTTTTCCCTTCAACCAGCTGCGGGTGCTCATGGAGAGCTTGCGGGCATTTTTGTCATCCGCGCCTATCATCTTTCCAAAGGGCGCCAACGTAAAAAGGTTCTGGTCCCGGACTCTTCACATGGAACAAACCCCAGTAGCGCAAAACTGGGCGGGTACGAGGTGGTTACGATTCCTTCAGGGGCGGATGGATGCGTTGATGTGGCGGCACTCGAAAAGGCGTTGGACGAGGACGTGGCAGCGATCATGTTAACGAACCCGAACACAGTCGGGCTTTTTGAGAAGGATATCATTCAAATCGGGAAAATGGTCCATGCCAAGGGCGGGTTACTTTATTATGATGGCGCAAATTTAAACGCTCTGCTGGGTCTTGCGCGCCCGGGTGACATGGGCTTTGACGTAATGCATGTGAATTTGCACAAGTCGTTCAGTACACCTCATGGGGGCGGGGGTCCTGGTTCCGGGCCTGTGGGTGTTAAGAAGGAGCTGGAAGAATTTCTTCCTGTGCCTCGGATCGTGCAAAAGGAGGGTCGCTTTTTTTGGGATTACAATAGACCGAAGTCCATTGGCCGAGTTCGCTGTTTTTATGGGAACTTCGGAGTGCTGGTGCGCGCTTATACCTACATCCGCGCACATGGGGCTGAGGGATTAATCCGGATCGCCACGGGTGCAATTGTCAATGCGAACTACCTGAAGGCACAGTTAAAAGAGAACTATACAGACCCTTATCCCGGCCCATGCATGCATGAGTTCGTTTTAAGTGGCGATCAACAAAAAGCACTGGGCTCAAGCGCACGCGATGTAGCGAAGCGTCTCCTAGATTACGGATTTCATTCTCCTACCATCTATTGGCCGCAGATTGTGAAAGAATGCATCATGATCGAGCCCACTGAAACCGAGAGTCGTCAAACGTTGGATAGTTTCATCATGGCAATGAACAAAATTTCCGTTGAGATTAAGGAGAATCCTGAGCAAATGAAAAATGCTCCGTTCGACATGCCTATTCAAAGAGTTGACGAAGTTAAAGCAGCTCGTGATCTGGATATCCGGTTCGTTAAGAAGGATTAAGTCATCCCGGAAAAAGCCAACAGCCACGGAGTCCGTGGCTGTTGAAGAGTAACGAGGTTTTTTTAAAAAACCTGATCGTTCATCCAACTGTTTCGTGCTTCGATTGTACCAATCCCACGTTGACGAGCTTCGAGCTCGCTAAATGGAAAGAGCGGACCAAAGTTGTCATCAATGTTTCCACTGGTTAGGACGTTTCGGTTATTGCTCCAATCACTACGCGTGGCCATGTCGTTCGAAAAACGGACATTAGCCAGTTCGGACTGACCAAGCCTGCCATCGTTGTTCAAGTCGAGATTAACAAAGGCATCACGATTTCCTCTCCATTCGGAATAGGATATCCAGTTGTCGTTGTTAACATCCATTTGATTATGCGACCAGCGTTGAGTGGATCGCGATACCTCAGAACGTGACAGACTTCCGTCACCGTTCCTGTCAAGTCTCGCGAACGAGTTGCGGCTCCCGGGCCATTCATTCATCGAAATCTGGCCGTTCCGGTTTCTATCTAGCCCATTAAACGAGTGGTGCGATTTCCCCGACATTTCCATGTGGGTAATAACACCGTCACGGTTTACATCAAGCCTGTTAAAAGATGATGTACTGAGACGAGCTTCTGATCGTGTCAAAAACCCATCCCCATTTCTATCCATGGCATTAAAGCTATGGGTATAAGATGCCGGTCTCACTGTTCGAGTTGTGGTGGTTCTGGAATAGGTTTCTGCCAAGGAAAACCCGGTGGTAGTTGCCAGTATTCCGAGAACGCACAATGTTTGTTTTAGTTTCATATGTTTCACCTCCTTTTTTCCCATAGAGGCGCAGCATACATGCCACTTGTGGGATAGATGGGCCTTATTATCTCATTGATTACGAAAGACTTTCGGAATCGAGGCGGTCACCATGGGTTATCCATCTCGAACGAATTTGCTAAACGCCATTCCTCCACAAGCTCCTTCGGCAGGTCAAGGAACCGACTGGGCTTCTGTATGAAGTCAGTGTACGCGGCGTTCTCGCGCATGATGGGATACGATAAGTAAAGTTGATCTCGTGCACGCGTGACGGCGACGTAAAACAACCGGCGCTCTTCTTCTTCGGAATCTGCGGATGATTCAATGGCCTTCTGGCTGGGGAACATTCCATCTGCCAATCCAATAATAAATACGGTCTGCCACTCTAAACCCTTAGCTTGGTGCACTGTACTTAACCGTACGCGATCTTCGTCTTGATCGGGTTTGGTGCCACCCGATTCGTCGCCTGCAACTAAAGAAAGTTGCATGAGAAAGTCGTCTACTGTTTCGAAGTTCCGAGAAAAGGCGGCTAGTTGATTAAGGTCTTCAAGTCTAGATTGATAATTCGAAAATTGTTTTTTTAGGTAATCGTCATAGAGCGACTCAACCACAAGTCTCACGAGTTCCGGGATGTTCGATTGCATGTTGGGCATCGACATGTCGGCCATTAACGCCGTGAACTGTTTCCAGAATGCTGTTGCTTTGGCAGGGACAAAATCAGGGGTTGAACTTCCCAATTTTCCCCAGAACAACGGGTAATCAGAATGAACGCCATCGGTGAACGGGATTGGTGTGGCGGACACTTTGTTCCATACTTTGTCAGCGGTCTTTTCCCCCACGCTTGGCAGGAGTTTGATCACGCGACGAAAGGCGACTTCATCCCGCGGGTTAAGCATGACTTTTAAGAATGCGGCAACGTCCTTGACATGGGCTTGCTCGAAAAACTTCAATCCAGAGGTAATCTGAAACGGAATCTGACGCCTCGTAAATTCCATCTGCAGTTCCATGGCATGGAAGTGTGAGCGATAGAGGACAGCGCATTCGTTTAAAGAATGTCCTTCATCGCGAAGTTCAAGGATCCGCTGAGCCACAAACTGAGCTTGTCTCCCGTTATGGGGGCAGGGGACGAGGATCGGTTTTCCAGAGGAGGCGCGGGTCGCAGTCAATTCTTTACTAAACTGGCGAGAATTTTGCCCGATGACGTGGTTAGCCAGTTTCAGAATTTCCGGGGTGCTCCTGTAATTGACTTCGATTTTATAAATGCGTGTGCCCTTATACCGATCCGGAAATTTGAATATGTTTTCGTAGTTGGCACCGCGCCACGAATATATGCTCTGGGCATCGTCACCCACGACAAGCACGTTTTTGTGGGCCGCGGCCAGTATGTCAATGAGATCAGATTGAATCTTGTTCGTATCTTGATACTCATCAACCAAAATGAACTGGAACCGCTTTTGATATCTGTCTCTTACTTCCGGGAAGTCTTGCAAAAGCTTTAACATGTTCAAGAGCAGATCATCGTAGTCCATTGAATTGGACGATTTCTTGCGCTTTTGATAGAGCGGATACAAGGAAATGATCTGTTGCTTGACGTCATCAAGGTAGGAAAATTGGTCGTCGAGGATTTGTTGAAGGGACTTTTCCGTGTTCACGCTTAAGCTAAATACTTCCGCGAGCAGGTCTCCCTTCGGGAATCGTTTCTTTTTGGTATCAATTTTTAATTCCGATATGCACGCGTTGATGAGATCCTTGGAATCTTCGCGGTCCATGATGGTAAATGAACTAGTAAACCCCAGAAGCTCGGCGTGTTTTCTTAATATCCGGTTTGCTACATGGTGAAATGTGCCACCCATGAGCGATGAAGTATCTTGAGGGACAATGTCCGCCACCCGTTTGACCATCTCTCTTGCGGCTTTATTGGTAAAAGTCAGGAGCAGAATGTTTCCGGGTTCAATTCCGTTTTCGATCAGGTAAGCAACCCGATAGATAAGCGTCCGAGTTTTACCGCTCCCGGCCCCCGCAATGACCAGCATCGGCCCCGGCGTAGCGGTAACGGCCGCAAACTGTTGTTCGTTGAGTTCACGCTTAAAATCAATGGTTCGTCCCGCAGGTTGATTTAGTACGTATGGTTTAGGTTCCTGCATGGTTATCGGTTTGTGACCTGGGTTGCTTCGATAAGCTCGGGCAATGTCACCCGTCCATCGTAAAGCGCTTTTCCCACAATGACGCCATATAGATTACGCACCTTTGCCAAAGCTTCAACATCTGCTTTTGTGCCTACTCCTCCACTGGCGATGATTTGACATTTTACGGTCTCTGACATCTCCTGCATGGCTTTGAGGTTGGGTCCCTCTAACATGCCATCTGTCGAAATGTCGGTGTAGATGATCGTGCCCGCTCCGGCTTTTTCGGAGACTCTCGCAAGATCCAGGGGTGACCACTGGGAGGTTTCTGTCCAACCTTTAACCGCAACCTTCCCGTCGCGCGCGTCGATGCCAACGGCGATCTTGGCTCTTCCAAATCGGGTGCTTGCTTTTTCAATGAGCGTCGGATCCTGGCATGCGGCTGTCCCGATAATCGCACGACTGATTCCGGCTTCGAGTACGGCTTCAATTTTCTCCAGTGTTCGGATGCCCCCGCCCATTTCACAAGGGATTTTCACAGCGCTGCAAATACGTCGGATCGCCTCAAAGTTTTTGGAATCCCCACTAAAAGCCCCGTCTAAATCAACGATATGGAGGTATGTGGCGCCTTGTTCCTGAAACTCCAAGGCCTGTTTGACGGGGTCATCTCCATAAACGGTCATGTCCTCAGCTTTGCCTTGCCTGAGCCGGACAACCTTTCCGTCTTTCAAATCAATCGCGGGAAGTATAATCATGGCCGTTGTTTATAGATTCAATCGTCATCCTGAAAAGGGTTTTTTATTCCCTTCCATCCCCGGTATGTTCAGGTTCACGCGGAGGCGCTGAGACGCGGAGAGAAAAACACGGAAATCAAAGGTGATCGACAAACTAATTCCCGTCCCGAGTCCATGTGAATGTTCATTGCCGCATTCCCGATGGCTCCGGTGATGTTATCCAGTTCTATTATAACTTCTTCCTCCGCGATCTCCGCGCCTCCGCGTGAAACTCTCTGTCTTCGTCTCTTCCGATTTTGCGCCTTTTCGCGGCTAATGTGTGTTTTCCGCTGGGTATTTGGGCAAAGCACTAAATACACCTTGCTCATACCGGAGGCTGGTGTTTCATTGGCGGCGCTTTCCGTGGGTCCCGTGGAAGGGTGCTATTAAGATTGAACGTTATGACAAGGTTTGTATTCGTACGCCATATTTGGATATTTCTGAGTGTCATGACTTTGGGTTTGGCATTGTGCGCGGAGGAATCCCGATTGCCGGCGAGTTCTACACAATCATTGGTAGGAAAAGGGGATGCCGTTCCCCGGACGGTTGATGCGATCGACATACAACTCGCATACGAATTAGCATTGTTAAGAAATGAAACGTTAGGAATGCGGCAGGAGGAGGTGCGGGCTGCGGAAGCCAGGTTTTGGCAGGCTGTAGGCGCGGCCTTGCCTCAGGTGCACATCCTCGCGACAGGCAGCTTTAGGAATGAAGTAGGTGGGAGCTTCGGAGGCGGCGGCGGGAACGTAGCGGGATCGGCAAGTCAATCAGGTTCCAGCGGCAGCTCCCAAGCGGGTGGCTCAGGATTTGGCGGGGGTTCGTTCAGTAATAACCCCGAGTCATTTAACTCACGACTCAATGTCAAAATGCCCATCTTCAGTGGGTTTAAGGAATATTATACGGGCAAAGCAGGGAAAGCCGAAATTGAACAAGCCCGGCAAAACAAAAATCGTTATCAACAACTCCTGTTCCTTGACGTCACGGACGCCTTTTATCAAACGATAAATTATCAACAAGACTTGGAAATCTTGAGTCGCCTCGCACAAACCCACGAAAAGCGTGTGGCGACGTTACAAGAGCGCGTGAGATTGGGTAAAAGTCGGGATACAGAAATGATTTCGGCGCGCACGGACTTAGCAGAGGCGCGTGTGACGTATGAAACGACCAGGGGCCTGTTAGGCGCATCAAAGGAGCTGCTCGCTTTTTTGACCGGCATACCCGCACATGAGCTCAAACTTAAAGATTCGGTTCTTCCCATACCATCAAAAAAGTCCCTTCAAGAGTATCTTCAAATCAATAACCTTCGCCCCGACGTGCTTGCCGCAGTACAAGCCGAGCGTTCGTCCCGAGCCCAAGTGTCAGCGGCTGCGGCCGATTACTGGCCAAAAATTGCCGGGGAAGGTAGTTACGAGATTTACGAAACCCCAGAGACACCCAGTGAGTGGAGTGCGTTCATCACGTTTGACCTTCCAATCTTTGATGGGGGAGTTACTGCTGCCCGCGTCCGCGAACGCAAGTCCATCTTGCGCTCATCCCAACTTGATTTAGCAAGACTTGAACGTGAGGCGGATAAAGAGGTTCGCGTCGCTTACAACAATTTCGTCTCCTCTGTAGGTGAAGTGCTTAAACTCAAAGAAGCTGTGGTGACCGCCGAACAAAACTATCGGCAACAGGAGGATGATTATAGTCACCATATCATAACTCAACTCGACGTTCTCCAATCACTCCGACAGCTCAACGATCTCATGCGCCGATTACAAGCTGGGGAGATCGCGATGAAACGAAATTTAGTACGACTCCACGTAGCGACAGGAGACCTGAAATGATGCTCTCCGATATCGCTATCCGGCGCCCTGTCTTTGCATGGATGCTCATGGCCGCGTTGGTTTTATTTGGGATGATCAGTTATTTCAGACTCGGTGTGAGCATGTTGCCGGAGGTGGAATCGCCCAATGTCAGCATCAGTTTGCAATGGCCGGGGGCAGCGCCTGAGGTCATAGAAACTGAGATCGTGGATCGCATGGAGCAAGCGATTATCAACGTCTCAGGGATTAAAGAAATCACATCAAATATCCGACAAGGAACCGCCAACATCAATATAGAGCTCGAGCTCAATCGGAACGTTGATGCGGCACTGCTTGAAGTGCAATCGTTAGTCAGTCGCGTACGATTGCCCGTAGATGTCGAGCCTCCCATAATCACAAAGAACAACACAAATGATCAGCCCATTATGTGGATTGGAGTCCGGAGTGAGAAACGGAGCATACGGGACTTGATCGTGTTTGCGGACCTGAACTTGCGCGACAAGTTTCAAGTGCTTCCAGGGGTTGGGGAAGTGATCTTAGGAGGATTTGCTGAGAGGAACCTGCGGATATGGGTTGATAACCAAAAACTGAAGGAGAACGAACTGACCGTACTCGATGTGCAAGCCGCGATACGAAATGATCACGTTGAAACCGCCGCAGGAACCATTGAGAATCAGAAGCAGGAAATTAACATCCGCGCCATGGGAGAGGCTCTCACGCCCGCCGCAGTCGCAAATATTCTCATAACACAGCGGGGTGGCCGCCCGATTTACAACACGACATTACGGGTTGGGGATGTGGCGACAATCGAAGATGGATTGAACGACATCAGGCGGATTTCGCATATTACAGGAGTGCAAGGCGTTGGGTTAGGAATCAAGAAACAGCGCGGGGCAAACTCCACGGAAGTTGCAGACACGGTTAAAGAGCAGTTGATAGAAGTGCAAAAAAGTCTTCCGCCCGATGTGGAGATGCAGATCAACTTTGACATGACGACGTTTATTAAAGAGTCGATCCATGAAACGACGTTTACGCTCTGGCTGTCGGCCTTACTTACCGCCCTCATATGTTATCTCTTCTTAGGCTCGTGGAGTTCGACTTTTAATATTCTGCTGTCTATTCCAACCTCTGTGATAGGCACCTTTACGGTCATGTACTTTTTCGGGTTTACCCTGAACATGTTCACACTCCTCGGGTTAGCGCTCGCCATAGGAATTGTGGTCGATGATGCCATCATGGTTCTGGAGAATATTGTTCGCCATCATGAAATGGGTAAGGACCGGGTGAGTGCGGCCAGGGATGGGGCTCGCGAAATTACATT
The DNA here is from genome assembly GCA_034440535.1 of Verrucomicrobiota bacterium. GTDB lineage: Bacteria > Verrucomicrobiota > Verrucomicrobiia > JAWXBN01 > JAWXCD01 > JAWXCD01. The sequence goes on along the minus strand of JAWXCD010000078.1, from coordinate 10,842 downwards.
TGCGGCTGTAGCAGCAACGATCGCGGTTGTGGCCATCTTTTTACCTGTCGCTTTTATGCAAGGCGTGATTGGACGTTTTTTCTATGAGTTTGGGGTCACGATCTCAGCCGCTGTGGTGTTATCACTTGTAGAAGCCATAACCCTGACACCCATGAGATGCTCGCAGTTTCTGCATGTCGAGCGGACCGGGTGGTTGCCAAAACGAGTTGATAAAATAGTCCATTCATGGGCTGTGCTGTATCGGTCTGCGCTCGTGCTGTGCCTTAACAATCGAGTGATAGTTGTGATCGTTTCGTTTATGTTTTTCTTCCTGACCATGCTTATCCCGATAGTGCGGCACCCCCTCAAACTTGGCACTGGCAAAAATCAGCCTTTGCTTCAGAAAGAATTTTCACCCGCCCAGGACCAGAGCATGTTCATGATCCGTTTTGAGACACCAGTAGGATCTTCGTTAGATTTTACGGTAGCCAAGCTCCGAGAAATTGAAAATTACGTGAAGGAAAAGAGACCTGAAGTGATACGCTACTTTGCGGCAGTCGGTGGTTTTACAGGAGGAGAGGTCAACAGCGGAATCTTGTTTCTCACCCTCAAACCCAAAAATGAACGGACGCTCCGACAAACTGAAATCATCGAAGAGGTGCGGGTGGATTTACAAAAGATCAAGGAGGCCAAAATTGTTCCTATCGATTTATCGCGCGGCGGGTTTAACGATCGGGGCCGGTCGCTTCCTATTGAATTCAGTATCCAAGGCGGTGAATGGAAGGTGCTCCTTGAGAAAAGTGCTGAGATGAATAAACGGTTGAACGCAACGGGTCTCGTCACGGAACTCGATTCCAATTATCGCGAAGGCCAACCCGAACTTCAAATTGTTCCGAACCGCGATAAAGCCGCAGCCCGCGGGGTATCGATGGATGCCATTGCTCGCACAGTCGGATCGGCGATCGGTGGGATACGCGAGGGAAAATACACAAGCGAAGGGCGACGTTACGATATTCGGATCCGTTTGATGGAGGGCCAACGGAACCAAACGCCAGATGTTTTAAATTTGCAAGTGCGCAATCAATTTGGCGAATTAGTGCCCATCACCGAGGTTGTAGACACGCGAATGGAATCAACCTTACAAACCATCAATCGACGGAATCGAGAGCGTTCTATTTCCCTATTTTCGAACATTGCAGTAGGACACTCGCAGGCCGAGGTTCTCTCAGCGATCGAGAGTATCGCTAAAGAAATATTACCTGCCGGCTATCGAATTAAATTTACGGACCAGGCTCAAAATTTGAAGGATGCCAACAAAGGTTTGTTGTTTGCTTTCGTGGTGGGAATTCTCGTGGCCTACATGGTGCTCGCGTCACAATTTAACAGTTTTGTGCATCCGATCACGATCTTACTCGGAATGTTCTTTGGACTGAGCGGTGCGTTTATTGCCTTAGTACTGACAGGGAATACGCTGAACTTTTACAGTATGATCGGAATCATATTGCTCATGGGAATTGTTAAGAAAAACTCGATCTTACTGGTGGAATTTACGAATCACGTGCGGGAGACCGAAGGGTTATCTGTCCGTGACGCCATCTTGAAAGCGTCGCCCATTCGGTTAAGGCCAATCTTAATGACCTCCTTTGCCACCATCGCGGCTGCGATCCCACCGGCGCTTGCTTTTGGCCCAGGCGCAGAAAGCCGTGTGCCGATGTCTATTACGATCATTGGCGGCGTGGCAATATCCACGTTTTTTAGTCTTTTGGTTGTGCCCAGCGTCTACAGCCTCTTTTCGCAGATGGAAAAGGCTAAGCCAATTAAGACTGATTTATAAATCACACTCCATAAATGCGATTAGCTGCAGGTGAATTCAATCGGTCCACATTGTGCTGAATAGTATCCTCGTGGGCCGCCCCTAGAAGAATAAATCTTCAAGCCCTTACCCCGGGGGGCAGTGATCCTGCTTTACACAACCCATACCAGAAAGTTTTATTATGAAAAATGTTGGGACATTAGAAATGTTCGGTCCGGTCATACGGTCTGAAGGAGTTGAATTTCGCGCAAGAGTTGAGGGGGCGCAAATGGTGACAGTGATTGTGTGCGATTCCGAACAAAAACCATTGCGAACGATCGAAACAAGATCAGTGGAAGGATCCGTCTTTTCAGGAATAGATGAAGAAGGCAAAGCCGGGGACTTGTATTTATACAGCATCGATGGACGTCCCCCGATCCCTGATCTCTATTCGCAGTATCAACCTTTTGGGTCCAATGGACCGTCTATGGTTGTTGATTCTGCCTATCCATGGCGAGATGCAGATTACAAAACCCGGTCTTTAAGGGAGATTGTGGTTTATGAGATGCATGTAGGTGCCTTTTCAAATGCCGGAACGTTTCATAAGGTGATTGAACGATTGCCCTACTTTCAAAGTATGGGAATTAATTGCCTCGCGCTCATGCCTGTTGCTGAGTGGTCAGGACGCTGGAATTGGGGATACGATCCGTGCTTCTATTTTGCGCCGTTTCATGGTTATGGCCACCCTGATACCCTCCGTAAATTAATCGATACCGCGCACATGCATGGGATTTCCGTGTTCTTAGAATGCGCCTTCGGGCACACAGGCCCCGGGGGAGTTTTTAGTGCCTTTGATCGAAGTCTCATCGAACCACGCTCAGTCGAAGATTGGCTTCAAAAATTTAACTTATCCTCTCCGGCCACCAAAGATTTTATCATTCAAAATATTGTTTATTGGCTCGATTTATTTCATGCTGATGGAGTGCGAGTGGATGTTCATCCATTTCAGGAAAATGAATCAGCGCGATCTATTCTTAAAACAGCCGCGCAGATGGCAGCAGCTCGGGGAAAGTGGATTGTTGGTTGTACAGACGAGGCCACGGCTGTTGATGGATCTGGCATGGCCATGTCGAGCCCATTAATTCAGATAGGCAACCGCGAACTTCAGGGTGGGGGAGCGCCCATCGTTAATCGGTGGCCCGAACAAATAGCCTCAAGCATGAATGGCAACACCGGGATTAAATACATCTCAAACCACGATCTAATAGGGAACCGTCCATTTGGGGGAAGAATCAACTTTAAGGTGGTGCCAGAAAGTTATAGGGCGCTGTCAGCCTTGTTGTGTTTAGGGCCCCAGACGCCGATGCTCTTTATGGGACAGGAATTCGCAACACAAACTCCTTTCCTGTTTTTTACCGATCACGAACCCACGGCGGCGCGATCGGTCAGAAGTTCACGAAAAGCGGAGTATATCCAGCATGGGTTAGATGCCGATCTCACCAACCTTTTGCCCGATCCGCAGGATCCCGTACATTTCGAAGTCTCGAAACTCGATTGGGCAGAGATTTATAAAGAACCTCAAAGAGGCGTCCTTTTGCTTTACAAGGAATGTTTGAATCTGAGGCGCGATTTGCCTGTATTTAGGCCGCCGTTAAACTCCCATTTTAAAGTGACCGTCCTCAATGAAGGAATAATTGCCCTGTTTTATACCGCCCAAGGCGGAACGCCTGCACACCTTGTTCTCTGCGATTTGACAGGGAACCACACAATGAGTTTAACTGACATCACGGGCATTGAGGCCACCACAAAATGGGGCTTGGTGTTATCGACTAACGATAAACGGTTCGGTGGGTTAGCCGAAGACATATTCGATTCCACTGAACAAACGCTCCGTTTTCGTGATCCAGAGACACTCATATTCCGAGCGGTAGCATAAGGAAATGAACCGCGAAAAAGCGCAAAAGACGCAAAAAGGGAATCAGGGAAAGGATAATTTCACACGAAGACACGAAGGTTTGGTGAATGGTTAACCGCAGGTTAAAAGCAGATTCACACAGATTTCAGGAAAGCGGGAAAAGGGAGCCTGCGAATACGCAGAAGCACAGACAGTCTATTTCACAGTGGGGCAGGCCTCTGAGGGGCTGGGAGCGTAGGGCGAACAATCATGTCTGATTTCCATTTTCCCAAACCTTCGTGGCTTCGTGCTTTCGTGTGAGATAAAAATTCAGTAGTGCTGGAGCCATGTCCATACGCCCTAGGTAATAAGCTGCGAAAAGGAGCAAAGAAGACAACTTACTAACCGAGGCGTCATGCAACGGCGACAGCCACAAAGGCCTGCTTGCGGGGAAGGGGTTTGCGTGTCTTTTGACGCAAAACCAACTCATCTGCAACATGACAGCATAGTTGCCATAAACCTTGCGTTCGTCAGCCCCGTGACAGACTCCACCAATAAAAAGGTCAGGGCAATAGCCTGCATAACAACGATCTTCTTCGTTCCACTGGACAAATTTCAAATAGTCACGCTTCATGCCTGTTTGACCTGCTTTTCCTGATAATATAAAGCATCTTCCCCAACCACCACAGAGAATCACCTTCTTTTGCGATCGAGGTTGTGAAAATTTTCGGTGGCTCCCTTTTCCTCAATCCACCTGCACCCAACCAACGGATAGCAAATCCTGTACTAACTCCCTTATTTTACGTGGCATACAGAGACATTATTCGTACCGAGATGCCGAGTCAACTTGAACAGCCAGTACTTGGCTCATTGCCATTACTTTATCCGGTCATGTTCGTGAGACGAGACCCTGTCTGGAAAAATTTAGAATCCCGAAAGGGCCGGGGGGGCGGTGGGTTGGGTGGAACCTTTGGGCTCGGGGGTGATGGTGATTTCCACTTTTTGGGAGGTTGAAATCGTGTCAGGGGAGGCTAAGGACGTGCGACCGAAGCCTTCTTCATTGGTAGTGAAAGTGCCGGCACTGATGACTTGATCGCCGATGTTGAGCCAGACATGCCAGACTTTGGCAGCTTCGATTTTAGGCATGTTCTTAACGAAGATATGACCGTTTTTCCCGTCGTTATCCCAAAGGAATCGGCCAAAAGCATTGGAATCAGTGGCCGTTGCGGAAAGGTAGCTCACCTTGATGCCGTCGCCGCTTTGGAAGGCTTCGAACTGGGACTGTGCTTTTGTGAGTTCTTGAGCAGCGGTGCTATTCTGGGTTTCCAGATCGATCACACGGCTTTTTAAAGTGCTGACTTCTTTTTCAAGGGAGGAAATGGTTCCCTGCGCGTCGCGGGATTTTTTTTCATAAGTCGAAAGTTTATCGACATCAATTTTGTAACGCCCATCGATGTCGGCTTTTTCTTTAGAAAGCAACCTGACCTCAGATTTTTTTTCTTCGTACTTACCCCAGAACATCCAGAACGCAACCCCCACCATAAGTGCCAAAGTCGCGGCGCTGACAGCTAAGGCAGGCCAAATGCCACTCGAAGGTCGGCTATCGATGCTCGTTGAAGGCGAGGAAACTTTGTCCGCTTTTCGGTAACGCAAGTTCTTGCGCACTTGCTCAGGATCAATACGTGAAGAGGGCGACTCCGTTGAAGGGACGGTTTTTTCCTTTTCTTTGTCTTTATCTTTTTCCTTTGTTTTTTCCAATTGATTATCAACCGCAGCAATCCCAATGACCTCGGTATCCTTGTTTTTGGTCGAATCGATTGCGTTTGAAGGTTTTATTTTAGATTCATCGGATTTTGAAACCTCGGAAATGGGGGAAGAATCTGCACCCTTCTCCTTATTCTCGGGCTCCTTGACCACCAAGGCAGCAGGAGGAATACCCATGGGAGGTTTGGCGACAGTTGCGTCGACCTGTTCCGAAGATAAATTCTTTGGAGGATTCACCTCGACAGGTTTTTCAGATGTATGTTCCTTCGTCTCTTTTTTAACAGGGACGTCTTTGGATTCCGTTGGTAGGACCTCGGATTTTAAAGCTGGAGGAACAGGAGGGGAAACGGATTTGGTGGCCCCGATCACAGGAGGAGGCATAGCCGTGAGAGGTGAAATTTTGCCGTCGGATTTAGGGGGCGTTTTTAATTCCGCCGCTGGGACCTCGGGTTCTTTGCTGGGGGGGCCAGCGGGAGGAACGTTTGGTTTTGAAGGCACCGGAAGAGTCGCGGGCGCCGGTAATTTTGATTCAATTGGTATAACAGGTGCCGCAGATGATTTCTCCACAGGGAGAGGTGGCGTTGGCGTGGATCGCACCACTTTAGTAGGAGTGACCTCAGGAATCTTCGATTCAGGTTTTTTATCAACAACCAAGGGGGGTTGGGTCGGCGACGTTTGGGCGATAGTCGGAGGCACAGCAAGCTGAGGAATTTTTGCCTCAATAGGAACTGGTACAGGAACAGGCTTTGAATCCTTTGGAGGTTCTTTAACGACAGGCGGTGCGTCAGCCTTGCCGAAAAGAGGAGGAGGGTTAACTGGTGAGGGCGCATTAGGAACTGAAATTGGCTCGACCTTAATGAGAGGAGGCGCTTCCTGATTCAGCGGAACCCTGACACGTTCGACAGGTTTTGGAGGTTCAACAGTGGGTTTTGCCGGATCTATTTTAGCGTCCGGTTTGTCATTCATGCCAACGACAGTCGGGGGAATGAAAATTGGAGGAAGGGCCGGGACCTTAGGGGGTGCAGCCGGAGCCGGGGGCATTGGTGAAATTGGAGGAGGGACTGGATCTGAGACTTCTACCTTCATTTCGGGTGTGGGAGCCACAGGTCTTATAGTAGCAGGAGGAGGTAAAGGATTTTTAATGCCATCCGGAGTGGGGGACTTCAGCAAACTTCCTGGCGCATCCGCGGGAGCATTAGGCACAAGGATAAGTTTGCTTTCAATACGCTTTAAAAGATCTTTAGGAAGTACCTGCAGAGGAACTGTTATCGCCATCTGGCTCACCAAATCAAACGTCTCATCGAGAATCAGAGACGCTTCACTTTCGTGGTCTACAAGGAATTGTTCAAAATCTTCTAGGTCCTTGCCTTCGATGGCACCCAGAGCGTAAGCAAAGGAGAGTTTCTGGAAGTCGATGATGTTCATTTTCTCGGCTCTGGCTGGATCAATTCACGCAGTCGTTTCATTCCCTGATGAATATGGTTTTTAACATGGTCTACGGTCTGCCCCATTTGGGAAGCGATGCTCGATTGTTTGAACCCTCCGAAGTAGGCGAGTTCAATGGCTGTTTTTTGATCCGCAGAAAGATTGTCGAAAGCGGATTTGACCATAATCCTGTTCACATAAATGAGGGATTCCTCCACAGGCGTAATAATCTTGGTCGTCATGGGAGGAGGCGGGATCGAACCAGGAATGCGTGGGGGTGTCTTGCGATTGCGTACATGTTTGAGTGCTTGCGTATGTGCGATACCAATGATCCACGTGAGGGGTTTGCTATGTGTGGGATTAAACGTATAGGCTTTCTCCCAGATTTCGGACATGGCATCTGCAAAAATATCCGAAGCTTCTTTTTCATCTCCCACAATCCGGTGGATAAAGGAATAAATGATCCGACCATAGCGGTCGTAAAGTTCGCGAAAAGCGTCTTTGTTCTTGGTGGTTATTTGTTTGATCAGACTTAAGTCCTGACCATCTGAGTTAAAAATCATCACAAGCTCGGAATTAAATATCAGAGTGGAGTCTTACTGGCTAGGGAATTTTCATAGGCAAGCTGATTTAGGCAAGATTTTACGCATAACAGGAATATCGCGTCTTTACTTATCGCGGACCCATATTAGTGTTTAACCATGTTCAAGACCGAGCTTGTCCATCCTTTAGCCACCCGACGTAACCGCGAGATTTACCAAGATGACGCCGGTTGTTTATGGGAGATTTTTGAGCCTTTGGATGGATGGCAACTCGACCTTGCGAGCCAAGATCAGGGCTATTTCCTCGTTAGACTCGTGGATGGAAGTCCGGAAAGGCTGTATTTATCTGAATACCTCAAGATATACCCCGGAGAAATGGGTGAGTTTAATCACAGGATTTATACCCGTATGTCGGCGGAAATCTTCTGCCATATTTTTCAACAGGGTCCCGAGTATAGTTTAACAGCGGGCAGCCTCGATATCGGGACCCACCTGCACACGGTGTATCGGGGGACTTATAACGGGCAAGGATACGAAATGTTGGTGTTCTCGATAAAATCACAAGAACCCACCGAATCGGTTGCCGGTTAGGTCACCCCGGCTTTAGTCAGAATATCTGCGACGACCTTGTCCGCCTCAAAGTACTCTTTTGCTAGGGATGCAGCTGCTCGTGAGTGTTTGTCATAATCACCATTAATTTCAGCCACTGCTGCTTTAATATCGATTAGGTTTTTAAAACTAAACAGACCGAGTCCTGTGGGTATCACCTTTGAAAACCCTGTTTCCTGGGTGATCACCGGCCGACCTGCGGCAAGGTAACAAGCGCTTCGATCGCTGAACCAACCTGTGTTGAGGCGTGTGTATTGGTCCTTGGCCACAGTGAACTCGCCTTTTGAATTCCAAATGTATTCCTGATAGTGGTCAATGTTTTCAGACAACTTATGCGGTAAACTCAACTGCCAGCCGTTTTTGAGGAACGTTTCCTTTTCGTCCGGTTTTTTCATGTCTGTGCATAGTTCGAACGGTTCTCCACAAAGACCGGGGGCCTGCACAAACTTGTGGAACTCTGGATTTTTACTCCACAAATAAGTTTCGCCATTATATTCAATATCTTTCTTCCCACCGGTTTCCCAGTTGGCAATGGTCGTAAAGACACCCGTGGAAGAACGTGCATTATTGTTTTCCCAATACTCGGTCGCCACAGGTTGGCGCGTGGTGTGCCAAACAAAATCAGTCTCGGGAACCCCACAATCGGGTTTACCCAGGTTTTCGCCAAAAGAAAAAAGAGCATGGTGCGCGGATAAAAACTCGTGGGTTTTAGTGTTGCCCTTAGCGAGTTTGATCTGCTCAACCGCCGGGTCGCTTTCAATGTACAGCAAACGCTGGCTCTGAAGTAGTTCATCGTGCAATTCTTGGGAACCGCATACGTTAAGGATGGCGTCGGCTTCCTTGTATAAGGTTTTCATGGCTTCAAAGGAAAGACCCGCGGACGGTTTCTCCTTGAGGTACCTCGCGCAAAATCCCCATTTATCCGATCCTAAGTCAAATCGTTCAAACAACGTTTTCAAAATTCCAGAGGCGTAAGTGAAATCCTCGGATACGTCGAAGTTAGAAGGGTTGTAAGGGAGCCTCGCTGTATCTTCTATATAATAAAAATCATGACCCAGCTTTTTAAGGCCCAGCAAATAATGTAAATGTTGCCAGAGGACCCCCGAAATGGGGCAGGTAGCCATAAACCCCATGACAATGATTTTTTTGCGTTTCACCACGCTGTACATAATCATTACCCGCCGGTAAGTGAATAATAAAAGTATGTGACCACCCGAAAACACGGAAAAGGGAGGTTCTTGGTGGTAGAAGGATAATCGAAGCGCCTATAATTTTTGCTCAAAAAAAGCTGTAAGGAAACACTCAGGATATGGTGTTGAGATTCCGGGACTTATCGGAATCAAATATTACGGGTTACATTTTACATGATCATATGGTCGCTATAATTGGAAGAGAATAGTTTGTCTTCCCTTAGTCCCTTAGAACTGTCCCTTAGAACTAATGGGGGCGTGGAGACGAAGGATCCGGTGGATATGTCTAATGTGACCGGTGCCGATACCCAACACATCGGCAACATCGTCAGCTGGGCCAGAGCAATCCGAGGCGAAGGTCGGCCCGATCCCACAGTAGAAGACGGCGCCCATACACTGGCAGTGATCGAGGCGGCGGTCCGGTCTTCAGAATCCGGACGTAGCGAACAGGTGGAGTGAAGCCTTGAGCCCGAAGAAGGAAGAGGCAGCTCACGCGGAGGCGCGGAGCGCGCGGAGGAGGAAGAAATTATAAATGCACTGAAGACATCACCAAAGCCATCGTTGTTACGGCCATGTCAACGGGGACGGATAAACTATTTGTCATTTAAAAGCCATTTTCTACGTTTCTCGTACATGAATGATCATATGGACGGGATAATCAGAACTCGATAATTAAAATGCGAGGGATTTTAGAAGTATTGAATCGAAGTCTCAAAGTCATGTCTGGTCAGAGGGTCAAAGTACTATAATAGTTTGTCTGTCCATTAGGATAGTGCCCAAATGCCGGGCACCTGATTTTAGTGTGCCTCTTTACTTTTTTCCGGGAAAAGCACTGATAAGACTGTAGCTGCGGCAAGAACCCCCAAGACCACTGCTAGAGAGACAAATGGATCTATTTTAATCGATTTGCGCGCAGCCAGTCCTAGAACATCCAAATACGGAGGCAGGCTTAAAAGCATTAGTTTCACCCCGACAAAACTCAAGATAAGGATCAAAGCGGGTTTCAGGAAACGGAATTTCCCGATTAATGCAGCCAAACAGAAATACAAGGCGCGCAAGCCCAGGATCGCAAAGATATTACTGGTAAACACAATAAAAGGGTCAGGGGTAATGGCAAAGATAGCTGGAATCGAGTCCACTGCAAAAACCAAGTCCGTAATTTCAACCATGATCAGGCCTAGAAATAGAGGTGTCATTGCCCTTTTCATACTTAACGAACCGGACGGCGCAGGATCCATGACTTCTTTTCCACTAGCCGTATCAATAGAATATGTAGGGGCTATAGTGCGGCGGGTGAAAAAATTTTGCCCATCGTAAAAGGGCCGTACGGGATAAATTTTTTTAACAAGCTTTACAATCGGGTTATGTGACGGATCACTATGGCTTTGAATCAAAGCCATCTTAAGGGCAGTCAAAATGAGGAATGCCCCGAAGATGATGAGAATCCATTGGTAAGCCATGATCAACTCCCCCCCGATTCCAATCATGGCGCCCCGCATGACGAGTGCCCCAATAATGCCCCAGAAAAGAACCCTGTGCTGGTATTTTGCCGGAATGGCAAAATAACCAAAAATCATGGCAATCACAAAAATATTATCCATCGCCAGTGACTTCTCGACCACATAACCGGTCAAATACTGGATAGCC
>JAWXCD010000077.1:0-25161 GCA_034440535.1 Verrucomicrobiota bacterium | reverse complement strand
GTCTTTTTAAAGGCTGATAAATCTAGTTTGGCGCCGCAGTTATTACAATAAACGCGCCCGACTTCATTTTCTTCTCCGCAAGATTTACAAACAATTACACTCATAACATTATTTTATTTGGTTGCGGTTTTAGCTGGTTTTGAAGGTTTTAATTCCGCTTTTTTCGCAGGAATCACAGCGGTTGAGCTGCTGGCACCGGAATCTGTCGATTTGCTGGCTGCCGCCGCTGCAGGCGCAGGTGTTGTGCTCGTGTCCTTTGATGCAGCTTTCTTATAATTGTCGCTTCGATAATCGGTAATATAGAAACCTGACCCCTTAAAAATTAGACCGGCACCTGCCCCTAAAAGCCTACGCACCTTCCCCTTGGCCCATGTTTTTTTTGCACAGACAGCTTTAGTGCATGTAGTGAGTTTTGCATCCTTCATAGATTGAACGATTGTGAAAACATTGTTGCACTTTTCGCATTCGTATTCGTATGTGGGCATGATATTTGTCGGGATTGGTGGGTTAAGGACGCCTTACAATAATTTTAGAGAGACCTTTGGTCAACACGTTTCTCCCCTTTGAGCTTGTCTTTAGTGCCGCCAATTCCTAAAAGCCAAAGGCATGGATTTGAAACATTATTTGCCTTCTAGAATCAAACTTGTCGATAAAGCACTGGATTCCTTCCTTCCTTCATCTTCTACCAAACCGGCTACCATTCACAAATCCATGCGATATTCGATTTTTGCAGGAGGCAAACGACTACGCCCGGTTCTTTGCCTTGCGGCAGCAGAAGCCTGTGGGGGTTCTGAAAAAGAGGCATTACCAGCTGCGTGCGCTGTGGAGTGTATTCATACGTACTCTTTGATCCATGATGATCTCCCAAGTATGGATAATGATGATTTTAGGCGCGGGAAACCGACGAATCATAAAGTTTTTGGCGATGGTGTTGCGATTTTGGCAGGGGACGCCCTTTTAACAATTGCATTCGAAATCGCGGTTTCAGGTAAAGCTACTTCGCGGTATTCCTACCAATCCATTGTTAAAGAGTTGGCGCACGCGTCAGGGAGCCTGAAGCTTGTGGCCGGTCAGGTTGCAGACCTCGAAGGCGAGGGGAAGAAGTTATCCCACAAGGATCTTCAATTTATACACGAACGGAAAACCGCCGCCCTTTTAACTTCCTCAATACGTCTTGGCGCCTTTTCCGCAAATGCCACCCCGGCTCAACTCAAAAACTTAACGGTTTTTGGTCAGTCCTTGGGGTTGGCCTTTCAAATTATCGATGACATTCTGGATGCAACCAAAACGAGTGAAGAACTCGGCAAAACAGCTGGTAAAGACGCTCAAGTTGGAAAGGCCACTTACCCTTCAATTTTGGGAATGAAAAAATCGGAACAGGAAGCCAAACGTCTCACTGACCTTGCGATGAAGTCGATTAAACCGTTTGGAAAGAAAGGTGAAGCTTTACGCGAGCTGGCAAATCACCTTTTAAACCGTCAAAATTAAACAATTGAGCTTAATGGTTTGGTGACTTGGCCGAAGATAATTTTTCCATATTTCGATTTGATTTTATTAAGCACTTCATCCGCTGCAGCTTTATCCCGGCATAATGCAAATACGGTCGATCCGCTCCCCGACATCATGGCGCTGTCGGATCCAAAGGAAATGAGGTCGTTTTTGATCTGCGGCAAAATTAAATATTTTTCAAAGGCGGGAAATTCTAGGGAATTGAACAGGTAGGGCTGGGTGTTTTTGATATCATTCTCATTGATGGCATTGATCAGCTTTTCAACAGGCGGTGCGGCGGGGACCTTGGTTTTGCTCAATGTTTCATAAGACCACTTGGTGCTGATCCCAAAGCCAGGGTTAATGATAATAATGTAGAAATCGAGATTTAGGGGAAGTGATTGAATGATTTCGCCACGGCCCGTACAAAGGGCTGGGAGGTTTTTTATGAAAAAAGCACAATCTGACCCGACTTTGTTTACAATGGACTCTTGCTCGACGATTGACAGATTGAGTCGGTAAATGTCGTTTAAAGCGCGTATAGCTGTTGCTGCATTTGCGCTTCCGCCGCCCATACCTGCGGCTACGGGCGTTCTCTTTTCCAGATGCACCTTGACGCCTCGCCCAGCGGCCTCTGGCTTGACCTCATGCAGGGCTTTAATGGCTTTCCATACCAAGTTTCGCTCGTCGCAAGGAACTTCCGGCGAGTTGCAGGTCATCGATATAGTCGAGTCCGACTCCTCGATCACCATTGTGTCGCCAAGCTCTAATGGGATCATCAACGTCTCGAGTTCATGGTATCCGTCAGGGCGCTTCCCTTTGATGTTCAAGTACAGGTTAATTTTAGACGGTGAAAAATATTCAGGCATAGTGAGGGTGAAGGTTGAATTTAAAAGTCTTTTTGGATACGCTTGAGTCATGTCGAAGTCAAAACTAATTCTCGCCCTAGATGTACCAACTCCTGATGAAGCTAAAAAGCTGGTGGAGTGTTTAGCCGAATATGTGGGTGTGTTTAAGGTGGGGAGCCAGCTTTTTACGGCCGCAGGTCCTGAGATAGTTAAGTTTATTCGGAGTAAAGGTGCAGAAGTTTTTCTAGATTTGAAGTTTCATGATATCCCGCACACGGTAGCCAAAGCAGTGGTTGAAGCCGGAAAGATGGATGTCGCCATGCTCACGCTCCACGCGTCTGGCGGGTCGGACATGATCCTTGCTGCCCGTGAAGCTGCGGAAGAGGCCGATCGCGCCCCTTTATTATTGGCTGTAACGGTGCTCACAAGCATGGATAACGAGGATTTGGTCGAGGTCGGGGTCAACCACTCCACAAACGGTCAGGTGCTCAACCTCGCGCGCTTAGCCAAAAGAGCGGGTGCAGATGGTTTGGTTGCGTCTCCGCACGAAGTTGCCTTGATTCGAGATGAAGTGGGGAACCATATTAAAATTGTTGTTCCTGGGGTTCGTCCTGCGGGCGCGGAAACGTTCGATCAAAAGCGGGTCATGACCCCGCATGATGCACTCAAGGCGGGCGCCAACTACATCGTCGTCGGTCGCCCGATCATCAACGCCCCAGACCCCGTGGCTGCTGCCCAAAGCATTCTCCACGAAATCAGTATTTTAGACTGAGATTTTAAGTGCTGAGGTTTTGCCCGGCAGTTCGTGGATGTGCGACCTTGAAAAAAAGTGAAAGTTATCGAGTGTCCTTAGATTCTAGGGAGAATCACACTTCAGTCTTCTTTTTTGGCTTGGCGGTGGCGGGTTGAGAGAGGGGTTCCCGATACACTCTATAGGCTTTAATGATTTCAGCCACCAGCTCATGGCGCACGACGTCACTGGCGTCAAAGTACGACATGCCGATACCTGATATAACCTTTAAAGCCGATATCGCTTCTACGAGGCCTGATTTTTTATTCGGTGGAAGATCCGTCTGAGTGATGTCCCCCGTAATCACACACTTTGAGTTCATGCCTAGACGAGTGAGAAACATAAACATTTGTTCGGTTGTCGTATTCTGAGCTTCGTCCAAAATGATAAATGCTTTTGACAAAGTCCGTCCGCGCATATAGGCGAGGGGAGCGATTTCGATAACCCCTTTTTCCATGTACCGCGTCATTTCTTCCGGATCCATCATGTCATGAATGGCATCGTAAAGGGGTCGAAGATAAGGCGTAATTTTTTCTTGGAGGTCTCCGGGGAGATAGCCCAAAGATTCTCCCGTCTCAACCGCCGGACGGGTGAGAATGATTCTTGAGACCTTTTCTTCTTTTAATTGGGATACCGCCATAGCCATGGCCAAATATGTTTTGCCCGTTCCTGCTGGGCCAATTCCAAAGGTGATATCACTTTTCCGAATAGTATCGACGTATTCTTTCTGGCCAAACGTCCGTGGAGTAATGAAAGGTTTTTTTGAGGAAACTCGTACTTTTTCAGTAAACATTTCCTGGAGCGACTCCGTTTTATTATCCAATACTCCTCGAATGGCATAATTGACTTCATGGCCCCTTATCGAGACTCCTTCGTCCTGCGCGTGCTGAAGTTGTTCGAACACCTGGCGTGTTTTATCAACCTGCACCTTATCCCCTTCAACTTTTAACCAGCCATCCCGCGTTGTGATCGTAACATTAAAAACGTCCTCCATTCGCTTGAGGAGCGCGGGATTATTGGCGTAAAGATTTTGCAGGGTTCTTGCGTTTTCGAACTCTAAAGTCGCTGATACATTCATGGATATGCTTTCACTCACATCAGTTTACATGCCACAAGGATATGCTTTTTGTCCATAACCTAACTTAACCGTTGAATGCGCTTATCTAACGGGGGGTGCGTGCTAAATACGCCTTTTCCACTGCCTTTAATCTCTTTCAGGGTCACTAGAAAATCTTTAAGCCCAGATTTCTGAAATCCTGTGTCATAAGCAAGCTTGGATCCGTGCGCGTCTGTCTCAAATTCTATGTTGGGATCAAATCCCTTTTCGAGAAGTGTTTTTGTGACCTGATCCACCCCTGAGTCGAATTGTGAAAAGTTCGAACTCGCCCCAGATGCGACTTCGGTTACCCCTTTGAGTGTTTCCCCTCGGGAGATAATTTTGAGCGCGTGTCGTTTTGTAATATGGGTGATTTCATGGCCTAAAACCCCGGCAAGTTCGTCATCATTTTTTAAAGCGTCGTATAACCCTTTAGTGATAAATACGTAACCACCCGGCGCGGAGTATCCATTAACGGCGTCAGTGTTCAATACACCGAAATAGAAGTTAAGTTGGGGCCTGTATGAGTAATGGGCTAAGGATTTTCCGATCAGTATGACGCGTCGAGCGAGGTCACGATCTTTCACGAGTCCACCGTTTCGCGCGACGATTTGGGTTGCCACGGACCCGCCTAAAGCGAGCTCGTCTTTGAGCCCTATACCCCCGGCGTTCTTGGCAATTTTGCTTCCACCTGAAACGATCTTCCCAACATCCAATCCTCCAATATCAAATTGTGCAAGGGCGGGCGTTGTGGCTGCTGATAAAGCTCCGAGACTGAGTAAACCGATGAATTGACGTCTTTCCATAAATCTCCTTATGACCCAAATTCTCCAAGTTGTTTCTCCTTCATATAATCCCGTACAGTTTCCTGTGTAACCTTGTCATTTTCTTGTTCCATCCATTCAACTTGCTCAGCTGCGTCTGGAATAGAACTGCGCTCGGCGTATTTCTTGGCTTCATCACTTAACCCACGCGCGGCGTTGGATTCAGATCCTGCTGCGGCACCGGTATTGTTTTTATTGTCACTGGGGGGAGGTTCTGTTCCGAGGCTTCCGCTATATATCCAGCCCATCTTGCGTTCGCGCGATTCCACCTTAACCCATCGTCCGTCGGTCTCCAGGACCTTCACTTTTTCGGCAAACCCAAGCTTTGCGACGACTTCTCCGCCGTTGTTTTTTTGGGTGTAAACTTCTTGGTCCCGCTTCTTTGAATACATGTCCGCCATAGTTTTATTTCTCCTTCATGATATACACG
Organism: Verrucomicrobiota bacterium; assembly: GCA_034440535.1. Taxonomy (GTDB): domain Bacteria; phylum Verrucomicrobiota; class Verrucomicrobiia; order JAWXBN01; family JAWXCD01; genus JAWXCD01. Next base: position 19,685 of record JAWXCD010000077.1, on the reverse strand, counting down.
CCATCCCAGTTTTCCGGTGGCTGGATTATATATTCCCGGCATCTTTTAAGATAGACTTTGGTTAATTCATCCTCGGGCATCCACTGGGATACTAAAGTGAATTTTTCCAGGGCTTTACCGAAGTTACCTTTCCGATATGAGTCAAACGCTTCATTAAAATCAGGCAATGCTTTTTGCATGTGATCTTTGAGTTTCCCTTTGTACGCGAGTAGCTCGTACACAAGTAGCGGCCGTTGCTTTCCCTTGAGCCGGATGAGGTCAATGGGTCGGAATTCAAACTTTTCTATCGCCAGTGCGTGGGTGGTCTGAGAAACCATAATCTTTGTCCCGTACGGTTTATTGGCGCCTTCAAGCCGAGATGCGATATTTACATCGTCACCTAACACGGTGTAATCCAATCTCTCCCGCGATCCTATTGGCCCGGCAACAACGTTTCCTGTGTGGATTCCAAATCGTACATACAAACTCACGCCATACTCACGCATGAACGTATCATTCAATTCGTCCATCCGATTTTGGCTCTCAAGTGCCACTTCACACGCTAGGATGGCATGTTTGGGCTCGTTCTGGGGCGCGTTAAAAAAGCCCATGATCGCGTCACCTATAAATTTATCAATGGTCCCGTCTCGTTCGAGGATAAACCGGCTCATCTCATCAAGATAATGATTGATCACTTTGACTAACTGTTTGGCGGTCATTTTCTCCGACATGTCGGTGAAACCTGCGAGGTCGGAAAAGAAAATGGTGCAATCGCGTTCCTCTCCTTCGAGGTCAATTTGATCTGGATTCGCCACAAGCTTTTCAACGACCGACTTCGAAACGAACCTCCCGAAGATGTGAATGATTTGTTGTTTTTTCTTATACTCCTCCAGGTAATTCAATGCCACGCCGGTTGAGAACGAGAGGAAAAGACATACCCCGGGGAGGAGCGGGCTGATCCACCAATTCACTCGAAAGGAGATCAGTGAAAAAATAATGACGGCCGACATGAGCACAAGAAATGACGCCAGTTGATACCGAAGCTGTTTTAACCGTTGCATCATGTAGAGGATCAGAGTGGCTAACAGAAACGACCCTAAATAAACGAGTACATCGGGGACGGTTCGAATAAAGGACTGCTCACGGAAGTTCGTAAACGCAGTGGAGTGAATGATCACTCCGGGCTCGTGCCCCGCCAACGGTGTGGCTTTTGTGTCGGAAGTCGCTGCCGCGTTAGCTCCTACGAATACGATCTTATTCGCGAACCGCGGGTCTTTTACATTGAGCTCCTTAGGTAGATTTTGCAATGCGGCTCGCACTTTGACGGGGTCAAATTCATCGGTACCCTTTCGAATATGATCAAGGATTGGATATCCCGCTGTCACCAGTGGGCCGGCTGAGACACTTAATTTCTGCCACCCTGATTCGTAACTCGCATTGAACTTTAACAATTCAGCGGGGGCAAAGGCGACTTTACCTGAGGTTAATGTGTATGCTTTCCCTGCCAATGAGTCATGGGCAGTTTCCAGTGTAAACGCCCGGCGCGTGACGTTATCTTTTTCCTTGGCGACTTCAACGAGCCCAAAGGTGACTCCCGCGTTTTGAAGTCCGGGATATATCCCAGCCGTGGAAAGTTTTGCATACACCAACTTTTCCTTCAGCGCGGACGAATAACTGGCGAGTACGTCGTCATGATACGGGTCACTTTCCTCTGCAAACATGATATCGAAAACAATTAATTTGGCGCCCGACGTGTGAAGGGAAGCCATCAACGCGGCATGCGCTGACCGCCGCCATGGCCAACGTCCTGCGTGTGGTTCGACTTGTTTGAGGGAAGGTTCGTCAACCATCACGATGACGACATCTTCGGGTAGCTTATCTTTATTTGCAAAAAATCGGGTGGTTTCATCGTAAACCTTCCAATTGAACTGTCCGGCAAAGGGGAGCTTAAAAAATAATGCCACGCTCGCGGCAATCGCCAATCCAATCAATATTCCCTGCAGGGGTTTGGAAAGGTGCTTGTGAATCACTGAGACGAGGTTTAACCACGCCGCGTCAAAAGTCAAACCGCGAGGACCTCTGGGTGCTCAATGGGTGCGCTCGAAACAGGTGGCTTTACTTCTATAAAAGATGAGGCGTAATGAATCTATGAAGGTTTGGCTTATTTTAATGGGACTCTGTCTTTTATCGACTATTGGACAAGTGTGTGGGGAAGACTCCAGTTTTGAAGTGGGTTCGTTTAACTTTACCCCGCCTAAGAGTTGGGAATCGGTGAAAGTTAAGTCGCCCATGCGGAAAGCGCACCTCTTGATTCGAGGCGATACAGACAAAGAAAATGCCGAGGTTGTTTTTTTTCATTTCCAAGCGGGGGACGGGGGTTCTGTTAAAGAGAATATCAGTCGTTGGGTTTCTCAATTCAAAAACGTGAACGAGAAAGATATAGTGGTCACCCAGATTAAAATGAATCAAACACCCGTCATGATGGTTTCGATCGCAACAGGAACTTTTTTAAGCGGGATGCCGGGATCGTCACTTTCCGAGGTCCCTGATTTTGGGTTGCGAGGGGCTATTCTTGAAGGCCCCAAAGGAAATGTGTTTATCAAGATGACCGGATCATCGGCATTGGTCCTTCGCGAGGGCGGCGCCTTCGAAGAATTTATCAAAACAGCGGTGTTAAAATCTAAGTGAACCACTGACTTATCTTCCAAAAGAATCCCTGTGCTTGAACTTCGTAACATTTCATTTTCGTATGGATCTATTCAGGTCCTTAATGACATTTCTCTTTCCATTCGCAAAGGGTGTACAACTATTATTCTCGGGCCCAGCGGTTGTGGGAAATCCACACTGCTTAAACTTATCCTGCATCTCATTCGCCCTCAATTGGGCTCGATAGAAGTGGATGGGGCCCCTGTGGCAGAAAAGGATATTCGGGCTATTAGGCAGCGAACTGGGTATGTGCTTCAAGATGGCGGTTTATTCCCGCACTTTACGGCATCTAGGAACGTCACTTTGCTTGCGAATGAATTGGGCTGGACCGAAGAAAAACAACAGGCTCGGATGGAGGTTTTAACGGCTCTTGCGAGGTTGGATAAAGGTTTACTCAGCAAATTTCCGCGCACGTTGTCGGGTGGCCAACGTCAGCGTGTGGGACTAATGAGGGCGCTTATGCTTGATCCCGACTTACTCCTCCTTGACGAACCGCTGGGCTCGCTGGACCCACTCGTGCGTGTGGACCTGCAACAAGATTTAAAATCGATCTTCGGTGAACTCAAAAAGACTGTCCTTTTAGTCACGCACGATTTGGGGGAGGCCGCATATTTGGGGGACGAAATTATTTTGATGAACGAAGGGCGTATTCTCCAGCAAGGGCCTATGCGCACGCTGGTGGATCATCCTGCGGACCCATTTGTGACGCGTTTCATACACGCACAGCGCACATTTCTGGAGCATCTATGAAAATCGGGAGCGTGATTTTTTGTTCGATAATGATGATGGCTATGCAGCTGTCCAATGGTCAAACTCAAGGTGACGTAAAGGTGGGGTCAAAGCAGTTTACTGAATCATTGATCCTTGCAGAAATCATGAGAGTGTCTCCCACGCAAAGGGGGCTTTCATCTACTCGTCACGATCTTGGAGGAACCCGGGTATTGTGGGCGGCACTGTTGAAGGGGAGCATTGATGCGTACCCTGAATATACCGGCACGTTGTCGATGGAAATACTGGGGTATAAACAGGGAGCGACATTTGAAGAATTGGAAAAAGTTCTTGCAACCAAAGGAATCGGGATCGTGCGTCCGTTCGGGTTCAACAATACGTATGCTATTGGTGTCACCGAAAAATACGCGACGGCACAGCAATTGGAAAAGATCTCTGATCTTCGAAAGGTGCCCAATGCTGAGTTGGCTTTCAGCCATGAATTTATTGATCGTACCGACGGCTGGAAAGCTTTGCAAAAACGGTACAATCTTCCACAGGTAAACGTGAGGGGATTGGATCACGATATCGCCTACAGAACATTAAATGAAGGTCAGATTGCCGCCACTGACCTTTATTCGACCGATGCCGAAATCGAATATTACAAGTTGAAGGTGCTTAAGGATGATCTCCTGTTTTTTCCTGAGTACCAGGCGGTTATTCTCTACCGAATGGATTTCGGAAAAAAACATCCAGAAATCATTGAGGACTGGAACCAGTTCGCCGGGAAAATTGATGAATCTTTGATGTCTCTAATGAACGCCGACGTTAAAGTCAGGAAAATCAGTGAAGTTGAAGTCGCCCGTGGGTTTGTAGGGTGGGTCGGGGGTTCAGAAAGTGTGGTGCGCGATACCGTGTGGACGAGGTTTTTTAAAAACTTGAAGGACCATCTCACGCTCGTTTTTGTCTCATTGAGCCTAGCTATCGTGATTGCCGTTCCGCTTGGGATTATCTGCGCCAAGTTTGATCGGGTGGGTCACGTTGTTTTTGCGGGAGTCGGGATCGTGCAAGTCATACCAGCCCTTGCGCTTCTCGTACTGATGCTGCCCTTTTTTGGGATTGGCCGGACCCCGGCGATAGCGGCCTTATTTCTTTATAGTTTACTACCGATCATTCGCAATACCGCGACGGGCATAAAGTCAATCGAAGCATCCTTGTCAGAGAGTGCTGATAGCCTTGGACTGTCATGGTGGCAAAAACTGAGGTTGATTGAGTTTCCCTTGGCCCTACCATCGGTTATCACGGGGATCAAAATATCGGCTGTCATCAATGTAGGCACCGCGACACTAGGGGCGATCATTGGGGCTGGGGGATTTGGCCAACCGATTTTGACAGGGATACGCTTGGACGATTTGCGAATAATATTGGAAGGGGCGGTTCCGGCAGCAGGACTAGCGGTTATTGTAGACCTTATTTTTACAGGCTTGGAGAAGACCATACACCTGCGGATTCGTCGTTAATTGATAGCAGTGAAGTTTTATAGATTTATTAAAAATAATGAGTTAGGCACGAATGATGATGCAGAACTCAGCTCGCACGTGCGCTCTTTAAAATAATGAATGCTGAAACCAAATCTTATCTGACGAAACCAAAAGGGGACATCCCTCGGGATATTGAGCAACTTCTTCATCAGTATCGGGCAGTGCGCTCATTTACGGAATCACTTACCGTCGGATTATCTGGCGAGGACCAAGCTTCGCAGGGGGATTGGTTTTGTAGTCCTGTTAAATGGCATCTCGGTCATACGACATGGTTTTTTGAAACCTTCTTTTTGCTCCCGCATTTGCCTCGATACAAAGCCTTTGATTCTCAGTGGCATGCATTATTTAACTCATACTATAATTCTTTAGGTGAACAGTTTCCACAAGCTAAACGCGGCATGCTTTCTCGACCGTCCTTGGTCGAAGTACAAAAGTATCGGCACATTGTGGATCATGCTATGGAACAATTTTTTCAGACGGTTCTGCCTTTCCAGCGTGAATTAGTGCCCATACTTCACCTTGGTTTAAACCACGAACAACAACACCAGGAGTTGATTGTCACGGATATTAAATATCTTTTTTATCAGAATCCGCTGCATCCCAAGTACCATGATAGTCATCAATTTGAAACGTTCGGGACGCGGGAATTTAAAAAGGAGGAAGCATCTTGGCATCCTTTCGAAGCGGGAATGTACGAGATAGGCGCCCAGGGGCAGGAGTTTCGTTTCGATAATGAGGGCCCTCGGCACAAATGGTATTCACAAGGATTTCGATTAGCCAAACATTTGGTCACTAACGGCGATTACCTTGAATTTATGGAGGATGGCGGATACCGCAAATCTGGTTTGTGGATGTCAGCCGGATGGAAGGAAGTTCAGGAAAAAGGGTGGGCTTCTCCGTTGTATTGGCAAAAAATGGATAGCGATTGGCAATTATTTACAGTGGCCGGCATGAAGTCAGTTTCATCGGATGAACCTGTCTGTCACATAAGCTTTTTTGAGGCGGACGCCTATGCGCGTTGGGCCGGGGCCCGATTGCCATTGGAACAAGAATGGGAGGTCGCGGCCGCAGGGATAGCGATAGATGGAAATTTTATAGAGTCTCGGAAGTTTCATCCCTCAGCTAATGCGAAACTTGCATCGGGTTCGATTTGCCAACTCTTCGGAGACGTGTGGGAATGGACATCCAGTCCTTATTGCGCTTACCCTGGGTACAAACCTGACCCGGGGACTTTGGGTGAATATAACGGCAAGTTTATGTCCCAGCAGATGGTGCTCCGTGGGGGGTCTTGCGCCACACCGGTGAGCCATATCAGGAGTACTTATAGGAATTTTTTCTACCCGAACATGCGTTGGCAATTTCAAGGAATTCGACTGGCCCAAGATCTTAAATAAGTCTAGTCTCCGTTATGGATATGCAACCCGTTACCACTACCGACTCGATCGAACCTTATCCATCCGGCTCTCACAATACTAGCCACGAGTTTTTAATGGATGTGTCAAAGGGGCTTATGCGGAAGCAAAAGTCCATCCCGTGTAAGTACCTGTACGATCAGGTCGGAAGCCAGATTTTCGGAAAAATTTGTGAGCTTCCTGAGTATTACCTGACTCGATGCGAAACGGAAATCCTCCAACAGCACAGTCCTTTTTTAAGCACATTGTTTAAGGATTTTGTGCAAATTATTGAATTTGGAAGTGGTGACTGCCGGAAGACCCGGCTGATCCTCGAAGCCTTCACTTCTCAGCGCGAACGTTGTGGGTATATTCCCATTGATGTATCTGAGAGCGTCCTTTCTGAGACAACTCAAAGATTGTCCGGACTGTTTCCGAACCTTGAAGTCATGGGGTTGAATGTCACCTACCAAGAGGCCTTTTCTTATTTTCCTGAATTTGAAGGTAAACCGAAACTGTTCTTATTCCTTGGCTCTAATATCGGTAACTTCGAACGTCACGACGCCGTTTTGTTCCTTCGGTCCATTCGGAATCATATGCAAGCCAACGATCGAATCGTGGTGGGAATCGATTTACGAAAGAACCGAGATATTCTAATCCGAGCCTATGATGATTCGCAAGGGGTGACGGCCCAGTTCAATTTAAATGTTCTTGAGAGGATCAATCGTGATTTGGGCGGTTCGTTTGAGCTGCGGCAGTTCGCTCATTACGTGACCTACAATGAAGCGACCGGTAAGCTCGAGATGTTTCTCAAGAGCCAAAATAAACAGTCCGTTTGGATTGAGGCTTTAAGTGGTGAAGCGTTTTTTGAAACGGGTGAACTCGTGCATACTGAAACAGTGGTCAAATATTCGCTCGACGAAATTGCGGCCCTGGCTCTCGATAGCGGATTGCATGTTGAGCATCAATGGTTCGACGCCTGCAAACGTTTTTCCGTTAACGTCTTGAAGCTCAAATAAGCCCTGCGCCCATTCAAAAGCCCATTGACAGTTCCAGTCTCAGGCCACGCACTCAAAAATGCCTGCAACCGTGTTGCGGTTTTTCGCGAACCCTCGCGAACGAATCCCAAGGGGGTTGCGCCAAAGCCTGGGGATTAATGCCCGGCTTTTCCGTGCGATTGGCGGACGTGTGCTAACTCTTTGTATTCTTTACCGGGATCGGCGTAGGTGTTCCCAGCATGGTCACGTCCCCGAGCAAGATAAACTTGGTGATACCCATTTGGATGGTGTTTCACCTTGGTGCTCGTATAGCGCATGGTGTACCCGCACCGGCGCATGTTGCTGGTATTGGGTTCGCTCCCGTGCATGAGGCGGCCTTCGTGCAAGCTCGCTTCGTTCGGACTTAAAATGCAGGGGACGGCTTTTGACTCGTCGCGCTGATTTTTTACGATCTCGATTGGAAACACGTTTTTGGTCGTATCGACCGCATCATAATCGGAGTAACCATTATCGTGAGTCTTCGGAATGACGTACATACATCCGTTGACAGGGGTAGACTCATCAATAGCCAGCCAGACCGTCACAACTTCCACAGGGTCCATCATGCCTTTCCAATAATAAGAATCTTCGTGCCAAGGAACACGTCGCCCGTCGCCTTTGGGTTTGCAGATGAAGTGGCTCGAGAAAAGACAAATGTCAGGCCCTAAGAAGGGTTCTACAAGGTCCAATACTTCATCGGCCAATAACCATTGAAATAAAGCAGGATCCGTAAAATGGGGTACATCCATACACTCAGGACGGCAGGATGGATCAAGGTTTGCTAGTTTGTAATCGAAATGCGTTTTCAGTTTGTCGAACTTTTCCTGAGGAAAAACAGGCTTTTTATAAAGGAGATAACCTTCTCGATTAAAGGTGCTGATTTCTTCAGCTGATAACAGCGGAGCCGCAGTCGTGGGTGTCATGGATATACGGTAACATGAAAGGTGTTCAGGGTCTTGCATTGTAATGACTAAAGACTACACTGTATTGATGCGCCGCCTTCTGTTTTCATCCCTTAAAATCCCAATTCATGGAGTACATATTGCCGGTACATTCCTTGAAAATCCGGTACCCACTGCCCCCCATGACCATGATTTTTATGAGTTTTTCCTCGTTTTTAAGGGACCAGGAGTTCATCACGTGAATGGTTTGACGTTGCCCATCGTTCGAGGCGATCTCGTTTTTATACGGCCCAAGGACCAGCACGGATTTGAACCCGGTATTGAGCAAGCGCTGGGACTGACCAACCTCGCTTTTTCCTCGGACACTTGGAAAAAAATGGTTGCGTGTCTTACCGAAAAAAAGGTCATCCAACAATGGGTCAGGGGTTCTGTTTGTCCCCAAGTTCACCTTCCAGAGGAGGAGGTGTTAACATGGGAAAAGAGACTGAAACCGCTCGAGGATACGTATTCCTTTAAAGTTGCGGATGGGTATCGGGAGGTGTGGCAAGCGTTACACTACTTGTTGTCACCGCCGCCGGTCGACCAAAGGTCTCCTATGCCGGAGTGGCTGCGGGTCTGTTTGGCACGGCTGCATTCGAAGGATCACTTTAAGCAGGATATCTCTCATCTTCAAAAATTAGCAGGGCGCTCCCCCGAACATTTTTCTCGCGCCTGTCGTCAATTCACGGGTTACACCCCAACGGATCTCCTGATCCAAGCCCGCATCTGTGCTGCTCAAGAATTGTTGGTGTCCGCAGATTCCAAGATCATCGATGTGGCTTACGAGGTTGGGTTCAACAACCTTGGATATTTCTACCGGACCTTCCGTGCGATTAGCGGCACCAGTCCCCGTGAGTGGCGAGCCCAAAAGCGCATCTCCAAGGTCGTTCCCGCTTGATTCCAACGCGTGGAGACATCACAGCAATGCGAGAGGTCGGACTGATTGGCAACCTTGGTGGGTAAAATTAGATGGAAATGCAGGCTCGTGTGTGTCGATGGGCATAGCCGGAAATGGCTGGCACCCCTGCTGGGGTGCGATTCATGTTGATTTGGTGATCCGGTGGTGTCGCTCGTACCTCACTCAACCACCGGCTACAAGCTTTCATGCCTCCGGCATGGGGAACCCGGAAACTCCGTGTTTGTGTTTCATGGGCGAGTGTCTGGACTCGCGGATATTCGAAATCCCCCAACGGGGCTTCCCAAAGCTCAGGGTTGGTATCGGATGAAAAATCTGGGAACATGGTGTTTTATTTTTTTCTCAACCCCGACGTGGTGTGCGGCACCGTTTAAAGGTCGGAATCCATGAAGCCTGAGGCTTCTCAGCTTGTAGCCGGTGGTTGAGCGAGTTACGCGCGACGTCACCTGGCCACGGTGACGTAAGCGGAACCTTGAAGCCGGAGGCTTCTCAGCTTGTAGCCGGTGGTTGAGTGAGGTACGAGCGACACCACCGGACCACAGCCCCCACGACGAACGCATCCCAGAGGGATGCCAGCAACGGCCGCATCAATCCAAATACCGTTCGTCGAATGCGATCCGATGATCTTTTTTTTCCGCAACCCCGTTGGCGTTGGTTTCGAGATCTCATTGTAATAGGCCTGAGGTTAGCCGCTTTTTTTGATCAACCACACGGCCTCTTCGCCCTTTGATGCCGAAGCAGTGTGAAGCACCTGAAACTTATGACGTGCGCAGATATTGAGTAAACTATCCGGTGTATGACGGTAAGAATAAAACACACGGATCTTTTCACCCTTTTTATAATTCAGAGTTTCCCCGTATACATTGACCCTATGATTGGAAGGAAGGGTGTACCATGCCTCGAAACGGGGAAGATCTTCGGTGACTTTTGTGCGTTGGATTGAAAATTTCAATTGATCCTTGGCCTGTGGGAAATCAAACGAATCAAGGATGGCGCTCATCCATTCAAGGGTTAAATCATTATCGTATTGCGGTAAAATCCGTGTCATGCCTTTCATGACATCCGCATCCGGAACCATATTTGCACTAAGGAGAATTAGGTCATCCTTATTGGTGAGCGCAGAAAAAAGGCGGAAGATTTCCTTTTGCGAAAAATTGGGGATTAGCCCGAAGCAAAGCCAAACACGCGCACCGTTACCGAGCCATTGGTCAATCGACGACCGATCATTTTTCAGGGCGAGTACATCAGCGACCAAGCCAGGAAGCTGTTTCACGAGGGGAATCCTGCCTGCTTTATCGTAGGCGACCGCGGTCATGGCTGAGGTCACGTCCATGGGGGCGTAACAAACCTTTTTCCCCGCTTTGTGAAGGGCTTTGATAACAACCGCATCCTTGTTCGCTCCGCCACAACCTAAACTGGCCACGACACATGATTTCCCCGTAGCCTCAGTGGTTTTGAGTGCTATTTCCTGATAAATATCCTGAACTTCTCGAGCGGACGCAGGGGAATATCTTTGGTGAATGTTGAGCCATTTCATGACTTGCCCTGGAGAATCGTAGTGGAACGAATGATCAATCTGGCGATCCTTCAAAGAACGGAGTAAGAGGCGCGAGACGGCTGCGGCGGACCGGCTCGAATGGTATAACAAAGGGATGAGCATGCTTTAGTCAGCGTTGGTTTTCTCAACCCGAACGAACCCACATTTGCCAGCGGCTAATTCGCATATTTCCCCAACGCGATTCCTCAGGCGCAGACCTTGAATGCTCAGAATGATCCCAACAAATATAACGCCTTCGATCAGGAGGAGGGTATCAAACCCGAATTTGATTCGAAGGATAAGGAATAAAGAGAGCATGAAAATGAGGAGGAGCGAGGTGAGTGTGGTAAAACGCGGGACCAATTGAATCCGGTTAAGGCGTTTGTTGCCCCCGTGGTTTTCTGTCATGGATCGGAGTTTTAAATTCCAATAAATATTTCCGTAAATTTGAATGTCCCAATCGGTCCAGCCGGTATCAAGGGAGTAAGACCAATTTTCAGATTCCAGAATCGCGACGACCTCATGCAGGATCCGATCACGTTCCACTCCATCTTCACTCCAATAGGACAAAATGTTATCGCGCTCGAACTTTGGACGTTTGACCGCGACTTGGTGTTTGATGATGATGGGGTTGGGCGTTCTTTTAAGTGAAACCCATGTGAAATATCGAGCGTATCCGCGCAGGATCGGCTGAGTGAACGCGAGAAAAAACACCAAGGCGCGGCTGGCGAGCAAATCGTGTTTAGGCTCAAGTCGTGCCCCGTGCATATAAGAAAAAGCGACCAAGAACATGGCTCCAAGCATCACAATGGGAATTATTTTTAATCCCGGAAAAGCCAAGCACAGAAAGGCCAGCGCACATGTGAGGCCGAACCATTCCAAGCTGCTGATCAGTCCCGCCCATGCTGAATCTTGAGCGGGATAAATGGATTGGAAAAGGCCGAGCCCGAAAACTCCATGATATATAATAGGGCTTTGCATGAATTTTTCATAACGCGGAAGGCCGTACACGCTGCCTTTCCATTTGGCGCCTCCGGTCGGACTAAAGAAGATGAGATGTTTAAAACGCAGAAGTGATTCCGCTTCGCCATACCCCATTTGTTGTTTGAAGAAAGCTTTGACCGTAAACCGGCGATGATGCCACACGATGGCCGAAGGGCTGAACCCGATCAAGTGCCCCGCCTGTTGCAGGCGCCAGCAAAAATCCACGTCATCCCCGGCCTTGCGATATTCGACATCCCAGCCCCCCACTAAATCGAGTGCCCAGCGATGGAATGCCATATTGCAACCGGGAATATGTTCCGCAATGGTATCGGTCAGGAGAACGTGACTTGGAGAACCCGGAGCCGCTCCGACGCAAGCTTGAATCCAGTCCTCTGCGGGAGGGGAAATATTAGGGCCACCCACACCCGCGAAATCCCCACTTTGTAACGAGGCGATTAAGTAATACACCCAATCGCGGTCGACCATACAATCCGAGTCCGTGTACGCGACGACATCGCCGGTCGAGGCTTTGTAGCCTGTGTTTCGGGCATAACTAAGGCCCATGTTGGGTTGGACAATGTCTATGATCTCTGGAAAGTCTTTTACGATTTGCCGCGTGTTATCTGTGGACCCGTCGTCGACCAGGATGACCTCATAGTTCGGGTAATCGAGTTCCCTCAAGCTTTGCAAACACGCCTGCAAGGTGCGGCCCCCGTTATACGAACAGACCACGACCGAAACTTTTGGATAATGAGCAAGGGGCGCTCGTTGTCCCGACTTTCCATCGGAGCCTTTAACGAAGCAATCTTGAACAGTGTAATACGCGGCCTTTGGTTTTCTATCCGCGGTCACAAGTCCAAATTCCCAGTCAGTGATCTGAAAGTTCCCCGTGAACCAATCATCTGTCCACGCAAAGACAATCGTTCCGGCTAACCCCATTTGACCCACCGTTCTGATGTGCCAGTTAATGACATCAGCTTGTTTTTCCTCACCATTTCGACGCGAGTCCATGCCGAACTCCCCAAGGAGAAGGGGTTTTTCCTCGGCTATGTTGTGTAATCGTGACAGGTACTTTTGAAAGGATTCCTGTTTCTCGAGATAAACATTGTAACAGAAAAAATCGCAGTTGTTCGGAATCAGGTATTCCGTGGAGGGATAGTTTGCATAAGTGACCAAAGCTTTTGGGTCGGTTTCTTTTGCAATTTCCAGCAGAGTTTCGATGAACCATTTAACTCTCGGCAGGCCGTACCAGCGAATGGTGTTGGATGGAATTTCGTTCCCCACCATGTACCCAAAAACCGCCGGATGCCCTACATTGGCCCTTACACCCTCGCGGATTCGACTCTGAATGGCCAATCGACTGGAGCGAGTGTCCAGAAAACTGACGTGCTGTTCCCAGGGGATAGTGATCAATGCTTGCAGTTTATATTCATGACACAGATCGAGGAACCAACGTGGGGGCACATGATAAAGCCTGACAACGTTGGCACCAAGCTCAGCGATTAATTGTAAATCGTGCCGGGTGATCTCTGGGGAATGTAAATGAACATTGGGTTCAAATGGTTTGAAGGGTCCATAAGTCACCCCTTTAACAAAGAATTTTCGACCTCCTTGGAAGAAAAATTTTGCCCGCGCTTGAACCCTTCCCCGTGGTATCAACGGTTCAAGGGAGGCTGTTTCAATCGAGGAAACCTCCCCGTCTATTAAACTCATGGGCTGTAGTGGTAGCAAAAGAATATCTGTGGGGGAAGGATAAAGGGGAAATTTTAAATGATATTTTAATTTTCTAAACAGACAAGATTCTGCGCGTCCGAGGCACACGTCGGACGGCACAGATGCGCAGAAAACAGGGAGCTCGTATGCTCCAAACTTTGTAAGATGCAAATATCCTTTCCTTTAACTCTTCGATCTTTTAAACCAATGGCATGTTGCCTGAACCGCTGACTCAGATTGATTTGCCTGGAATTCCCAAATTGCGCAGTGGCAAGGTGCGCGAGGTGTTTGATTTGGGGAACCAGTTGTTGTTCGTGGCGACGGATCGTATTTCCGCCTTCGACTGCATTCTGCCCAACGGCATTCCTTATAAAGGCGAAGTGCTCAACACGATGTCCGCTTTCTGGTTTAGGAAAACCAACAATGTCGTCATCAATCATATGAAAACTGATGACGTTTCTCAGTACCCCGAAAACCTGCAACCTTACGCGGACATTCTGGCGGGTCGATCCATGCTGGTGACAAAACTGAAACCGGTTCCGGTCGAATGCGTGGTGCGTGGTTATTTGACGGGATCGGCTTGGAAAGAATATAAGGAAAGTGGTCGAGTTTGCGGGATAGACCTTCCTGAAGGTTTGGAGGAATCGTGCAAGTTAGAGGAACCGATTTTTACGCCCGCAGCAAAAAATGATCATGGTCATGATGAAAATATTACTTTTGATCAAATGATCCAAAGTGTGGGTGTTGAAGTGGCGGAAAAATTGGAGGCTGCAAGTTTCGCTATATTTAATGCCGCTCAAACACATGCTCAACAACTTGGGCTCATCCTTGCTGACACAAAGTTTGAATACGGCTTGCTCGCAGGAGAAACGATTCTCATGGATGAATGTCTGACTCCGGACTCCTCGCGGTTCTGGTTAAAAGCTGATTATAAATCCGGCCAACCCCAGCAGGGTATGGACAAACAGTTCGTGCGAAATTACCTAGAATCAGTGAACTGGGACAAAACGCCACCGGCACCCGCCCTGACCGAAGATGTGGTCATGCAAACGGCCCGTAAGTACCTCGACGTTTTTCAGCGGATTACGGGCAAAAAGCTTCCGAATGCTCAGTTATAACTGAGGTGCGTGCGGTGCAGTCTCAGGGTTGCGAGTAGCGAGTTGCTCTGGGTACAGATCACAAAAAGGGACGATTCTCACGTTGGGGCATTCCGAATATCCGCGCGAGTGTTCAGCCACTCGCCTATGATACGCGGTCACATCCATGAAACGCCAACACGGAGATTCCGTGTTTGTCATGCCGGAGGCATGATGTTGCTGGCATCCCTCCGGGATGCGTTCGTCGTGTGGGCTGTGGTCCGGTGGTGTCGCTCGTACCTCTCTCAACCACCGGCTACAAGCTGGGAAGCCTCCGGCTTGTATGATAGCGACTTTAGATGTCGCCATGATCTTCACTCCCGACACATTTATGAGACGCGGTCACACCGACGAAACGCCAACACGGAGATTCCGTGTTTGTCATGCCGGAGGCATGATGTTGCTGGCATCCTTCCGGGATGCCAGCCATTTCGGGGCGGCAAAGGCCACGCAAAACCATGCCGCAACCCCGTTTGGGCATTCCGAATATCGCAGGAACACTTACTCCTTGCTTCTGGGCGTGTCGGGACTAGCTTTTTCGGTCCCTATGACTGCTAATTATAAGGATACCCTGAACCTCCCTAAGACCGACTTCCCGATGAAGGCGGATCTCCCGAAACGCGAACCCACTTTTCTCGATAAGTGGAACGAGTCCAAAATTTACGATCAAATTTTAGCGGATAGAAAAGGCGGGACGGAATTTATTTTGCATGATGGTCCGCCCTTTGCCAACGGTGACGCGCATATGGGTCATGCTCTCAATATGACGTTGAAGGATCTGGTCCTCAAATATCGGAATATGACCGGGCACCATGTGCCTTTTGTTCCGGGCTGGGATTGCCATGGGTTGCCTATCGAATTTAAGGTCACTAAAGAACTAGGTTCAAAAGCTCGTGGCATGTCCTCGGCCGAGATCCGGCAGCTGTGTGATGCCTACGCGCGCAAGTACATCGCAATTCAGCGCGAGCAGTTCAAGAGGTTGGGGGTTTTCGGTGAATGGGAGAATCCGTATCTTACTATAAATCCGGTTTATGAAGCGGAGGTTTTACGCCTTTTTGCGGACATCGTGGATAAGGGTCTCGTGTACCAAAGCAAAAAGCCTGTCTCGTGGAGCACGGGCGCTCAGACGGCGTTGGCCGAAGCGGAAGTTGAGTATCATGATCACGAAACCCCGGCGATTTATGTTAAGTTTGAGGCCATAGCCGAAGGGCTCACCAAAAAAACATTTCTGGTGATCTGGACCACGACACCTTGGACTTTGCCAGCTAACCTTGCCGTGGCGGTTCGTTCGGAACTTGTCTATGCGGTGTTGAGTAATGGTGCTGAGGATATCATTGTGGCCGATGCACTTTCAGAGAAAATAATGGGGTTGGTTTCCCACGCGGGATATCAAAAATCGGGTCAGTTCACTGGCAAAGACCTGATTGCCCGTTTTAAATACTCTCATCCGTTCCTGGACAGAACGTCTCCGATTCTCGCTGGGGATTCATTTGTGACAACTGAAACGGGGTCGGGGTTAGTCCATATTGCGCCCGGTCACGGTAAGGACGATTACGATGTCGCGAAACATTTGGGTATTCTTTCTCCTGTCAATGATTACGGGAAGTTCACCGAGGAAGTAGGAGTCCCTGAACTGGTCAACAAATACGTTTTTGATTCAAATCGTTATATCATCGATGAAATCTTGACCCGGAAAGGGCTGCTCCTTCACGAGGAAAAATTTCAACACACTTATCCCTTTTGCTGGCGCTCAAAAACCCCAATTGTATTCCGTGCGGTTGAACAATGGTTTATCCGGATCGATCAGGACGGATTAAAAAAAGAGGCGCTGCGAGAAATTGACACGGTAAAATGGATACCGGACTGGGGCAAAAACCGCATTTCGGGGGCTGTGGAATCACGGGGCGACTGGTGTATTTCACGTCAGCGGACTTGGGGCGTGCCATTGCCGATTCTGTATCGAAATACCCGCGAATCGATCGTTGACGCTGGGGTCATCCGGAAACTCGCAGATATCGTGGAGAAGCAGGGGACTAACGTCTGGTTTGAAAATGATGGTCCAGCTCTGGCGCTCCTTTTGGGGTTGGAAAACCCTGATGAAGTCTCGCGTAAAATCGATACGATCGATGTGTGGATCGATTCCGGCTCATCGCACCGCGCCTTGGCTAAGACGCATCCGCATGTGCGTTTTCCGGCGGATCTTTACCTTGAAGGCAGTGATCAACACCGCGGCTGGTTTCAGTCGTCGCTGCTCACCAGTGTGGCGTCTTGCGGGAAAGCCCCTTACAAGGCGGTTGTGACCAACGGGTTCGTTGTCGATATTGATGGGAAAAAACTTTCAAAGTCGGGGACTTACCAAAAACCCACGGACCTGATGTCGTTTATTAATAAATACGGCGCTGATGTCCTGCGGTTATGGGTGGCTTCCGAAAACTATCAGACTGATGTTCCTTGGTCTGAAGAAATTTTCACCCACGTCAGTGATACATACCGCAGGATCAGAAACACCTTCCGTATTCTGCTTGCCAATATCACTGATTTTGATCCGGAAAACCACTCGGTGGATCTCGTTAAGGGGATAACATCAGACGGCCTCGTGGCGTCTCAAGGGGAGAATGATTTAAACGATCTTTTGGTGGATCGGTGGGTCTTGAGTCGTCTGCAATCAGTGGTTGAAGAGTGTCTTCAGGCATACGAGAGCTACGAATTTCATCGGGTTTACCATGCGGTCAATTCGTTTTGTGCGGTGGAACTTTCTTCGTTGTATGTCGATATCACTAAAGACAGAATGTACTGCGATAAAGTAAACTCCTTGCGCCGCCGCGGTACTCAAACAGTGATGTACCAAGTGCTTTCTGCGCTCACGCGAATCATGGCTCCTGTCATGCCTTTTACCACGGAAGAAACGTGGGCTTATTTGGATAAGTCAGGAAAAAGTGTTCACCGCCAGCTCATGCCGAAGGTTGAGACGAGTTTAAAGGATACGAAAGTGGAAGAATTGATCCAACAATGGCTGAAGATACGGGATGTATCGGCGATCGAACTGGAGAAAGCGCGTCAGGCTAAACTTATCGGCAAGAGCGTCGATGCCCGAGTTGTATTGACCTTGGCGGATTCCGCTTCGCTTTCGGCCGTTAAAGGTAAGACTGAAGCGCTTGCTGAATTTTTGATCGTGTCTCAGGTGGATATCGTTGAAGGCCCGGAAATAAAGGCAGAAGTGGCGACTCCCCGTGGCCAAAAATGCGCACGGTCTTGGCGCTGGCACGAGTCGGTGGGGCTGGATCCTGAATATCCTGATCTCACCCCCCGTGATGTGGATGCCGTTCGTAGTTATGTTCAAAAAGTATAAGGTGGATTTGTTATGACTGAAATTATGGCTGAAACAGTTATCGATAAACGAATGGGCAAAGGCTGTGCAAAACGTTTATTGCTTACGGCACTTTTCATTTTCTTGTTTGACCAAGGCACGAAAATTTACATGACAGGTCTCTTGGAGTCCGGGTATGTGTTCAAGACAGTTATACCTAGCTTTTTTTATCTGGGTTATGTCGAGAATTCTGGGGCGGCTTTTGGTATCATGCAAAATCAAAAGTGGTTTCTCGCAAGCGTGGCGTTCATTGCCATCGGGGGTATCTACTGGTTCAGAAAAGATTTGATCGGGACAAGTCGTTTTATGGCCTACACCATCGGCCTCATCTCCGGCGGGATCGTCGGCAACCTCCTAGATCGCCTCCGTTTCGGGTACGTCGTCGACTTCATCGAGTTACACTTCGGGAGTTACCATTACCCCAACTTCAACGTCGCCGATTCCGCCATCTGCATCGGCGTCACCCTCTACATCCTCCACTCCCTCATCACCGAATTTCGAACCAAGGCAGCCGCTAAAAAAGTGAACAGAGTCGGAACAAAAGCGGAATAAGGAACCGCAGATTAGCACAGATTCACGCAGATTAAGGGAAAGAAACAAAAGCGAGATTGGGCATGTCACGCTTGAGTGATAAAATAAGGGACAGTCTCGGTGTCCAACGTTCGTACGCTACCTAGTTGGCGAACCGGCAATTCCTTTGTCCCTAAATTAAACGATCCCAAAGGAAATTAATGTCGCTTGCAACAAACACCTTTTATTCAAGCGATAGGAGCACGAAACAATTGCTCTGCTCTGCCCTGATATTGCTTTGAAGCTTTGATTCAATCCTGCAAATCAAAATCCCTCCCATTTAAATGACCGAATTCCGACCATGGCGTCGATATGATCGCTCCAATACGAGAAATGTTGAAAATGGCTATTAAAGCAAAAATAGTTTGTCCGTCCCCTTTGATTCTGTCATTGATCAGGTCGGAAGGTTATTGAAACGAGTTCAACTGACCTTGTGTCGGGTCAACTCGTGTCGCGAGTGAAATATTTGGATATCTTTGACGGTAAACCACAGAGGACCGAGTACTTGGACGGGACCTTCGAAACAAGCGTGTATAACTGTTGTCACATGACTTCCAGCATGGATCGGGAGGGGATTGAAACTATAATTGATTATGATGACTTTGACAGGGTCACGAGTAGAACCAGAGCGGGGATTGAGGACGTCACCATTTATGATGGGCTTGGAAGAGTCGTTGAAACAAGGCGCAAAGGGACCGATGGGGTAACAATGACCACCTCAAAACGGAGTTCGATACTCTGGGGAGGGTGCGTAAAACGTACGACGTGCTTAATAATGCCACAACCATGAGCGAGGTTTATAATGCAGATGGAACCACAACCCGCACGGTGACGTACCCCGATAATTCAACGCGAGTTGATTTCAGTTACCGAGATGGTTCAGCAAAATCTGGCTCCGGTACTGCCGCGCACCCTGTCGAGTATGAGTATGGTGTCACAGGCTCAGGGCAACGGTGGACAAAGGAGATCCGAGCTCAGGGAAAAACTAAGGGACAGGCTAATAGTTGTGGACACCTACTACCGCGACTATTCTTACGAAGATCAACGTGTGGGCGGTTTCGTAACAGCTCAAGTCACCGAATTGATGAGCGTGACCTTGGGCGGCGGTTATTCCGAAAGTAACTCCCACTTCGGCCGGGAATCAGATTCCGCCTACGGC
>JAWXCD010000076.1:0-12560 GCA_034440535.1 Verrucomicrobiota bacterium | reverse complement strand
ATTCCACCACAATCTTAGAGTTGCCGAGCTACCCCAAATGTAGACCGTCAAACTTTTTAACTGGTTCCATATAAGTTACTCAATTTATGACGACCTACACTAGCGTACTAAAGTTTATTCCCTTCCTTTCCAGCACGTCTTGGAAAAG
This sequence comes from Verrucomicrobiota bacterium, assembly GCA_034440535.1. GTDB lineage: Bacteria > Verrucomicrobiota > Verrucomicrobiia > JAWXBN01 > JAWXCD01 > JAWXCD01. The sequence goes on along the minus strand of JAWXCD010000076.1, from coordinate 12,412 downwards.
GGAGATGATAAAAGGGCCATACTCAGGGTCTTTGAGAATGAGGAAACACCCGAGCGGGAGGCATAGAAAGGCGGCCAATTTGAGAAGGCAACCGAGCTTGGCGTCTTGCCAATGTTTGACGGCGAAGATGATATTCGGGATGGGGAAAAAGAGCAGCATGGTGATGGGGTAGGCGATATGATGTTTGGCCCCCTTGACTAAGTGGACGATGAAGCTCGCCACCATGAGGACAAGACTCACGAGGATGAGAAAACAACCAGCGAGGACAAGCATGCACCTGCATTTATCACAACTGAGCGATTGAATCACGCTAAATTTAAATCTGATCGCAGAGGTGGTCGCCGTGATTCGGATTTTAGCGGAGTGGAAAATACGAGTCTATTTACCTCTCAAACCTCAGCATGGCTCCTTTCAGAGCCCCTTTCGGAAATGCAGGGCACTGGTGCCGACCTTTTTTCGGAATTGTCGATAAAAGTAATTGCTGTCGGAAAAACCCACGTCAAAGGCAATCTGGGTGATACTCCGGTCCGTCTGCCGCATCAGATCGCAGGCGTGTTGGATCCGGAGCCGGACTAGGTAATCAATCGGCGATGTTTGGTAATGCTCCTTGAAGAGACGCAAAAATTGGTTGATTGAAAGGTGGGATTTAGTGGCGAGATCGGGGAGTGTGATTGGCTGGGTGAAATTTTGCTCAAGGTGGGAAAGAGCATTGGCGAGCCGGAGTAAGCTGGAAGGGTGGGTCGGTGAAATATTTTTGAAGGCGCGACTTAGGTATGTGGTCAGAAGAAAAAAAAGCCCAGTGATGGCTGACTCGTATCCCTGCTGTTTTTTTCGGTATTCCCGTTCCAGATCCTGAAGGAGTGGGGTGATTTTAGTCAATTGGGCAGGTGACAGGCGAAGTCGATTTTTAAAACGACCTTTGGCATTTTGGTTTGGCTCTAATACAAAAAGGGTGTGGAAGCCCGGCAGTTTTCTTAAGCCTTTCTCAGGGACAAAGACCAAAGGATCGAACATAATATTGGTCAGCAAAAGGCGGTTGATTTCCCGGAATCCATGCGGGACGTTCGGGTTGATAACAAAGACATCCCCCGTGCTGAGTGAATGTTCCTCCTGCCGAGTGACGTGGATGGCAGATCCTCCGCGGATGAAGACCAGTTCGGCAAACTCATGGTCGTGCATGTCGAAGGACTTGTACTCTAGGACGCCCGTACCGATGCGAAAACGCAATTGATCGGCCTCGACAAAGTCGGTGTACTTGAAGTGCTTTTTAGGCATGGTGAAATGATGCTTATTTTTGGTGAAAGAAGCAAGGCGTTCCTCGGGCGAATAGGGTAGAGTACATCGAACCACTCGAACAAAGGCGACCCTTTCATGAATACAATTACTCCAGAACAGGAACTGCAGGACTATCTTTTTGATCTCAATGGATACCGTGTCGTCAAAAATGCGGTCAAACCAGAACAGCTTCAGACTATGAACGCATGGATTGATGCGAATCCCGTTGATAAGAGCAAAGTAGGACAATGGATCGGTAACATTGAGGTTCAGACCTATATGAATGAGGATGGGGTGAATTATCAGAATATCATTGAGGGCGGGGAAGTTTTCGAAGGTCTCTTGGATAATCCTACCTGGTTTCCAGATGTGAAGCGTTATATTGGAAACTTTGGGTCTCTTTCACTCAACGAATGTCTTATCAATGTTCGTGGACAGGGCGGTTACATCGGCATGCATTCGGGTGGGCACATGTCTTGGATGAATGGCCTCTTCCGTCACCCGCAAACTTCGGAATGGTTCGTTGGCCAGGTCAATATCATCGTGGCTTTAGAGGACATAGGTCCCGGCGATGGAGCAACAACGGTAGTCCCCGGAAGTCACAAGTCTTTTGCGCCTCATCCGTATTTTAAAAGTCAGAAGTCTGGGGAAAATACCGTCACTAATTATGATACCCCTGCAGATGAAGCTGAGGGAATGGTGGAATGTCATCTCAAGGCCGGGGATGCATTGATGTTTACAGATGGCATCACGCACGGATCCACCGCCCGAAAAACCCCGGGCTTCCGCCGCATTTTGCTCTATCGTTATTGCCCGAGCTGGTGCAATACACGATTTAATTTCATTCCTTCCGAACGTCTAATTAACAGCCTCGGTGAAAAACGATGTAAATTAGTTCAACCCGTTTCCCCCCGGCTGGCTCCTGGGCAGGTGTTGAAGGGTTGAAATAGACTTTTTTTTAGGTCTTACATTCAGGACTTGATGGATCTCACTCCGCTTTAACAGAATTAGCGGGATTCGGAATTCAAGCTAGTGGGTAGAGCAAGCCGAGCTCTGACCGGTTTCTCGAAGTAGGGGCCGTTAAAAAACTAGCTTATTTTCACAAAAACTGGCCGGGAAAATGGGGAGCATTTCAATCCCAATTCCTTATTGCGAAGTTTTGAGGCTCCATTAATTTAAACTGATCCCATATGTCTTTTGCCCATCTTCATTTGCATACCGAGTATAGCCTTTTGGACGGAGCCGTTCGCATTGCGGACCTCATGAAAAAGGCTAAGGAGTATGGGATGCCTGCTGTCGCCATGACTGACCATGGGAACATGTATGGGGCGATCGAGTTTCATCAGGCCGCTTCAAAGGCGAATATCAAACCCATCATTGGGTGCGAAGTGTATGTGGCTCCCGGGAAACGAACCGATAAAAAAGCCAGCAGTGCACGGGAGGCGGCGTTTCATTTCACGTTGTTGGTAAAAAACGAAGAGGGTTACAAGAACCTAGTCAAGCTCGTCAGTTCAGCATGGTTGGAAGGGTTTTATTACAAACCACGCATTGACCACGAAATTTTGGAAAAACATTCCGCGGGCCTTATCGCGCTCAGTGGTTGTATGAAAAGCGAGATATCGCAAGCGATTCTGAATGGGCAAACTAAGCGTGCAAAAGAATTGGTGGGGTTCTTTAAGGAGACCTTTGAGCCTGGGGACTTCTATTTGGAGATGCATAACCATCACATGGAGCAGAATCTTATTATTAATAAGGGGCTCCGAGAATTGGCCGTCGAATTTAACATCAAGTTGGTGGCGACAAATGACGTTCATTTTCTTGAAAAAAGCCACTTCGACGCGCACGACGCTTTGATATGCATTGGGACAGGTAAGTTCGTGAATGACGAGTCCCGGATGAAATATTCTCCAGAGCTTTATTTTAAGTCTGCAGAGGAAATGGCCCTGTTATTTCCAGATGACCCCGAGGCCCTCAAAACGACCTTGGAAATAGCGGACAAGTGTGAATTTAAACTCGATAAAAAAAGTAAATACCCCGTCTACCTTCCACCAAAGGACCAGACCGAGGAGCAATATATTCGTGAGATTTGTTACGAAGGGTTGAAGAAAAGATACGGTATTGATACCAAACTAGATGTCCAACTTCCCTCAGAACTTCGACTCCCAAAAAACGCAAGGGGCGAACAAAGCACACGCGAAGAGCTTATGAAGCGGCTCGAGTACGAAATCGAGATCATGGGTAAAATGCAGTATCTTTCCTACTTTCTCATCGTGTGGGACTTCATTAGTTGGGCAAAATCAAATGGAATCCCAGTTGGTCCGGGGCGGGGATCTGCTGCGGGGTCGATGGTGGCGTATGTGATGGAAATTACGGATTGTGACCCGATTCGGTTTGAACTTCTTTTTGAGCGGTTTTTGAACCCGGAACGTGTCAGTCCCCCTGATATCGACGTGGACTTTTGCTACAATGGCCGAGCCCGGGTTATTGAGTATGTCCGCCAAAAGTATGGTACTCGCAACGTCTCAAACATCATTACTTTTGGAACAATGGGCGCGAAGTCAGTCGTGAGGGACGTGAGTCGGGTGTTGGGATTGCCCTACTCGGATGGGGATAGGATTGCCAAGATGATTCCAAACGAATTAGGGATTACTTTAGAAGGGTTCGAAAAGGATGGAAAGTTTGTCGGAGGTGCCATCGATAAAAATCCTGATTTAAAAAAAGCCGTCCAAGAGAATCCGGAAACCAAACAAGTTTGGGAGTTATCAACGTTGCTTGAAGGATTGTCACGAAACGCTGGCGTCCATGCAGCGGGAGTGGTAATTGGGGATCGACCTTTGGATGAATATGTTCCATTGGCTAAGGACGCAAGCGGGGAAGCGGTCGTCACTCAGTATTCCATGGCACCCCTGAGCGATTTGGGAATGTTGAAGATGGACTTTTTGGGACTTAAGACATTAACCGTGATCCATGACGCGCTGGAAATCATAAAGGAAACTACTGGGAACAGCATCAATATCTTGGAAGTCCCACTCGACGACCCGAAAACGTTTGTCATGTTGGCTAAAGGACATACAGCTGGAGTGTTTCAAATGGAATCCGCTGGTTTTGTAAAGCTGTGTCAGCAGTTTGATGTAAAAACGGTCGACGATATTATTGCGATGTTGGCCTTATACCGGCCTGGTCCCATGGATTTAATTCCGCAGTACGTGAAATACAAAAAAGGCGTTGAACCTGTGCAATATGCACATCCCTTGCTCGAGCAGGTATGCTCGGACACTTGCGGGATTATGATTTACCAAGAACAAGTCATGAAGGCCGCCTCAGTTTTGGCCGGATACACTATGGGAGGCGCGGATCTGCTTCGCCGGGCGATGGGGAAAAAAGATGAAAAGAAAATGGCGGAGGAACGCGAAAAGTTTGTTAAAGGTTGTTTCGCTACTAATCAAATCGCCCATAAGGTCGCTTCAGATCTATTTGATGTGATCGAAAAATTTGCGGGATATGGATTTAATAAATCTCACTCTGCTGCTTATGGGTTAGTGACGTATCAGACCGCCTGGCTCAAGGCCAATTATACGGTGGAGTTTATGGCGGCAACGCTTTCCAATGAAATTAATAATACTGAAAAAATTTCCTTTTATGTAAACGAGTGCAAAAAGCTTGGATTAGAAATTTTACCACCTGACGTGAACACCAGCGTGGTTAAGTTTAGTGTCGAAAACGGGAAAATCCGCTACGGAATGGCGGGCATAAAAAATGTTGGTGAAGGGGCCGTTGAGGCTATCATTCAAGGTCGCGCCGAAAAAGGGTCTTATTCGACCTTGCAAGAGTTTTGTGAAAGAGTTGATATGACGAGGATAAGCAAGAAGGTCCCCGAAAGCCTCGTCAAGGCGGGGGCCTTTGATTCTATTCGCGGAGCTGAATCACGAAAAGCTCTCTTCCTCACCATCGACTCCTGTCTCGCCCGGGCGACTTCTGTACAGCGTGATAAAGCCGCAGGACAAGATTCTCTTTTTGGTTTAATGGATGAACCACAACCTGCCAAAAAATATTCGGCACAGGATAATGCAAAAGGAATGGTGGAAGAGTTTCCTATTCGTGAGGTGTTAAGATTTGAAAAAGAACTCTTGGGTTTTTATATCACAGGGCATCCGTTGGATGAGTATACTCACATCATCAATGGCCTTGAGAATGAATCGATTCTCGATTTAGTTGAGAAAAAAAACGGCGACAAGGTGAGGATCGTTGGAATTATCAACCAAGCTGAAAAGCGATTTGCTAAGGCTTCAAACCATCCATTCCTGAGTTTTACCATTGAAGACATGGCTGGGAGCATGGAGTTAATGCTTTTCACAGAAAATTTCGAAAAGTTTAGTCAATATTGTGTGGTTGATGCCGTATTAGTGATTACCGGGACCGTGGAAGTACGCGACGAGGAACCGCCGAGATTGCGTATCATCGAAGTTATACCGATCGACCATGTTTTGGATCGGTTCACGAAGGAAGTTATTATAAAAGCATCTTATGACAACCTCGAAGCAGTGCTCCCCAAGCTCCGTGACTGGTGTTTGAAAACCCCTGGATCAGGAAGCCTAAAAATTGAGTTATCCATGCCAGACGGACTCATTGTCATACTTGATACCCATGAGCGGTTTAAAGTGAACCTGGGTTCTGACGCGAGGAAGGCTTTAGAAGATATTTTTGGACCCGAGCAACTTTTGTTTAAAAGCGAGATACCAGTGAATACTCCTAAGAGTAAATGGAGCAAAAAGCCGCGTACCAGCAGCGCGATGAGTGAGTACGAAGAATAAACCTATCCGAGGTTGGTTAACGCTCGTTGGTGTACAATAAAAAAGGTGGGTTATAAAAACCCACCTTTTTGTTGAGAAAGGAGAAAGGAGAAAGGCGATTACACCTTTTTGATACTTGCGCGAATTTCATCAACGGTGCCCGCAGACCCGAGCTTTTGATTTTTGTGAGCGATGAAATTAGCGTATTCAGTCATGAATATTTTGCCTGGAGGACGAAAATCAAATTCAGAAGGTTTATCGCGGAAGAATTCGCGGTGAACACGAGTCCAGACAAGACGACCATCAGTGTCGATATTGACTTTGGTCACGCCAAGTCTTGCGGCTGGTAAATACTCTTCTTCATCGACGCCACAAGCGCTAGGGTCGAGTGTTCCACCCGCTGCGTTGATGCGTGCGACCTCTTCCTTAGGAACGCTCGAAGAACCGTGCATGACAATAGGTTTGCCTGGGCACAACTTTTGGATGTTTTCGATGATATCAAAGTGGAGGCTCTGGCGGCCCTTGAATTTGTAAGCTCCGTGGCTAGTGCCTATGGCAGCAGCTAGGGAGTCGCAACCTGTTTGCGCAAAAAACTCCTGAGCTTCTTCGTGGTTCGTCAGACAAGCGTGACCGTCTTCGACAACGATGTCCTCTTCAACGCCACCCAACATCCCGAGTTCTGCTTCAACACTGATACCCTTGGCGTGGGCCGCTTCCACAACGCGCTTAGTTATTTCAACATTCTTTTCAAATGTTTCGTGTGAAGCGTCGATCATGACCGAACTATAAAAGCCGGAGTTAATACAATCGTAACAAGTCGCTTCGTCGCCATGGTCAAGGTGTACAGCGTAAATGGCTTCAGGGAAAATTGCGTCCGCCGTGCGGATCACCGCTTCAAGCATCCGTTTGTCGCTGTAAGCGCGAGCTCCTTTGGAGAGCTGAATAATGAAAGGGGCTTTGGAATCCACGCAGCCACGGAATAAACCCATGGTTTGTTCAATATTGTTAATGTTATAAGCACCAACGGCAAATTTACCGTAGGCGACGTCAAAGAGTTGTTTTGTCGTTACTATCATATGTCCTTAATAGGGTTAGAATAAATGGGCTTAATACGGTAGCGGGAACTTTGCAGTTAATGCACGCACTTTTTTCAAAACCTCATTTAATTTCGAGGAATCATCGTTTGCCGCGAGCGCTTCGGTAATATAGTCCGCCACCAACCGAAACTCGGCCTCTTTAAATCCCCGCGTCGTGCAGGCAGGGGATCCAAGTCGGATGCCGCTCGCAACGAATGGGCTTTTGGTATCAAAGGGAATGGCGTTTTTGTTTACGGTTATCCCTGCTTTATCGAGGATTGTGGAAGAATCCTTACCCGTCAAACCTTTGACCGAGACGTCCACCAAGAGTAAATGATTGTCAGTACCCCCAGACACGATACGAAACCCATTTCTGGTCATTTGCTCTGCCAGCGCTCTGGCATTGAGAACAACTTGTTCCTGATAGGATTTAAAGGAGGGTTGCAAAGCTTCAAGAAAACAGACTGCTTTAGCGGCAATCACATGTTCCAAGGGGCCCCCTTGAATTCCAGGAAACACCTGAGCGTCGATTTCTTTGGCGTATTGGGCTTTACAAAGGATAATCCCACCGCGCGGTCCACGCAGCGTTTTGTGAGTGGTTGACGTGACAAAATCAGAATGCGGAATAGGCGATGGATGGATTCCTGCGGCTACAAGGCCAGCGATATGCGCCATATCAACCATGAGCAGAGCCCCCACTTCTTTGGCAATTTTCCCCATCCGCTCAAAATCGATCGTGCGCGGGTATGCAGAGGCACCCGCCGTAATCATTTTAGGTTTGTGTTCTTTGGCCAGTTTCTCAAGTTGATCATAATCAATGCGCTCTGATTCCTTGTTTACTCCGTAATGCACCACCTTATAGAAGCGACCTGAAAAATTGGTTTTAAAACCGTGAGTTAGGTGGCCGCCATGGGCTAAGTCCATCGTGAGGATAGTGTCGCCAGGTTGGAGGAATGCGAAATAAACAGCCATGTTTGCGCTGCTCCCTGAGTGAGGTTGAACATTGGCGTGTTCAGCACCAAAAAGTTGTTTCAAGCGGTCAATGGCCAATTGTTCGACCACATCTACATATTCGCACCCACCATACCAACGGCGACCGGGAAAACCTTCAGCATATTTGTTCGTGAGAACCGAGCCTTGGGCTTCCATGACCGCAGGACTGGTAAAGTTTTCGCTGGCGATTAATTCGATATTTTCTTGTTGTCGCCGCTTTTCATTTTCAACAGCTTTAAAGATCTCGTTATCGATGTGTGCAAGACTTGTGTCGTTCATAGGGAGTGCAGAGGGGGTTTCGATTTTAAGAACGCGGCGTTCATGACGGCCGCCTTCAAAACTAGCGTTCAGCCAAGCGTTAATGATCGCGCAGGCTTTATCGGGCGAAGTGGTAGAGCCGGCAAGACAGAGGACGTTGACATTGTTGTGTTGACGACACAGGCGTGCCGTTTCTTCGTCATGGACTAATGCAGCACGGATGCCCGGAACCTTGTTGGCTGTAATGGATACACCAATACCCGTTGTGCAGATTAGGATTCCAAACTCGCGTTGGCCACTGGCCACTTTTGTGGCCACAGAATGGGCGATGTCCGGATAATCCACGGCTTCTTTTGAAAAGGCACCTATATCCTCAAAAAGTTGCGCCTTTTCGGAAAGCGCTTTTTTAATAGATTCCTTCAGATCAAATCCACCATGATCAGCCCCAATGACAATAGAGGCCTTAGAGTCCCCTTTTAAAGAAGTCGTGTCTTCATTCGGGCGGGATTCTTTTATAAAATTATGAATGCTTGCAAGGGAATCGCGGATTTCTTGGCAACAGGCTAAGTATGTTTCCAGAGGCATGCTGATGGGATCAATGATTTCGCGCTCAAAATCTTCCAAACGATCATCAAACTCCCGAACAAGAAAAGTTTTCTCAGCTGCAGAGGGGTACATCTGGCGAATGGATCGCATGTGCGAGAAGGTCATGCAAAAGATGTAATCCGACTGCGTCACAAGCTCAGGGGTGATGGATTGACTCCTCAGCGAGGATATGTCAACTTTGAATTGGCGACAGGCGAGAACAGAATTAGTGCTTGGAGGTTGACGGTTCATAGCCCCAATGCCGCAGGATGCTACTTGGATGTCATTTATGCCTTCACGGGACAAAAGGTCGCGAAAGAGACCCTCCGCCATTGGACTACGGCAAATGTTTCCTGTACAGACAAACAAGACTTTTATGGACTTTTTCAAGAGACCACGGAAAGTAACATTCAGGAAACGCTGGTCAATAATGTAAGTAGAAAAAGTTATTTATCAGGTGAACCACATCTAAACCTCCGCTACAGTATCTCAAATGTTTAAACTCGGATCATTGAACCTTGAGACAAACCTGTTCCTGTCTCCTTTGGCAGGATACACCAATCTGCCCATGCGATTGACCTTGCGCGAACAGGGCGGGTTAGGACTTGCCACAACGGATTTAGTCAACGCGCGGAGTCTTATTGAAAAGAATCGAAAAGCCTTAAAGCTGATTGAGTCGCGACCAGAAGATCGTCCCTTGGCTGTTCAGCTGTTTGGATCAGTTCCCGAAGAGATGCGTGACGCAGCGGTATTCCTTGAGGAAAATGGGGTGCAAGCCATTGATATTAACATGGGATGCCCTGTAAAGAAGGTCTGCGCTGTTGGCGGAGGGTCTGCCATGATGAAAGAGGTGGGCACAACGCAGAAGTTGGTGAAAATGATGGTCGATGCCATTAAAATCCCGTTGACCTGCAAAATGCGATTGGGTTGGGATGATAACAACCTGACGGCACCGGATTTATCGAAAGCACTGGAGGATTGTGGGGTTAAAGCCCTGTTTGTTCATGGAAGAACTCGGGAGCAAGGATTCTCCGGGTTTGTTAAGCTTAAAGGAATTCAAATGGTGGTTGACGCCGTGAAGATTCCGGTGATTGGCAATGGCGACGTGACTACACCACAAGCCGCGCAGAGAATGATAAACGATACGGGGTGTGCTGGAGTGAGCATAGGCCGGGGAGCGTTTTATAATCCTTGGATCTTTTTGCATACAGACCATTTTCTTCGCACTGGAGAATTGCTGCCCGACCCGACGTTTGATGAGCGCCTCGTCGTGATGAGTCGGCATTTTGAACGGATGATAGAGGTGTATGGTGAGGAGTTAGGAGTGCGGATGTTTCGCAAGGTAGGCCCTTGGTATTCACGGAAATTTGGACCCTCAAATTTTTTCAATAAGCGGGTTGTTTTATTAAATACACGACAGGAATACCACGAGTTACTTGAAGCCTATCGCACCTGGCGAAGCCCATTTTTAGATGAACGAGGTGAGGTCAAACTACAATATTCGCAAATCATACCGGGGTCCGTGTTTGCCGAGGACGTCCAGGGTATTGAAAATGCTGGTCAGTCTCAGGGAATCCCAGTTCCCAAGGGCGCTGTGGATACGTGGTGATACGGATAAAAAAAGTAAAACGTTGCTTTTGACCAACGAAACGTTAAACAGACCAATTCTCACTTGGTAATGATATGACAGATGATTTGAAAGATTTTGCGTTGGATTTACATATAGCTCCGGATTGGGCAAAGGAACCCCTAGGTGGCGAGGTTCGTATTCTGCCATCGGACGATTCTTCCACTCCACGTCGGTCGAGGCCTAGTGGGGACGGCGGTTTCCCAGATCGGAGAGGCGGAGGCGAACGCCGTGAAAGAGGGCCGCGCCCGAGCAATGGTGGGAATTCTCGAGACGGTGGACGCGAAAGGTCGTCCGCAAATCGAGACCGAGATCGGAGAGGTCCAACTAGAGACCCACGCAATGAAGAACGATTCGTGCCCCAGGAAGCACCCGTTTTCAAAGCCGCTTCGGTAGAGGTCACGTTTCTCCCCGTTGAACAAGGTTTGGCGAGCATCATTCAGCAGGTTAAAACTTCAGGAAAAGCTTACCCGCTGTTTCAGATTGCTCGGATATTTCTCGATAAACCAGATCGCCATCTGGTTCAATTAGCGGCCCTGCCGGGCCACTCGCTTTATCAGTGTTCGATCGACGCATTGATTTTTCAGACTTCTGAAGAGGTGGAAGCACATGTTTTTAAGGAGCATTTTGATAAATTTTACGAAATGAGCCGTGTTCAAAACGAGGCTCCTAAGGGGAACTTTCAGTCTGTGGCTCGGTTAAGGACAGGAGAACTTATTGCTCCGCCTAATCACCACAGTTACCAACGCAAAATTATTGCTTTATTCGAGGAAAAATTTAGGCAAAAGATGAGTTTCGAGCGTTTTAAAGGAATGATTGAAACCGTCAGAGATCCAGAGCTCATTCAAAAATGGCAGGAAGAAACTTCGTGGACGAGCCAATTTAAGGTCAAAGATTCGGGCGAAACTCCGATTTTCTTAAAAGAAGGTGAGGAAATTAAAGCTCATTTTCGCGAGCATCATGCGAACACAGTGATAAAATCCGCGACATCCTTTGTTGTTCCAGGACCGGTGATTCGACAAATGCCCGAAGCCCCGTTGCGCCAAGCAGTTCGGGACGGATGGGACAAGGAATTCAAGTTTCCGGTTAATTTCGTGAACACCTTGCGTCCGAGCCTTCACGCACACGCGTTGCATATTTTTAAAAGCAAAAAGCATGTCATTCTTATTAGTGCCGTGAAGCCTAAGTTCTTTGCCTTGGAAGAGTCGTCTGTATCTCCCGAGATTGTAAAGATTCTGCATTTTGCTCGGGATAATCCTGGGGTACCCTTGAAAAAGTTATTGGCTGAACTTGCTCCGGTCGCCCCAACAGGGAGTGTGACTTACGAGATTAATGCCAAATTAAAGGAATCGGCCTCGGCTTATTTCACTCCGTCAGTACCAGTGGGAGCACACGAAAAGGAACTTCTGGGTCATATTCGTTGGCTCGCCCAAGAAGGTTACCTGTTACAATATCCCGATCAGAGAGTGGAACTTGCCAAATTACGACCACCTCAAGAGGTATCAGCGACCGCCCCTAAGGAGGCGCAGGCGAAATCAGATGAAGGCGCATCAGAGATAATCTGAGATAATCTGAGATTGAATAGGAATTACGCCAATACGTTGCGAAGAATTTTGCTTTTATTCTGACAGATATTGTCTTGACCTCATGAAAAAAACTATGCCATAATCTTATTTGGTATAGCTGCATTACTGCCTATATTTGAACTAATAAAAAATAAAATAAAACATATGAAAACACAAAATAAAGCAGGGTTTACCCTGGTAGAAATCATGATCGTGGTTGCGATCATTGCGTTATTGGCTGCT
>JAWXCD010000075.1:0-43866 GCA_034440535.1 Verrucomicrobiota bacterium | reverse complement strand
TCTCGAGGACGAGCAACCCTGGGCTGTTCGACGGAATCCCTTTGGGATTCTTCTTTTAGAGCTTGAGCTCTGAAGCAACTCCCTTCGGGATTATTTTTCAGAGTTTGTCGAGCTGCAAGCTCTCGACAAACGACACGCACGCTCTGAAGCAACTCCCTTCGGGATTATTTTTCAGAGTCTGGGTTCTGCGACGAAATCCCTTTGGGAGTATTTTCCGGTAATGGTATTGCCCATACCATTATAAGCCACGCTTGCGGATCAATTATTCCACTCATAATAAATGTGTGGGTTGTTCGCGAACCCTCGCGGGATTCCGTCACATAGCCCAGGGTTGCAAAGCTACCCTGGGTATATGCCTTAAAACCGCTCAACCCCAAAGGGGTTGCGTCTCAATTTGAATGAATAAGATGCCCGCGAATTCTCGCGACGAATACCAGAGGGATTCCACCCCAAACTTCGAGTTGCCGAGCTACCCCAAATGTAGACCGTCAAACTTTTTAACTGGTTCCATATAAGTTACTCAATTTATGACGACCTACACTAGCATTTTGGCGTAGGTGACAAGACAGCCGTAACTGGCAATTTCATAATGTTCCACTTTTTGGCACGAAGCAATGATCCCGGCGTCAATGGCATCTGGGTCGCCCTCGTGCTTAATCATTTCTTTACCTTCTTTGAGTAGGCCCTTCATTCCTTCGCATGTTTCGCCACCTGCACGTTTTTTAAGACTACTTAAGACCTCTTTAAGTTGTTCAAGTTGATCCTTCGTTTCCTTAAGATGATGTTCCAAAGCAGCCTTCAATTCTTCATGTGAAGCGGCGTCGATCATTTTGGGCAAAGCGGCGATGATTTGTGTTTCTGCACTATAAACGTCTTTGAGTTCAGTCAAAAACAAGTCATTTAAATTTTCTAATTTCATTTTTCTCCTTACATAAGTGTTAATTAAATAGGAATTTCTGAGTTCTGATCGCGTGCCAAATTTATCGCCCCAGAGGTTCTTTAGGTAAAAATAAATCAGTTCACCTTGGCATTGCATTAGCTTCGGTAAGTTAAAGCTTTAAAATGGAAAGTTTGTTTATGATAGAACAAGAACCAATACATCATTATGAATTAACACCCGCTCCGGTGGGGGTTTGGACGTTTAAAAGAGTTGATTCAGAACTCGCACTATTTCAGCATGAGGACCGGGACGAAGCCCTCACTTTTGCTATGGAATATTGTGAAAGAGAAGGTGGCGAACTTGTGTTGCGCGCTCAACAAGGTGAAGAAAGCGATTTCGGCCCCCTTCACTTTAATCCAGAAAAACAAATCCCAATCAGTTTCTCTCCATCCATATCGGAAAATTCCGTGCATACTAACCTTTAATAGTGTTTGCTATTGGTTTGTATGATTAATGAGAGGCCGAATGAAGAGTTTGAAGATCTTCAGGGGATAGACAACCTTACTTATCTCGAAAGTTTGTTTGAACAGTACCGTCGGGAACCAGAAACGATTCCCGAGCGGTGGCAGGAGTTTTTCAGGCAAAATGCGGAAGACTTTCAGGCCAGCCCATCAGTCAAGCCGTTCAGCATTTTTAATCCGCCTGCCCCGTCTGGTGGAATCACTCAATCGGAAGCGTCGCGCATGGCTTTACAAGGGCGTGTCGACCAGTTCATCCGGGCGTACCGAGTGCGAGGTCACAACCAGGCGAAGTTAGATCCCTTGGGTCTTCCCCGACCTGTCATTCCAGAACTTGATCCAGCTTACCATGGCCTCACTGACGAGCACATGGACATGCATTTTTCCTGCGACTCTATTAAGCCAGGTGTCTTATTGAGTCTTCGGGCCCTGCATCAATCACTTTTAAACACTTATTGCCGTTCCATTGGTGTTCAGTTCATGCACATTGACGATTTAGCCGTTCGCCAATGGTTACAACAGAGGATGGAAAGCTGTGAGAACCGTTTAATTATCAGTAAAAAAGATCAAATCCGGATCCTCACACGATTGACCGATGCGGTGACTTTTGAACAATTTATTCGCAAAAAGTTTGTTGGGGCGAAAAGTTTTTCTCTTGAAGGGGCCGAAAGCCTTATCCCTTTACTTGACCTTGCGATAGAAAAAGCGGGAGATCAAGGGGTAGAAGAAATTGTCATGGCCATGGCACATCGAGGGCGGTTGAACGTGCTGGCCAACATTTTGGGAAAAAGTCCTGCTGATATATTTCGGGAGTTTGAGGACAACGAACCGGATAAGTATATAGGTCGCGGTGATGTGAAATATCATCTAGGCCATTCCTGTCGGTGGAAAACGTCGAAGGGCAAGGAAATCCATTTATCCCTTTGCTTTAACCCGAGCCACCTTGAATACGTCAACACAGTTGCCATGGGCCGGATACGCGCCAAACAACATCGCATGTGTGACACACGTCGGGAAAAAGGCTTATGCCTCCTCATTCATGGTGACGCGGCTTTTGCTGGGGAAGGCGTCGTCCAGGAGACGCTCAACTTAAGTCAGCTTAAAGGTTATCAAACGGGTGGCACGCTGCATATCATTGTCAATAATCAGATTGGATTCACGACTTCCCCGAGCGAAGGGTGCTCCGCGATTTACAGTAGTGACGTCGCAAAAATGCTTCAGATTCCGATCTTCCACGTCAACGGGGAAGACCCAGAAGCCGTGGCACAGTGCATCAAACTCGCTATGGAATTCAGGTTTGAATTTAAACGCGACGTGGTTGTCGACATGTTCTGTTATCGCCGGTTAGGTCACAATGAAGGCGACGAACCTTCATTTACCCAACCTGTGTTGTACAACGCCATTTCCAAACGCAAAACGGTTCGTGAAGGTTACTTGGATCATCTTTTAAATCTAAACGGTGTGACAAGAAGTGAAGCCGACGAGATTTCAGAACGACGTAGGGAACTTCTTGAGCTGGATTTATCAAAGGCACGAGCCAAGAGAGAAAAGCAAAAGGAAGAAGGATACACCGGTATCTGGAAAAACTACCTTGGCGGGCCCATTGCCAAAGCGCCCAAAGTTAAAACGGCGGTTTCGACCAACGACCTCAAGAAACTTCTACTCAGTCAAACGACATTGCCACCGCAATTTAATCTGCACCCCAAATTACAACGACTGATTGAGGCGCGCTTGGAAATGGCAGAGAATAAACTTCCCCTTGATTGGGGGAACGCGGAGGCCCTCGCTTTTGCTTCGCTGGCTATTAAGGGGATTCATGTGCGACTCACCGGGCAGGATTCCGGACGCGGGACTTTTACGCAAAGGCACTCGATTTTTTACGATACGAAATCAGGTGATCCTTATATCCCTTTGCAACATCTTGCCGAGAACCAGGGCAATGTTGAAATATACAATAGTCCTCTTTCTGAAAACGGTGTGCTCGGGTTTGAATACGGCTACAGCACTGAATACCCGGACGGGCTCACGCTCTGGGAAGCTCAGTTTGGGGATTTTATTAATGCGGCACAAGTGATCGTCGACCAGTTCATCGCCAGTGCTGAGGATAAATGGGGTCGCCTTTCAGGGGTTGTCCTGCTATTGCCCCACGGCTTTGAAGGAATGGGTCCGGAACATTCCAGCGCGCGTCTCGAACGGCTTATGGTTTTAGCTGCAGAGGACAACATTCAAGTGACTCAACCGACCACTCCCGCCCAATATTTTCACATGCTCCGGCGACAGGTGATCTCCCCATGGCGAAAGCCCCTCTTCGTCATGACTCCAAAAAGTCTTTTGCGTCATCCTGAGGCTGTTTCAATGATGGAGGAACTTGCAAGTGGCGGGTTCCAACGGGTGCTGGTCGAACCTTCTACGCTCCCGCAAAAAGCCAAAAAAATCCTGATGTGCAGCGGGAAAATTTATTTCGACCTTTGCCATTATATTAAAGAACACAAACTTGGTGACGTAGGTCTCATCAGAATCGAAGAACTATTTCCTTTCCCGGAAGCAGAACTTCGAGATGTACTGGACCGATTCCCTGGAAAAACCGCCGTTCGATTTGTGCAGGAAGAACCCGCAAACATGGGAGCACTCCCTTTTATTAAGATGCGCTACGGAAATGATTTGTTTGGTTACCCCCTTTCCTATACCTCGCGCCCAGCATCAGCCAGCCCCGCGACGGGATCCCAGAAGGCGCATAGGAAAGAACACGACAAGTTAATGACAGATACATTTACGTTCCCAAATTCATCGGGGAACAAAGTCTTAAAATAAAAATTAGCACCTTAACGCATATGCCCATCGAACTGAAAATTCCAAACGTTGGTGAATCCATCACCGAAGTCACCATCTCTGAATGGCTCGTCAAAGAAGGTGATCCCGTCAGCAAAGACCAATCCATCGCCGTGTTAGAAAGCGACAAAGCCACTGTCGATTTGCCTGCACCAGAAGATGGAATGATGGGAAAAATTATCAAAGCCAGTGGCACAGCGAAGATAAACGAAGTGATAGGGCACCTTGAGCCAGGGAAAGTTCAGACGAAGGGGACGTCCACTCCCTCATCTGCAAAACCCGCAGCGACTCAATCAAAACCACTTACCGACGAGGGTAAAGTCATGCCCAGCGCGCAGAAAATGATGACGGAAAAAGGGGTTAAACCCGAAACCGTTCAACCCACCGGCATGGGCGGGCGAATCCTGAAGGAGGACGTTTTAACGGCTATGAAAGGATCATCCCCAGTAGTTCCGAAGGTTAGCGAAAATGCATTCCGTAAGGAGGAAGTCATTCCGATGAGCCCTTTGCGCAAGAAGATTGCGGAACGTTTGGTCAAAGCACAGCAAACTGGGGCGCTCCTGACGACATTCAACGAGATCGATATGTCCTCGGTCATGTCACTACGCAAACAATACCAAGAATTGTTTCAGAAAAAACATTCTGTGAAACTTGGGTTTATGTCGTTCTTTGTTAAAGCCGTGATCGAAGGTCTAAAGGAGTTTCCGGCGATCAATGCAGAAGTACGTGATGACCAGATCGTATATCATCATTATTACGACATCGGGATAGCTGTAGGTGGCGGCAAAGGGTTGGTGGTGCCTGTTCTGAGGAATGCGGAACGATTAAGTTTTGCTGAGATTGAAAAAGCTATTTCGGATTTCGGACAACGCGCCCAAACCGGAAAACTGGGTTTGGACGAACTCAAAGGTGGAACATTCACGATCAGCAACGGCGGGGTGTATGGATCACTCCTGTCGACACCGATAGTTAACCCTCCGCAAAGTGGCGTGCTAGGGATGCACGGAATTCAGGATCGACCGATTGCCGTTGATGGGGCGGTAGTGATTCGTCCCATGATGTACATTGCACTCACTTATGATCACCGGATTGTGGATGGACGGGAAGCCGTCACTTTTGTGCGTCGGATTAAAGAAGTGCTTGAAACGCCGGCCCGACTTTTAATTGAAGTCTAACAACTAATTTAGGCGAATATGAAAAAATCACAGCATGATTTGCTTGTCATCGGTGCGGGTCCAGGAGGATATGTCGCAGCAATCCGGGGCGCCCAGCTTGGGTTAAACACCGCACTCATCGAACGTGAAACCGCGCTTGGAGGGACTTGCCTAAGAGTGGGATGTATTCCGAGCAAGGCCATGCTTGAGGCGACGGAGCTTTTTCATAAGGCCAAACATGAGTTTAAAGATTTTGGGATTAAGGTGACGGGTTTGGCGCCTGACCTCAACCAGATGTTAAAGCGTAAAGACGACATCGTCTCAGCTCTTGTTAAGGGAGTTGACGGGCTCATCAAAAAAAATAAAATTACCCGTTACACGGGGAATGCGCG
Organism: Verrucomicrobiota bacterium; assembly: GCA_034440535.1. Taxonomy (GTDB): domain Bacteria; phylum Verrucomicrobiota; class Verrucomicrobiia; order JAWXBN01; family JAWXCD01; genus JAWXCD01. The sequence goes on along the minus strand of JAWXCD010000075.1, from coordinate 38,093 downwards.
CTTTAGTAGTCCTTCCGAAGTTATTGTCGATGGTCCTGAGCCCGTCCTTATTTCTGCTAAAAACATCCTCATCGCCACCGGCAGTAAACCTGCCACCTTGCGCGGCGTGAACTTCGATGGGGAAGTTATTGGCTCAAGCACAGAGGCGTTGGCCTATTCCAAGGTTCCCTCTCGGTTGGTTGTCATTGGGGCGGGGGTCATTGGTCTAGAGCTTGGCTCGGTCTGGAATAGGTTAGGTTCACAAGTGACTGTGATTGAGTACATGGACCGGATTCTTCTCGGTTTGGATTCCGAATTAGCCACTGAAGCCAAAAAATTGTTCGAGGCACAAGGATTCGAATTTATCCTGAAAGCAAAGGTCACCTCAGTGAAGCGCACTGGCAATTCCGCAGAGGTTGAATACGAAGGAGGCCAACCGATCAAAGCTGATCGTGTTCTGATTTCAACGGGACGATTACCCAACACAGACAAGCTCGAACTCCATAAAGCAGGGATACAAGTCGATGAAAAAGGACGCATTCCTGTTAACGCACGGTACCAGACTAAAGCGGAAAATGTTTATGCCATTGGTGATGTGATCGGGGGGCTCATGCTCGCTCATAAGGCCGAAGAAGAGGGTATAGCCTGTGTGGAAGGAATTGTCACCGGCCATGCCCATGTCAATTATGACGCCATCGCGGGAGTGGTGTATACGTCACCTGAAATTGCAACAGTTGGAAAGTCAGAAGATGACCTAAAAGCTGCGGGGGTTGCTTACAAAAAGGGCGTCTTTCCTTTCAGAGCCAACGGGCGGGCACTGGCCATGGGAAGTGCGGAAGGTCGAATCAAAGTTCTCTCCGATGCCACAACAGACCGCATCTTGGGAGTACACATCATCGGACCGAAGGCGGGCGAACTTATAGCTGAAGCGTGCCTTGCCATCTCATTCAAAGCCAGCGCAGAGGACATCATGCTCACCTCACACCCGCACCCTACACTCAGCGAAGCGTTCCGGGAGGCTTGTTTCGCCACGGACAAACGTGCTATCCATATTTAACGGGCCAGAGAAAAAAGGCAAAGTCGGCTTGTTCGCCCTGCGCTAACCGGAAATAGTTTTCCTTGGATATACCGGTTAAAACGTGTTTGATTTCAGGCATGTTAAAGGTTGTCATCTTGGTGTTTTTCGGCCTTTGGTTTTCTGGGTTATTAGCGGAGGATAAACAGACAAAACGAAACGCAGCTTTGGTCAACGTGGAGGACCACTTACCTGAGGTCATCGTCGACTTGCAATACGCTAAGTCAGACAATATCGCAAAGAAGCAACTGTACGCCTCTCCTGTCGCGTTTTTGCATCCCGATACTATTTCACGCCTGAAACCGGTGGTGAAAATGCTTAGGAAACAGGGGTTCAAACTCGTGATCCTCGACGCTTATCGACCGCCCGACGCGCACAAAAAATTGTTTGATTCGTTCCCAAACCAAAAGTTTATCGCCGATCCAAAATTGGGTTCCAGACATTCCAGAGGCACGAGTGTTGACGTCACACTTGCAGACATGGAGGGCACTCGGTTAGAAATGCCATCAGACTTCGACGAGTTTACCCCCCGAGCCGATAACGATTTTAGGGATGCCACACCCACGGCGTTTAAACATGTTAAAGCGTTGAGAGTGACCATGTTTAAAAACGGATTCTCCGGCGTCCCTGACGAATGGTGGCATTACGATCTTAGAAATTGGTCCGAGTATCCTTTTATTAGAACCGCACCCCTGAACGATTCGAGGGATGAATACAAAAAGTAACCAAGACAACAGCCCTATAGAGAACAATTCTTCAGTTACTACAAAATGCCAAAGCGCGAAGATGGAAATGTTGTTCTCTAATCAGACAAAGACTTCCCGCAACTAAGGTGTTTCCATGTCAGATTTTTGTGTGCGTTCACGCAACTCGAACATGATGGGGCATCCTGCAAACCCGAACTCTTTTCGAATTTGATTCGAAAGGTAGGAGTCAAAGGCATTCGTCATTAGATCCGCATGATTGACGAATAGGATGAACGTCGGAGGCCTCAGTGAATCAACTTCGATTTTTTGCGCGGCATAATAAATCTTCAGACGACGGCTTCCAATCGAGGGAGGCAGTGCACGTTGAAAGGCTTCTTTAAAGAATCGATTTAAAACTCCGGTTGAAACCTGGACCTTCAGTTGGTGCTCCACGTTTTCCAATGTTTTTGGAAATTGGTGGGCATTGTAACCTGATTTCGCGGACATAAATACAAGAGGGGCATATCCACAGAAAAATAAACTGCGACGAATGGCTTCTTCGTACTCTTCCTTAAACTTCTTATTCTTTTTTAGCAGGACTTCGTTCTCCAGAACCATATCCCATTTGTTCACAACAATGATCATGGGCTTCCTGTTTTCCTGGACGAACCCTGCAATCTGTTTGTCCTGTTTGGTCACACCCTCTGCAGCATCAATAACAAGAATCACGATATCCGCTCGCTTCACGCTCTTCTCCGCACGCATGACACTAAAAACTTCAACAGAAGTGGCCACCTTCCGACGGTGACGTATTCCAGCGGTATCAATCAAAACATAATGTTTAGGGCCGTCAGCTCGTTCGACTGAATAATTGACGTCGATCGAATCACGGGTAGTGCCCGGTATTTCCGATACGATCGTGCGATCTTCCTTGAGGATGCGGTTAATCAATGATGATTTTCCGGCGTTAGGTTTACCGCAGATAGTGATCTTTGTTCTCTGAAGTGCGGCGTCCTCATCGCCCGGCTCTCCGGCGGCCTTGATAATCTCGTCGCTCAACTCAGGGATTCCTAGACCATGAGCTGCTGAAACATGAAAAATATCTTGGAACCCAAACTCGGAAAACTCGTTAAGGCCATCGTCGAGTTTGGAGTTATCGATCTTGTTGACTACAAGGAACACTGGCTTTTTTGCCTTCCTCAGTTGCTGGGCAATATCTAAGTCAACTGGAGTCACGCCTGCTTTCCCGTCGACAGTGAAAAGGATCAAGTCAGCTTCGCGGATCGCTGTTTCCACTTCTAAACGTACCGCCTCGACAAGAGGATCGCCGGTTTCCATGCCAATTCCACCGGTGTCGATAAGAGTGTAAATTCGCCCTTTATAAATGATGTTGGTCAGTACGCGGTCACGAGTGGTGCCGATCATATCATGGACAATCGAGATTGTGCGTCGGGCTATTCGATTAAACAGAGCCGATTTACCTACATTGGGGCGACCGACGATCGCGACTAATTTTCTTCTCATAATTAATAACTATCTTTCTACGAAGCTTTACCTGATCCACCCGCATTCAATTCACGAATAGCATATCCCAAGTACATCAATAGCGACACGGTCATAAAAAACGCGGTGCTAATCACTAAGATATTCAACGACATCCATTTTAAGTTCAACAACATGTAACATACCAGCGCCATTAAGAGCGCGGTAGACACCTTTCCCGTCCAATGCGGTTTAACAAGGACCACTTTATTAAAATGGTGCAACAAGATATACCCGATAAGGATAAGAATTTCCCGCGCAAAAAATAAGACCACAAACCAAGGTGGAAAATGCGGCAACTCATCATTGCCCTTGTAACTCAGCACTATGATTCCCACCAGCTCCAATCCTTTATCCGCGATGGGATCCAAGATAGTCCCCAAACGACTCACTTGGTTGTACTTGCGAGCAATGTATCCATCCAAGCCGTCACTCAATGCAGCTACAATGTAACAGGTAATCGCAGCAAACAAAAACAGTTCTCTTCCTCCGCCCTTTGTTTCATCCAACTTGTAGTAGACCACAAACAACACAAAAAACGGAATCATCAAGATCCTGAAAATAGTGATGTAATTCGGAATGGTCATGGGTCGCTGACTTTGCCCATCGCATCCCTCAAGGGCAAGAGGAGTTTAAGTGGGTTCCCAGATAAAACCTGTCCACGCATGTGGGCGATGAGTAAGCAGCCTTGATTTCAACAATGAATCATGTAGGTAGCTTCCATGATTTTTCAAAAGGGACAGAAACTGGTTTGTATAGGGGATTCAACAACCGATTCAGGTCGAAGCCGACCCGTCGGAGAAGGTTTCAATGAGGCACTTGGAAAAGGCTACGTAGCGAATCTTGATGCCCTCATCACTACCGTATATCCAGAAATGAATTTACGGATTGTTAATATGGGGACGAGCGGAAATACCGTTAAAGATCTGGAAGCGCGCTGGAAAGCTGACGTTGAAGAGTTGAAGCCTGATTGGGTGAGTATCATGATAGGTATCAACGACGTCTGGCGTCAGCACGACAACGCCCGCCAATCAGAGACTCACGTGCTCTTACCTGAGTATCGCGAAACGATAACCCGTCTTGTTAAACGAACTAAACCCAAAGTTAAGGGAATCATTTTGATGACTCCTTACTTCATTGAGCCGAATCAGAATGATGCAATGAGGAAAATGCTTGATACTTACGGAAGCGCCATAAAGGACCTCGCATCTCAAGAAAGCCTCATTTTGGTGGACACCCAACTTGCCATTGATTCACTCTTAAAACATTACTACTCCGCCATGTTCGCTTGGGACCGTGTTCACCCCAACCACGTCGCCAACATGGCCGTCACTCGGGCCTTTCTGAATGCTGTTGGATTTAAGTGGTAGGAAATGATTGTGGAAATTCCGTGGCGGTCGAGAAGGGTTAGCGCCTCCACCTGAGCTGTGTTTCGAGCGTCGTTAGCTGAAGAGAGTTTAATCATTTAAGCTTTTCATCTTGCCAAAAGGGGACAAGCCATCTAAGTTGTCGCCAGTCTATAGGGAACTAACCACTGCTTCAGGGGAGTCACACTTTACTTCAATGGAGCCAATTTCTCGAAAACTTTCCATGAATCGCGGCGTATTTACCCGCAATTGACGGGCTTCAACCCCCGGGCTCCAAGGAGCAAAAGTTTCGGATTATTATGGCGGCTCTCGACTATTAAAAGACTCCTTGCCGGGTCGAACGATTTCCGGCGCAGGTCATAAAAACCCATCGTTAACACGAAAGTGGTGTGCTGCCGGGCTAACGCCTGCCGTGACGCACCAATTATTGTCATGAATACTATTACAACAAAGTTCTCAGAACTTCCATTGATCGAACCGATCCAACGCGCCCTTAAGGATAAAGGGTACGAAGTCCCAACACCTATTCAGTTCCAAGCCATCCCACCGCTTCTCGAAGGCCGTGACCTTATCGGTTGCGCGCAAACAGGAACCGGGAAAACAGCTGCTTTTACGCTGCCCATTCTTCAAATGCTCGATGCTGCGACACATAACGGCAAAGCACAAGGAACCAAGGGTCCACGCGCATTAATCGTGGCCCCCACTCGTGAACTAGCCGTGCAAATTGACGATAGTCTTCGCAACTACTCTAAGCATATGACCCTCAAACATTTGGTCGTGTTCGGTGGCGTCAGCCAATATCACCAAGTCAAAGCGTTACGCGAAGGTATCGACATTCTTGTCGCAACCCCGGGCCGTCTTCTGGACTTGAAAAATCAGGGCTTTGTTCGGTTGGATAAAGTTGAAATCTTGGTTCTCGACGAAGCAGACCGGATGCTCGACATGGGATTTATTCCCGACGTCCGCAGAATAGCCGCTGCTGTTCCTGCTGACCGCCAGACGCTGTTATTTTCAGCCACGATGCCTGATACGATCCGGCACCTTGCAGAAGAATTGCTCACAAAACCGGTGCGCATTTCAATTACACCCACAGCAACAACACCTGAAAAAATTCATCAGGAAGTTTATTTTGTTTCCAAGGAAAACAAACGTCAGTTGATGCTCGACATTATCAAGGCCCGTCCGAAGCAGGAAATTTCACTTGTTTTTAGTCGCACCAAACATGGCGCCGATAAACTTGCCAAAGCGTTGTCGCTTGCCGGTATTCCCTCCGATGCGTTGCATGGCAATAAATCCCAAGCCTCACGCCAACGTGCGCTCGACATGTTTCGTAAGGGTAAAATCCAGGTTCTTGTGGCAACCGATATCGCTTCACGTGGCATTGATGTTCCGGGCGTTGCACTTATCATGAATTACGATTTACCTGAGGAAGCCGAAACCTACGTTCATCGTATCGGTCGTACAGCTCGCGCTGGAGAATCTGGCCAATCCATTACATTGTGCTCCCCTGACGAAATTTCACAACTTCGCCTGATCGAACGGACAACCGGTCGGAAGCTCAATATAGTGACTGCCCACAATTTCCATAATGAAAGTGCTGCGAGCGCCGTTGATACAGGTGCGACTTTTGATCGTGCCGGTCGCACTAACCGTCGCCCTTCTCAAAATCGCAACGCACGTCCTCAAAGATCTCAGGGCGATCGATCGTCAAATGATCTTTCACAGGACAAAGGAATGCGTTCAAACCGGACCCGCTCAAGCGCACCCGCGGGCGCAAAACTGCGTCAGGATGGAGAAGGATTTTTTCGCCGCGGTTTGACTCGGTTTACAAACCGTTTCGCGGCGAAGCCCTAAGCTGAGGAAATTCATTTCACAAAAAGGCGCAGATTTATTCTGCGCCTTTTTTGTTTGTGCGCTGGAAATACGACAGCATCCCTATCTACGTCGCAAATTGTCGGAGTGGCAGGTCTACTTTTTTGTCTGTATTTTGAGTTCGCGCAGGTTTTTTTCAATTTCGCCCAGTTGCTTGATCAAATGGTCGATACGGTTCTCAGCTGTCTGATTTTCTTCGGTAAGACGCTCGACGACGGCGGATAGCTGCATTTCCTCATGCATTTCCTGCATCGAGTTCATGATGACACCGATGAATAGGTTCAACATGATCATTGTGCCGAGAAGAATAAAACTGATGAAGTAAGCCGGTGCTATTAATGGGTGCGGCGTTGATATGGCATTCGTCCCGGCGTAAAGGTCGGGAAAGGCGGCGCTGCCGAGGCGTTGAATGTCCATTGTCTCAATCCATCCCTCAAGAGTGACAGTTTCGAAGAGGGAGAGGAGGGTGACGGGCAGACTGCCGAAATTCAGCGGGTCGTTTACTCCGAATAGAAAGACTCCCAGAACGGCAAAAATGTAAAAATGCAGTGCCAGCATCAGCCCTACATAACCCATGGAAGGGATACTTTTAAGCAAGGTCCCGACGAGTATTTGCATGCGAGGCAGCACCGTTACCAGGCGGAGAACCCGAAGGAGACGCGCCAGACGAAGCACTGCCACATAAGGCCCTCCGAATGGCAGGAAGCAAACGGCCACGATTAGGAAATCAAATACATTCCAGCCTTCCCTGAAATAGTTCCACGGTTTTGGCCAGTGGGAGATCATTTTGATGATCGCTTCCAGCACAAAAAACCACAGAACTATCTGGTCCAAAATGTGGATGGTTGTGCCATAAGCGGTCATGATATCAGTGCTTGTCTCCAGCCCGACAAGAATGCCGGCAAAGATAATAACGCCGATGATGAGGTTTTGAAACCAGGTGGTGTGGGTGACCTTGAGGCAGAAGTCGTGCATATGAGCTTTTGGGTCTAGCTGATGCCATCGCCCAAGTCAACCCGCAGGTTGTGAACTGACCTGTAATACTTGATCGAACCGGATGCGCGCTCGGTGCCGAGCTGGCACGCCGGGTGGTGAGAGAGGGGAGGAGGCGTACGCTTCTATTTCGATTATTTTCCCTGCAATTTTTTCAAAGCAATGACCGCTTCGCTTTTAACATAGGACTCGGGATCATTCTTTGAGATTTCTTCAATAAGTGAGATCGCCCCTTTATCGCGCAACTCAGAAAGAGCTATTAGGGCGCGAATCCGGACGCGCAGATTTGGATCCATCAGAAGCTCCCTAAATACGGGGGTTAAACTTTTATCTTTCTGCTCTGCCGCGATTGTTACAGCGGTTAAACGCACTTCTGGCGGTTGAGTGAGATTTGCGTACTTCACGATATCGGACTTGCCAAATTCACCCCTCAACCCAAGGGCCATCAGCATGTATACGGTTTCAGGCTTCGATAAGAGACCTGCTTTGAAGGATTTTTTTAGATCCGCAGGAATGGGGGTTGATGAGTCGCGGGAAGCGATGAACATGAAATCAGGCTCGGGATGCACTGTGCCTTTAACTTTCATCGTTTTGGGCAGGTACTCTTTGGCTAACAAGAGTGGTGTTAGATTCGCTGGGTTTTGAAAATGGGCCGCTAATTTCCCCATGACCAATGATTGTTTTATTCCATTGTGAGGGCCGTCGTACCCGGGCGCATCGGAATCGTTAATCATGATGTCTATGCCGACGCGGTCTTGCTTTGGGTTGTCACGTAAATTTGGAAAGAGGGCTTTCGGAATTTTGATTTCTATAACGTATCCGCCTTTTATCGGTTTACTAAATGATTCCACCCCTGGAAAAGAGTCAGCTTTCCACAGAAACCCCGTTTTCCACTTCATATTTGTTTGCGCCGGGACAAACACGAACTGGCGATAATTCTCAACCGTATTTGCCATTGCCGCCGACCCGAACAATTTGTCAGGGGAATGTCCATCAATGAAAACCTCAAAATCATCACCTTCATAGGGGTTTTCATCTGAAGTTGAATTCACAAGTATGTCGTCCTTCACAATGGCAAAAATGTAAAAATTCTTGGAGTCATTTGCCAAAGACACAGAAGCGGATAAATCAGCAGCACCGGAAAATTCGCCTCGATCCTTATAAATATAAGTCAGACGATCCGCGGATAAGGCCGCTATTGTATATTGATCAAAATTTCCGCCGATCCACTCTTCATCGTTGCCATCTACAATCACTTTTCCATCTGGAATTCGTAGGGCGGTAAATTCAGCGGCAAACCCTGAGAGAAGAAAGGCTGTATATAAGCAAAAAATTCTGGTCATCACCTTGACGGGGTTCATACAAGGGCACACTACACGCGCGGTCAAAACTTTGCCAGAAGGCTTTAACTTGAGAGTGAGTCAACTTTGCCTGAGGTTTGGCTGCCGCCTATAAATAATATAGAATTTACGAATAAACAGCCGGTTCTTCTCTCAGGGGAATCGATTCTTTCCTTACGAGAATGCGCCACCAGACACGGGCGTTGGAGATGACGACGAGGACGACAAGGATCATGAATGAAGTTGTCACCGCGATGTTCACCTTATTATTGAAAATTTGAGCTTTGACGACTCGCAACGCTTCTTTATCAACTGTCAATGCTTTGGCTGTTAGCGTTTCGATGGCGGGAAGAAATCCTGCCGCTTCCTTAAAGAAAATCTTTTGGACGCCGGCGGTCATGGTCACTGCGAGGACTAGTATCAGTGGCGCCAAGGTCACCCAGCAATATTTGGCCCGGCCCATTTTTAACAACACGGTGGTGCCGAGGGAAAGAGCAATGACTGCCAAAAGTTGATTCGCAATGCCGAAGATCGGCCACAGCGCTTTAATCCCTCCGTTGGGGTCCGTCACGCCTCCATACAGAAACCAGCCCCAAGCTGCCACAAAAAGAATACTCGCAAGAGCATTTGGGAACCATCGCGAAGTGTTTCCGAGCGAATGATGGACGTGACCAAGCAGGTCCTGTAACAGAAATCTCCCAACCCGCGTGCCGGCATCAATTGTCGTTAAAATAAAGAGTGCCTCAAACATAATGGCAAAGTGGTACCACAACGACATCATGGATTTCCCACCGATCGACTGCGCAAACATTTGCGCCATGCCCACAGCAAAGGTCGGAGCTCCGCCCACACGCCCGATCATGGTTTCCTCCTTCACATCGTCGGCAAGCTGTTGCATTTCTACGGCGGTTACATGAAACCCAGCTTTATTAACCTTTTCTATGACCTGTTCTTTTGGGCCCGCGGTGTTCATGGCAAAATATTGACCGGGTTCCATGGTACATGCGGCAATTAAGGCCATAATCGCTACGACCATTTCTGTCACCATGGCGCCATAACCAATTGATCTTACCGTTTCTTCATTTGTCACCAATTTGGGAGTCGTCCCCGTAGCTATCAGAGCATGAAAACCCGATATCGCACCGCACGCGATTGTAATAAAAACAAAGGGGAAAACCTTCCCAGCGAGTACGAGTCCGCCCCCATGAATAAAGGGTGTGAGCGCAGGCATTTTTATGAGCGGGGCCACCCAAATGATCGCTCCCATCAGAATAATCACAGTTCCGATTTTCATGAACGAGCTTAGGTAATCACGGGGCGTGAGCAACAACCACACGGGAAGTATGGATGCCGCAAGTCCGTAGATTATGATGGCCCAGGCTAAAGTCGGGGATGACCATGTGAAAGCCTTCGACCACACGGGGGAACTATGAATAAATTGTCCTGACCACACTGCCGCCAAAAGAAGAACCACGCCGATCAATGAAATTTCCAAAACGCCGTGTGGTCGGAAAAATCGCAAATAACACCCCATAAACAGTGCAATAGGCATGGTCATGACAATCGTGTATAAACCCCACGAACTCTCAGCCAGAGCATTAACAACCACCACTCCCAGCACGGCGATAAGAATGACCATAATGGCCAAAATACTCACCATTGCAATGGTACCAGCAAAGGGGCCGACTTCCTCACGCACCATTTGGCCGAGTGACTTCCCTTTCCGGCGTAACGAACAAAACATCATAACCGAATCGTGAACCGCGCCACCCAAGGTCGCCCCGATCAAAATCCATAATGTCCCCGGGAGATACCCAAACTGCGCGGCAAGAACGGGGCCGACTAAAGGACCAGGGCCGGCAATGGCCGCGAAATGATGTCCAAAAACAATCCACTTATTTGTTTTGACGTAATCACGTCCATCCTCAAGAAGAACGGCCGGAGTCGCCCTTTTTTCGTCGAGCACCAACACCTTTGTGACCAGCCACTTACTGTAAAACCTGTAACTGATTGCGAAAGTGCAGAGTGCTGCTGTCACAAACCAAAGGGCATTGATAGGTTGATTTTGGGCCATGCAGATGAAGGCCACTGACGTTGCCCCGAGCAGGGAAATGGAAAGCCAAAGCAATATACGACCAATTTTCATAATTCTTTCATGGAGTGGTAAACGGCAAACTCAACCACAAAATCTCAAGGTTTTCACGGATTTTTCTAAACTTCAGTTTCAATAACAAGCCTTTGCGCTATAATGGATGCGGAAGAGATTGTTTTTGTATGAAGGAATCCATTATGAATCATGAAATGTTTACGGGGGGCGTCGCATGGACCAATGGGTACATGATTGATCAAGGGATGCATTCCATTTTGATCGATGCCCCAGAGGGAATTGTCGCCGAAATAAAAGCACGGATGAAATCACCTGAATACCGGCTTGAAACCATGATACTCACACATGGTCATTTTGACCACATCACGGACGCCGCCGAGATACGGGAATTGACCTCTTGTGAGGTTTTGTATCACAAAGCCGACGACTCCATCATCACACAACCTGAAATTCAACAGGCCTTTGGGGCACCGCTCGTTCCAGCTCTAAACTCCACGCGTTTTATTGCTGAAGGAGAAACGTTGACTCTCGGTAAGATTACTTTTGAAGTCCTGCACATTCCAGGGCATTGCCCAGGGAACATATGTCTCGTTTGGCACGCTGAGAAATGTGTTTACGTCGGTGACGCCATCTTCCGAGGTTCGGTGGGACGTACTGACCTACCCAACGGCTCCTTCAAACAGTTGATCGCTGGAATAAAAGAGAAACTTTTTCTTCTCCCGGGTGAGTACGCCATCTATTCCGGACACGGCGCCTCGACAACCATCGAACAGGAACGCAAACACAACCCCTACGTGACTGACTCCGTCGCCAATGATGACGATCCTCCTGAATTAGCTTAGTGGACCGTGAAGATAGAATATCTTGAGGATTTGGGCCTCAACTCACTCTGGATTATCGAACTTCAGTAGAGGCAAATGGTTCGCCCTGCGGAATTTCGGGAACTTCTTGAGTTTCGCCCGCTAAGAGAGATGTGTCTTTAACGAACTTAACGTAAGGTTTGGCGGATTGGAGAATCATTTTGCGATTGAGTGTGGAGGGCATTGCCTTATCCACAAATTGAACTACTTTTTCGAGGTCCTTAGCTGTGGGAAACTCGCCATGTGGAAATTTTAAACTTTTTCCTGACCAATCGGGACCCATGATACTACGATCAATCAAGGCGATATCTGATAATTTCTTTTTGCCGGATGCAAAACGGGTGAGTTGGTCAACCGTGATATTTTCAGCCCATCTCGCGCCGAATAAACTCACTGTGAGGTCGCCAATATCATATCCATTGTTGAGTGTCCAAGCGTCATTTTCCTCTTTGGCCATAGCCGACCAAATTGCATAATTCGTTTGCTGGTATCCCGTTCCAAAGTAAGCCCCATAAATGAAGTGTTTGGCCCAGTCATTGCGCTTTTGAAATGAAGTGTCACCATTTCTATGAGCGAACCGAACCAAAGCGAGGAGCATGTATTTAGTTTCGTAAACGGGGGTGGATTTATCGTTTTTTTTCAGTTCAGACAACACTTGCTTACAACTCGCCTGCCAAAGGACAGTCAAATCTGTGGAGCCACATTTCGTAAGTGCATCGTTATAAACTTTAAATTTGTAGGCCACGACTTTGCCATCGTCATAATGTGCGAACGTGGCACAGAATGTCGCCCATGAAAGTGTAATAAAAAGTATGCTTAATTTAAGTATCATAACCAACCTGACGTTATTATTGAGCCGAGAGCTTTGCAGGTAACTCTACGAATGCAAATCCCAATGCTGATTCTACAGGAAGCAAATCCTTTGCCCTTTTAAACGCCATAATTAAAAAAGTTTTCACTCTTATTTAATTAAAAAGACGTTTTCCTTGCTTTAACATCAAGAGTTAACGAGATTTAGGTATGCTTTTTACTCGCGGCACACCAGCTTTCGAAAAGCAGGTCCGCCTATTGGGCAGCGAAATCCTTCGGAGAAGTCAGGACGCCGCAAGTTCGCTTTCATCAAACGATCTTTACGGGCAAATGATGCGCTGGTCCATGTCCGATCCCGCATTTAAATCTGATTTATTCCGGCTTGTTGATGTTCTTCCCTCACTTAAAAAATCCCGCGATATTGTGGGACACCTTAAAGAATACCTTGGAGGGCCAGAGAGCAAACTCCCTGGGTTTTTCAAGGTCGCCTTAAAATTGTCCAAATGGATACCTTGGCCAGCCGCATGGGTCGTTCGAAGATCTGTCGAAGTCATGGCGAATCAATTTATTACGGGGCATTCGATTGCGGCAGCGCTCAAGGTTATTGGGCCTCTGGAAAAAACAGGCTTCTTATGGAGCTTCGATTTTTTGGGCGAAACGGTGGTGAGCGAAAAGGAGGCAGAGGCTTTTTCAAAAACCTACCTTGATGCGATTAAGGAGGTCGGAATTTGGTGTGTCGCGCACCCCCTCCAAAATGCGACGCATTCGGATTATCGCGCCAATATCTCCCTTAAAATCTCGGCGTTCTATTCACAAATCCGCCCCGAATCTCCCGATGCGGCGATATCCCATCTGAAGGAGCGACTCAGACCCATAGTGCGCCTTGCCGCAACTCACGGAGTTTGTCTTAACTTCGACATGGAGCATCATGCGTTGAAACGTGTGACTCTGGATTTGTTCATGTCTCTCTTTGATGAACCGGAGTTTATACATTTTTCCGGAGCAGGACTCGCAATCCAAGCCTATTTAACTGAGAGCCATCACGACCTTGAAGAAATTATTACTTGGGCAAAAAATCGGTCTGCACGTTCCAGTCAATCAGGAGCGCGCTCGAAGCCTTGCCCGATCACTGTGCGGTTGGTGAAAGGAGCGTACTGGGATTACGAAAACGTCGTGGCGGCCCAGAAATCATGGCCCAGCCCCGTGTTCCAAGATAAACCCTCGACTGATGCACATTTCGAAAAGTGCGCGCAACTTCTCCTTGAAGCTTTCCCGTACATCCGCCCTGCCTTTGCCACGCACAATGTCAGGTCGATGGCCGCGTGCTTAGCCATGGCTGATGAAAGAAAAATCGCCAGGACTGACATCGAGTTCCAGATGCTTTATGGAATGGCCGAACCCTTCCGTCACGCCTTGATGGGAATGGAAATCCCCGTTCGACTTTATTGCCCAGTGGGTGAACTCATTCCCGGAATGGCTTATTTCGTCAGACGCCTCCTTGAAAACACTTCCAATGAAAGTTTCCTCAAGGCGAGTCTGATTGATCACGAATCCGTTGAGGATTTGTTATGGGATCCCGTCACTCTCATCAAAACCCCGCGCGTCAGCAAACCCCCTGTGTTTAAGAACGCTCCGTACATTGACTTTACGGTTCCCTCAAACCGACTCGCCATGGATTCAGCTTTAACAAACCTTCGTTCCCAGCTTCCGCTTCTCGTGGGCCGTCCAACAGAACATAACGGCATAACCTCATACAATCCTGCCGAACCCAATGAGGTGATCGGTCATGTCGAGACTTCGGATATAACCGACGTTTCGCAAAAACTTAAAAAGGCACTTTCCGCACAACTCTCATGGGAAAAAGTTCCTGCAATCGAGCGGTCCAATATCATACGACGTGTTGGTGACCTTATTGAACGCGACCGATTTTCTATCGCTGCATTACAAATTCTTGAAGTGGGTAAAACTCGTCCTGAAGCAGATGCAGACGTCTGCGAAGCCATCGATTTTTGTCGCTATTATGCATGTCAAATGGAGGAGTTGGCTCAAGGGTGCGTGACTCAGAAAATCCTCGGCGAAAATAATTCCCTCTCATGGAAAGCTCGAGGAACAGGCGTGGTCATCGCTCCGTGGAATTTCCCCTTGGCCATCCTTTGCGGGATGACCGTGGCAGGGCTCGTCACTGGTAATGCCGTCCTGATCAAGCCTTCCGGACAATCCGTGATAACCGCGCACCGATTTGTTTCACTCCTTTACGAAGCGGGAGTCCCCCGTGATTTGGCTCCCTTGGTTTGCGGGAGCGGAGCGGTCATTGGAAATTATTTAGTCGAGCATAACATGATCCGTTTTATCTCGTTCACAGGATCACAGGAAGTGGGGTTGGGGCTTTGGGAAAAGGCCGCAAAAATCCGCCCCGGTCAGGACGAGTTAAAAAAAGTCATTTGTGAGATGGGTGGAAAAAACGCGGTGATTATTGATGCCGACGCGGACTTGGATGAGGCCGTGGCAGGGTGCTTATATTCCGCTTTTGGGTATCAAGGTCAAAAATGTTCTGCGCTCTCCAGACTTATTGTTTTGGAATCCGTGTATAACGCATTTGTAGATCGTTTTGTTGAAGCGGCAGCGTCATTACCTATTGGCCCACCTGAAATGGCCGGAACCGTCATTGGCCCCGTGATTGATGGAAAGGCTCAAAGCCGAATTTTAAAAATAATAGAAAGCGGGAAAGGGGAATGTGATTTGATTTGGCAAGGCGCGGTTCCCGACCGGGGGTATTACGTTCCACCGACTCTTTTTGGGAACACGCCTCGCAAGTCAGCGATCGCCCAAGAAGAAATTTTTGGTCCAGTCGTGTGTCTTTTTAAAGTTCGAACTCTACAGGAAGCCTTGGCCGTTGCGAACGACTCAGTCTATGCACTCACAGGGGGCATATATTCCAGAAGCCCCGCATCAATTAATAACGCCAAGGCAGAGTTTAATGTGGGCAACCTGTATATTAACCGTCCCATAACCGGGGCAGTGGTGGAGAGACATCCATTTGGAGGATTTAAACTTTCTGGATCGGGTACAAAAGCCGGAGGGAAAGAGTATCTGACCCATTTTATGGTTTCGAGGGTTGTGAGCGAAAATGTTTTGCGTCGCGGTTACGTGAGCAATGACTAAACGCAAATCGTGCAATTCTCAGCACTTGCATCTGGCAATATGATTCACAATTTAAGGGCAACTTGCACTTTGGTTCAAATTTCCAACTGCTTTATTTTCAGGCACTTAACAATATCGGAATATTATTGGCATTACCCCTGCTAATTGTCTTCTCACTTAACTACTGTTCAGTTTAGGGGAATAGTTGGGGTTACATGCGGGACGTCGAAGGTGGGGGCCTTCGGCGTCCTCACTTTTTATACCCATGGCATTTAAAAAATAAACCTCACCTAGCGCCTTTATCTTTAAGCTAATTCAAATTATCGTATTAATTAACATGACAAAAAACATAGCACTTGAGACATGGGTGGAAGAAATTCGAGCCCTTTGCCAACCACAGAGCGTCAAGTGGTGCGACGGTTCTGAAGCGGAATACGAGTCACTATGCAACGAACTGGTACATAAAGGGACTTTTGTCCGATTAAACCCTGAACTTCGTCCCAACAGTTTTCTGTGCCGATCAGACCCACGCGATGTCGCAAGAGTTGAAGAATCTACATTCATCTGCTCCAAGAAAAAGGATTCGGCTGGCCCAACCAATAATTGGATGGACCCAAAAGAGATGAAACTGAAACTTCGCAGTTTGTTTAACGGATGTATGCGCGGGAGGACGATGTATGTTGTTCCATTTTGCATGGGTCCTTTACACTCCCCGTTTTCAATCTTCGGTGTAGAAATCACTGACTCCGCTTACGTCGTCGCAAGCATGCGGATCATGACGCGCATGGGCACTCAAGCCCTTGATGCGATGGGACCAGAAGGAAGTTTTGTTCCGTGTTTGCATTCCGTGGGGAAACCGTTGCAACAAGGCGAGTCGGACGTGGCATGGCCTTGCAATTCTGAAAATCGGTACATCGTTCATTTTCCGGAAGAAAAATCAATTTGGTCTTTTGGAAGCGGTTATGGTGGAAATGCGCTCCTTGGCAAAAAGTGCCTCGCTCTCCGTATTGCTTCCTCAATGGCGCGCGAAGACGGATGGCTCGCCGAACACATGCTCGTGATGGGGGTGGAATCACCCGAGGGCGAGAAATCATATTTTGCTGCGGCATTCCCTAGTTCGTGCGGCAAAACAAATTTTGCGATGATCTCGCCACCTGAGCAGTTTAAAGGTTGGAAAGTTACGGTTGTTGGCGATGATATTGCATGGCTTCGCCCGGGCGCAGACGGTCGACTGTTTGCGGTGAATCCCGAAGCCGGTTTTTTTGGTGTTGCTCCAGGATCATCCATGAGCTCCAACCCCCAGGCCATGGCCACCATGCGTTCCAACACCATTTTTACAAACGTGGCTCTCACCCCTGATGGAGATATCTGGTGGGAAGGTCTCACCCCCGAACCGCCTGCGGGGCTCATGAATTGGAAATGCCAGCCATGGGACCAACATAAAGACGAACCTGCGGCGCATCCAAATGCCCGTTACACCACGCCGATTCATCAATGCCCCGTCGTTGACTCGGAATGGGAAAATCCTGAGGGGGTCCCGATCGCGGGTATTATTTTCGGTGGTCGTCGTGCATCAACGATTCCCCTCGTGTTCCAATCTTTTAACTGGATCCATGGCGTTTATCTGGGATCAACTTTAGGCTCTGAAACTACGAGCGCAGCCGCAGGGTCCACCGGGCGAGTCCGCCTTGATCCCATGGCCATGCTTCCCTTCTGTGGTTATAATTTGGGCGACTATTTTCTCCATTGGCTCAACATGCGGAAGGCTATGAAATACCCTCCCAAAATTTTTCATGTCAACTGGTTCCGCAGGGATGACCAAGGCCGGTTTTTATGGCCTGGGTTCCGGGAAAACATGCGCGTGCTTAAATGGATTTTTGACCGATGCATCGGCTGCACAGGAGCTAACGAAACGCCTTTGGGTTGGGTTCCTAAAGCTAAAGGAATCGACCTTACGGGCCTGAGTGACTTTGATGCCGACGACCTCGAGAAGGCCCAAGAAATCGACGTGGACGCTTGGAGAAAAGAAATCATCTCTGCAGATGAACTTTTCCTCAAACTCTATGGGCACCTTCCTAAAGAACTGATCTTCCAACGCGAACTTCTTGTCTCCAGGTTATAGGCGAGGATATTTTACCATGAAAAGCAGAGCCGGCGAAAGCAACCTTCCACCGGCTTTGACTTCTCATTGATTCAAAAAAATGGAAGATTTCACCCTTTGGTGGCGCAATTGTTTTGATTGCCTTGATTACGGGTTTCCCTTTAATACCTATCCATAGTTGAAATTGGATCGGGGTTGTATAGATGCGCGCATACGAACCCGTGTAGCAAATCCCGAGAGGGACAAAAAATGAGGCTGTGGATTTTAACAACCGCGCGCTAGGTTCAACTCAATTAAAGGATTTATGCGCGTATCGCGATCAATGGTCTTAGTTTGTGCCTTTGGATTAATGATCTTCATATTAGCTGTTTGCCCCCAGGTTTCGGCTATTACAGAAGACTTGGAAGGGGACGAACTGATCAAAGTCCAAAACAATTTTGCCAGATACCAAGCGGCGACTCGCACTTACCAAGCCGAGTTTGTTCAGACTTTAAAGCTGAAAGGCCATAAAGCACCTACTGTTAGTAAAGGTTCAATTTTTTATTCTGGTCCAGATGCACTTTTATTAAAATACACTCAGCCCACGGGGGAATATGTCCTCGTTCAAGGAAACAAAGTCCTTGTCAAAAAAACCGGGCGTAAACCTGTGAGACATCACTTAGGCGAAGATAGGCAGCCCGGGATTCTCATGCTTCTCGGGTTGTTTCAGGGTCAAACGAATTTCCGCGAACGTTACCATGTCAGTATGAAACAAATTAAGAAGGAAGTTTATGTCGAGCTTTCTCGCCTCGCCGAGGTTCCTGCTTCCCGTTTTGATCCTGAACAAATCGAACTCGTACTGGTCAAAAATCGTCGGGAACTTAAATCTATCAAAGTCATTCTGCCCAAGGGCAACTCCATAAATTTTGAGTTCCGATTCATCCGCCGAAACCGAGTTTTAGATATTGATCCCAATCAATGGCCTCCCACTACACCGATAATCAAAAAATCCAGCGCCAAAAAATAAAGGGTATCTCTGACTCATCATGGTCTTAAGGGGGCGATGTGAGGTGCGACGGAGCAGTTATAAAATCCAGCGATATGGTCACCTTAATTGTTTTATCTAACCAACATTATGAAAATTCTTATACTTCATGCCTCAGCAGGTGCCGGTCATAAACGTGCCGCCGAAGCTATCGCCACAGCCATCAAATCAGCTCACCCCGAGTGCGTGTTCGAGGTCCGAGACATCCTTGACTTCACTTCTTCCCTTTTCAAACGAACTTATGGTCAAGGTTACCTCGACCTAGTCCGCACGGCACCGGAATTGTGGGGATACATGTATTCACTATCCGATAAAAACACCTCAGGCAAACATGAGAAGAAAATCAGGGCTCTGTTCAATAAGCTCAGTACTTTGCCGTTTAAAAAGTTTTTAAATGAGTTCCAACCCGATGCTGTGATTTGCACTCATTTTATGCCTTTGGAAATTCTCTCAACGCTCAAAACGAAGGGGGGGTCCAATGCAAAAATTCATTGTGTCATCACTGACTTCGCAGTACACGCTCTTTGGCTGGTCGATAATGTCGATCACTTTTACGTGTGCAACGAGGATGCCCGCCGCTTCTTGATCCGAAAAGGATACGCGCCTGAAAAAGTGCATGTGACCGGTATCCCCATTGATCCTGTGTTTGCCCAAAAAATAACCTCTGCAATGGCGCGAAAAAAAATTGGTCTCGATCCCAATACACCCACCGCTCTTCTCATGACTGGTGGGTTTGGTGTGGGTCCCTCAGCAGAATTGCTCGGTTCTTTTAAGGAAACGGAAACCAAATGTCAGATCATCATGGTGGCTGGAAAAAATGAGGACTTAAAAAAGAAGGCTGATGCTTCGGCAAAAGCTATGAAGATCCCGGTCAAGGTGTTCGGATTTGTCAGTAACATTCATGAACTCATGGACGCTGCAGATGTGGTGATCACTAAGCCCGGAGGATTGACCACTTCCGAAGTGTTGGCTAAAGGCAAACCGATGATCATTATTGATCCGATCCCCGGGCAGGAACAACGGAATTGCGAGTTTTTACTCGAGAATGGCGCAGCTCTACGCCTTCACGAGGTGGAAGATGCTGCCTATAAAGTCGGGGCGCTTCTTTCTAACACGACCCGGCTCAACGCAATGAAAAAATCCTCATTAACCCTGGCTAAACCACAGGCGGCGGCAGACATCGTAAATATTGTGTTTCAGGATATTTAAATTCACTTTGATTCGGATATTAGCAGCGCCACTGGAAATTCTGATAAAAGTGATGTCGGGTCTTGGGGCATCTGAGTATATCGTTGCCCAGTGACAATATGCGTCCACTTTGATCCTGAAATTTTACGGCCAAACTTAACGATACCGAGGTCCTCATAGCCAAGGTGGAACCCTCTTCTATTCTTAAGGTTTGAAATAAACCGGGGAACGACAACGAGCAACGTTTGCTTTTTCCACTTTCGCTGGAACCCCACAAAATAATTCTTCGCAGGTCCTGTAAATTCTAAAGGCAGATATTGCCCACTTAAAAACAAGTCCGGATTCTTCCGTCTAAACTGTAGAAACCGTTCAATGAGTAGAAGTTTTATGATCCCTGATTTTGCGCATTCTCGTTCGTCGGCGACCATCTGGTATATCGATTTCCGTGTCATCCCCTTAACCTTTTTTAAGAGGTTAATGCGGAATTTGTAATCGACAGGTCTTCTATTATCAGGGTCTACAAGTGATAAATCCCATAGTTCGCACCCTTGATAAAAGTCGGGAATGCCTGGACTAGCCATTTTAAGGGTCGTCTGAGCAAGTGAATTCACAATCCCGAAGGGTCGAATCCTTTCCACAAACTTTTTTAAGGATCCAATGAAAAATTTATCCTTCAAAATTTTCTCAATAAACCTACAGCAGCCTTGTTCATACTTTTCATCTGGCTTCAACCATTCGGTAAAAACTTTGGCCTCCCGAACAGCTTTAATGATGTAATTTTTGATGCGATCCTCGTAAGTACCCTCGAGCTCTAGTGTCATCGGTAGCGACCCCACCAACGTCTGGTAAAGCAGGTATTCATCCTGTCCTGAGGGGGATACTCTTTCGCCCTGATCTTCGCGGTACTTTTGATTATTTAATTGCCATTGACTCACCAGTTCAGCCCAATCTTCGGGCATTTCTGATAGAACATTCAACCTAGCGCGGACGTCCTCACCTCGTTTAGTATCGTGGGTCGCGGACGCGTTCATTGTGCTCGGCCAATTTTTCAATCGTTGATGGTTGAACCGATGAAAATACTCTGGAGTTATTCCAAACTTATCGGGACTCCCTCCCACTTCGTTTAACGAATCAAATCGATGATAACAATAGAGGGTCGTGTCCTCCAAACCCTTGGCCATCATAGGACCTGTGAGTTGCTGGAACCTTGAGACAAACTCGAACACCCATTTTTTCCGATCTAGACTCAAACCTTTCTGGTGAAACAGAAGCATGTCTTTCATCACGTCCACTTCGAACTTTAAATCCGGACGTCTTTTTACGACTAACTTATGTGTAAAATTGACCACGTCCACGTCGGTTGGATAAATCTTATCAAGGTCTATGTACGTTCTATAGACGGGGAAATAGGCAAGGAACTCGACAATCATCCTCTTCACGGCCACCAATGTAAGGTCGTGGCCTTTTAGGTCGGCTCCACAGATTTTTTTCAGCAAATAGGCCAGTCTCTCGACGTCACCGGCCATGTAGCGGTCAATGATGATCCTTTTTTTCTCGTCGAGCACTTTGAAGAAGTCTCGGTGTTCCCCGGAGATCCTTTTATAAATGTCGGTGAACTGACTTTCATTTTCCTGCTTACAAAATAAATTGTTAACGAAATTCATATATTCGTAACCAGTTGTTCCTTCGATAGGCCAGCTTTCGGGGAGGTGCTCTTCAAAATCGAGAATCTTTTCAACAAACACGTGAGAGTCTTTTAGTTTGGAGCGCAAGCGATTGAGATAATCAAGGGGGTCATATAGCCCATCAATATGGTCAACTCGAAGTCCGGTCATCTTAAGTTCATTAAACATCTTTAATGTCAGCGCGTGACTCGCCCGAAACACCCCGCGCACCTGAACGTTAAGGGATATAAGTTCGTTAATATTAAAAAAGCGTCTGTAGTTAATTTCCTCTGCTGCCACTTTCCAATGACATAATCTAAAATGCTGTGCATCGAGTAGGCGCGCTATAAAAAAAGGTTTCGTCTCGTTCAACTCTTGGATCAATGCGCTCAGTTGAGTGCGTAAATTCTTATCTGTGGCTAACATGTCGTTGAGTGCGCTTTTTAAAAAGTCGGCTTGCTCGAGGTATTCTTTACTGGAGGCGTTCTCTAGGTTTTTAAAAGAATAAATAATTCCAGGTAACTTCAGAAAACGTGTGTCTTTCCGGGCCCAATCCATTCGCGCGTGCAATTCGTGTAATATCAGGGGGTATGTCTTAATGGCCAATGGGAGTTCAAAGTTGTAGTACGATATTTTAAAGCTATTCCCGTCATATTTGAGCTTTAACAGCTTGTTTTTTAAGGCTTCGTGGTAAGGGCCGCCTAAAAAGGGCGCGAGAACTTTACCTTTGTAAGTCTCGTCGTAATGGTCCCAGTCGATATCAAAAAAATTCCAGTACGGCGAATGACTTCCTTTCTCCATGATATCGCATATCCATGGATTGGCTCCGTTGAAAGCCATATGATTGGGGACGATGTCTTGGATCCAACCGATCTTTGCGATGCGCGCTTTGGTAATGAGGCGCTTTAGGTCTTCATACGTTCCAATTTCACGATTTATTGCATTATGATTAACCACATCATACCCATGCATAGACTTTGCCGCTGCCTGAAAAACGGGAGAGGCATAGATTTCAGAAATGCCAACGTCACGGAGGTAGCTCGTTATTTTTTCGGCATCTTTAAACGTGAAATCGTAATTAAACTGTAATCTATAGGTAGCTGAAATTTTTTTCATGAAGGGAGGGCGATGATTAAGCAGTGCATGTGCCAGAATGGCATGTTTCTGGATAATTTTTTGGTGACTATTTTACAAAAAAAACAGGGTGGAAAACCACCCTGCTTCAAAAATGCTCTTTTATTACTTCCTGCGGCTGCTAAGAGCGACCAGACCACCTACTAAAAGGCCCACACCAGCGGCAATTCCTAGGGAACGCCATGGATTTTCCTTTACGAAAAAATCTGTGGCATCGGCGGCTTCGCGCGTTTTTAATGCAACTTTGTCCGAGCAAGCTTTGGACTTCTCACGGAGAAGGTCTTGAACTTCCGTCAACCGGTTTTTAAACCCGGAGGCATTATCACTATTAATCATATTTTCGACTTCTTGATTCATAAAAGTCCTCTCTTTTAAGTTTCGTTGGGGACGCAGTCATGCGTTCCGTTCTTAATTTATTTAGCGAATGGCATGCCAACCTTTTAGTCATAAGCCTTCTCTGGGAGGACTGGCATACCAATGGCTCCATTTATATCTATAAACCTTGAAGAATTAGAAACATTTATGCCAAAAGAAAAACGAAACAAAAAGCACACCGAATCAGAGTCTCCACAAGACAAAACTTCCGCAAAGGATACGAAAGAGTCTTCAGACCCTAAACCTGCTGAAAAGGAAGGCTTTGAGTGGTGTTTAGAACATCCTGTTTGGATTCTTTAAAGTATGAGAAGCGAACTCGAGGTTGAAGGAAAGAAGTTAGCAGTCTCCAATCTTGATAAAGTTTTGTATCCCAAAGCTGGGTTCACAAAACATAACGTTATTGAATACTTTATTCACATTGCCCCATTTCTATTGCCACACCTGAAAAATAGGGCTTTGACTTTAAAGCGATATCCAAACGGGGTTGCCGGCGATTTTTTCTACGAGAAAAAGTGCCCGTCTCATCGCCCAACTTGGGTGAAAACCGCGCCGATCTGGAGCGAACACAACAAAAGCGATATCTCGTTTTGCTTGGCGAACGACCTTCCAACTCTCGTCTGGGCGGCCAACCTTGCCAATCTGGAATTGCATACGTCCCTTTCAAAAAGCAAAACGCCATTGAAACCAGATTTCCTTGTCTTTGACTTGGATCCCGGTCCACCGGCTGACATTGTAAAATGTTGCGAGGTTGGTCTTGAGTTGAAAAAGCTTTTTGATGGCCTGGGACTCAAAAGCTTTCCTAAAACGTCGGGGTCGAAAGGTTTGCAAGTCTACATTCCGCTCAATACACCCACCACGTATGAGCTTACTAAATTTTTTGCTAACGAGGTGGCCATCTTTTTAGAGAAAAAAATGCCTGAGAAAGTCGTTAGCAAAATGAAAAAATCATTGCGCACCGGAAAAGTATTTGTGGATTGGAGCCAGAACGACAATCACAAAACGACCGTTTGTGTCTACTCCCTACGCGCCAAGGATCAACCCACGGCTTCTACTCCTGTCACTTGGGAAGAAGTAAGAAAGGCTTTAAAATCACTTGATCCACACATGCTCGTTTTCCATTGCCACGACACTTTGGCAAGGGCCCAAAAAATGGGGGACCTGTTCGCCCCGGTTTTGACCTTAAAGCAAAAACTTCCTCCAAAGCTTTACATCGTCGAATAGACCCTGACTTTAACTTGCAGAGTGATCGCGCACTGGTGGCCGCTCTATCCCCGCTAATTTACACAGCAAATCAACGTTTAGTTGGCGCATGAAATCCACAACGTTTGGAAACTTGTCATCGTACCCAAACCCTCCGCTCACCATTTCATTCAGAGCTTCTTCTTTCAACCATCCTTGAAATACGATCCTATACAAAGCCACCATCGATCCCGTCCGGTCTATTCCCCTTCGACAATGGACAAAGATCACTTTTCCTCGATGTGCATTTATTGTCTTTAGAAACTCCACCATATCTTCCACTTCGGGATGCCAAGTGTGAAATCTAATTCTTTTGTAGATGAGCAATGTGTTTTCGATTAAATCACTGTCACCCGAAAATCCACGGAGCGAGGTGATCAATTGCACTCCCAACTTTTCGAGCGCGACCATTCCGGGTTCAGTGGGTTGGGCTCCCCGTAATAGATGCTCGTCAACCCGAAAACAATTCGTCACTCCGGCAATGTCCATGGGCTGAGCCCAATGCATGGGCCTGTCCTTTTGTATAATCACTTTTGATTTACGGCGAAGGGTTGAGACAACTCTATAAGTCAAAAAAACAACCAATATTAAAATTAATAAAATGCCTGCTTCGGTCATCGTTTCCTCCTAATCGGATAAAAGGTAATTGTTAAAAACAGGAGCAACTTCAAGCTCACCAAAGTCATGCTCGGTTAGGTGAGTACCAGACATTAGAGTGGCACCCGATTTATAATGCACAAGTTGAGAATAAACGCAAAAAATGCAGAAAAGACTAAAGACCCGCAGATTAACACAGATTGAGGGAAGGCTACACAGACGGATTGTGTACTCTACATTCGAACATGGCGGCCCCTCGCCATTTTTTTGAGGTGCTAGTTCGGCACCTCAAAGAATCGGCTCTTCAAAATGACACCTGACAATACACCCAAAAGCTGGCATATTGGGAGTATGAAAACCAACCTGCCTATTGATGTGGACTCCGATATCATGAGTGGCAGCCCTGTTTTTGTTGGGACTCGTGTGCCGGTCGAATCCCTCTTCACGTACCTGATGAATGGCGAAAGTCTGGACGGGTTTCTGGCCTGCTTTCCATCGATTAAACGTGAGGATGCCCTCGCGATTCTAGAGCGAGTTACAGAACAGGCGAAGCGAAAAAATAGGCGATTTTCGCGATCAGTAGCGAAAAGGCGGGTAGGAGATATTTACCTGCTTCCTTAAACCCCTGAGTTGGGTACGGTACTCACATGGCACCTTGGTTTTTGTATGCAGTGGTCGCGGCCGTTCTTTACGGCGCTCATCAGATTTTCACACGCATGGCGTCGGACCACATTGGCGATGGCATCGGGGGCTTGGTGGTCGAGTGCACTGCGGCACTTACGATCCTCATCTATCTCGGCTTTCTCTATTTCGGTGGGCGCTGGAACCAGAAGTTCAGTAGCGAAGGTTTTTGGTATTGCGTACTTACCGGCGTTTGCGTCGGCGCAGGAACTGTTGCTTTCTTCCTCCTCTTTCAGCGCGGGGGCCCGTTATCCTCCGTGCCCGTGATTCTTGCCGGTGGCGCAGCCATCATGGCTATCGCCGGCATCGTTTTCTTTCACGAGCCTGCATCATGGCAGCGATTGCTCGGCGTCGGTTTAGCTATCGCGGGTCTTTTCCTGTTGCGACGCTAATCCAAAAGCTTTTTGCACGGTTGACCTTAAACAATACATGAAAAATTAGGACCAACTAGGTATTGCCAAAAGCGGGGTTGAAGTGCTTCTATGACACTTCAGAGTTGAAGGGATTTTCCTTATGAAAAAAACTAATCCGCAGAGGATGGCGGGGTGATCGGCTTCGATTATTTAAATGGTTACTTTTTGAACAAAATTAAACAGCCAAATTATGAATAAAGGTCCAATTTCCGGGTTTATCGAACATCATTATCGGCATTTCAATGCAGCAGCGTTGAAAGATGCGGCTAAGGGATACGAAACACATTTATTAGAGGGCGGCAAAATGCTGGTTTCTCTTGCGGGCGCAATGAGTACAGCGGAGCTAGGGTTGTCACTCGCTGAAATGATTCGCCAGGACAAGATTGCGATTATTTCCTGCACAGGAGCGAACCTTGAAGAGGACCTCATGAACCTTGTTGCGCATTCACATTATAAGCGAGTGCCCAATTATCGGGATCTCACTCCTAAGGACGAGTGGGCATTACTCGAAAAAGGAATGAATCGCGTCACCGATACCTGCATTCCCGAAGAGGAAGCTTTCCGTCGTTTGCAAAAACATATCGTGGAATTATGGAAAGGCGCCGATAAAAGCGGTGAACGTTATTTTCCCCATGAGTTCATGTACAAAATGATTTTGAGCGGAGTACTCGAACAGTATTATGAAATTGATCCAAAAAATTCATGGATGATAGCCGCAGCGGAAAAGAACCTACCCATCATATGTCCCGGCTGGGAAGATTCTACCATGGGCAATATTTTTGCTTCGTATGTCATTAAAGGAGAAATGAATCCAACGACTACCAAAGGTGGAATAGAATACATGGTGTGGCTTGCGGATTGGTACAAAAAAAATTCTGCCGGAAAAGGAATTGGATTCTTCCAGATTGGTGGCGGAATTGCGGGCGATTTCCCGATTTGTGTGGTGCCGATGATGTATCAAGATTTGGAATGGCATGATGTTCCATTCTGGTCTTATTTTTGCCAGATTTCGGATTCAACAACTTCTTACGGATCCTATTCAGGGGCTGTTCCAAACGAAAAAATTACTTGGGGAAAATTGGATATTGATACGCCGAAGTTCATTGTGGAATCAGACGCGACGATTGTAGTGCCTCTGGTTTTTGCGTGGATACTTGGATGGTAACGCTTCCATTGTGCGTTTTTTAATAAGACGTTTGGATGTTTAGAATTGATTGGGTTTGACGGAGAAACGCGCGAAGCGTTTTTCAACAGGGGCCCGTCCGTTCCACCGCCTGTTTTGCCCATCACAGATCACGATTAGGAATGAGCCGACCCTTTTCTCGGACTCAGACAATCTTAGGATTCTGAGGGTATCGCCCCTTGCAAACCCACGAAAACGGCGCATGTTTGTGGGTTCAGGAATTCGGGGAATATGCCACAGGAATACATTACCATTCAGGGAGCGCGGGAACACAATTTGAAAGACGTCAATGTGCGTCTGCCGAGAGGCAAACTCATTGTCGTTACTGGAATGAGCGGCTCCGGGAAGTCGTCACTGGCGTTCGATACCATTTATGCAGAAGGCCAGCGTAGGTACGTTGAAAGTCTATCCGCCTATGCTCGGCAGTTTCTGGAACAATTGAGCAAACCTAATGTGGATCATATTTCCGGGTTATCCCCCGCGATTGCAATTGAACAAAGGTCATCAGGAAGCAACCCGCGATCAACAGTGGCCACCACGACAGAAATCTACGATTACCTGCGCCTCCTTTATGCACACTTAGGGAAACCGCATTGTCCGGACTGCGGCCGCCTCCTCGCGCACATGACTGTGACCCAGGCCATTGATCATCTCATGAATATACCAGAGGGCACACGAATCATGATTCTCGCCCCCTTCGTACGTGGCCAGAAAGGGGAATTTCGGGACGTGTTCGAAAAGATTAAGAAGGAAGGTTTTGTGCGGATGCGCGTCGACGGTCAAGTCATGGAAGTATCGGACGAGCGCCCCAAGCTATCTAAATCAATAAAGCACAATATCGATGCAATTGTGGATCGACTCGTGATTGATCCCACCATCCGTCAGCGGGTAGCGGATTCCGTTGAACTCGCGATGAAGTGGGGGAAACGCATGATGATCCTTCTCAAGGAAGAGCAGCATGAAGGGAAGGCCGTGTGGCGAGAGTTTTTGTATAGCGAACAGTATGCATGCGCCGTCCACGGGCCTATATCGGTAGAACTCTCACCTGGGATGTTTTCATTTAATAACCCACACGGAGCGTGTCAAATGTGTGGAGGGTTAGGAAGCACACTCAAGTTTGATGAAGATTTGGTGGTGCCTGACCCGGCGCTCAGTTTGATTGACAATGCGATAGTCCCTTGGGCGAAAGGGACAAAAGCGGCGCAGGCGTTCCATAAGAATCTGCTTCTGGCGATATTGACCCACTATGAGGTTCCACCCGGGACTCCTTTTAAAGATATGCAGGAGCCCGTCAAACGGACGCTTTTATATGGGTCAGAGGGCGTAAAAATTAAGTTTAAACTTACCCGTCTCAATCGCACCACAGAGTACGACAAAGAGTTTGAAGGGGTTATTCCAAACCTCCAACGACGGCACTCCGCAGGAAAAGGAGGTTTGACCCGGTTCAGGCTCGAGGAATACATGAATAAGTTAACCTGTACCAGTTGTAATGGACAGAGACTTAGGAAAGAAGCGCTCGCTGTTAAGGTCGGTGGCCGAAGCATCATTGAAGTGACGCAACTCTCTATAAACGAAGCCTACGATGTGTTGGATCATTTGCCCTTCGGGAAAGAAGCGATTCACATTGCAGAGCCCATTCTAAAAGAAGTCCTCTCTAGACTCGGTTTCCTAAAAGATGTGGGGCTGGAGTACCTGAGCCTTGACCGCGAGAACGGCAGTTTATCCGGTGGTGAATCACAGCGCATTCGACTTGCCACACAAATTGGGGCAGGACTAGCTGGCGTGCTCTATGTTTTGGACGAACCCAGCATTGGCCTGCATCAACGCGATAACGACAGGCTCATCAAAACGTTGTACCGCCTCCGAGACCTAGGGAACACCGTGATAGTGGTCGAGCATGATGAAGATACCATCCGCTGCGCCGATTACATTGTTGATATGGGACCACGCGCTGGGATACAGGGGGGGTACATCATGGCTGAAGGAACACTTGAAGAGGTGCTCAAGGCTGAGAAGTCGCTAACCGCTCGTTATCTCAAAGGGGAAATTCAAATCAATGTCCCCAAGGTCCGGAAAAAACCGCTTATCGGATGGCTCGAGATCGTCAATGCTCGGGAAAACAATCTAAAGAATATCACCGCTCGAATTCCCATAGGACTTATGACTTGTGTGACTGGCGTGTCTGGGTCGGGCAAAAGCACCTTGGTCATGGACATACTGTGGAAAGCCATTTCGAGGAAGTTGAATCACGCAAAAAGTACTCCAGGTGCTCACGACGTGGTGAATGGGGTGGGGGAGTTTGATAAAATTATAACCATCGATCAATCGCCCATTGGACGGACCCCACGGTCAAGTCCAGCGACGTACACAGGGATGTTCACGCATATTCGTGATCTCTTTGCGCAGATACCCCTGTCACGGGTGCGCGGTTTTGGAACAGGCCGGTTTAGTTTTAATGTGAAAGGTGGGCGCTGCGAGGATTGCGAAGGAGACGGGCTTAAAAAAATTGAAATGCATTTCCTCCCTGACGTTTACGTGGTTTGCGAAGTGTGCGAGGGGAAACGATACAATCGGGAGACACTCGAGGTTACGTATAAAGGCAAAAACATTGCTGACGTATTGGCGATGACCGTGGACGAAGCCAGTAGCTTTTTTAGGAGTGTTCCCCAAATCCATGATAAGTGTGCCTCCTTAACAGAAGTGGGACTTGGTTACATCAAGCTCGGACAACAAGCGACCCAACTCTCCGGGGGCGAAGCCCAGCGAGTGAAGCTTGCTACAGAACTCGCGCGTAAAAGTACTGGGCGAACTTTATATATTTTTGATGAACCAACCACAGGCCTCCATTTTGGAGACGTTCATCTGCTTTTAGAAGTCCTCCACAAACTTCGGGATTCCGGAAATACCCTTGTTGTGATCGAGCACAATCTCGATGTGATTAAAACGGCTGATTGGATTATCGACATGGGCCCCGAAGGAGGCACCGGAGGCGGAACAATCGTTGCCGAAGGTCCGCCCGAAAAAATCGTCACTGTGGATGCCTCTTACACCGGGCACTATTTAAAACGTATGTTGCCCCTTGGATCACCGCTCAAGGGTTAAATACGATGTGAACCGCGCCGTTTAGGTTAACCGCGGCTCAACTCCACTTTGAGTGTGTTTCCCTTAAAATTGATCCCATCAATCTTAGCTATCACACGGTCCACATCCTGAGCTTTGACATCGACAAGAGTAACTAAGTCCTGAAGCCGGATGGCACCTACGCCGGATTTATTAATTTTGCTCATCCCGACGATCATCCCCAGAATATCACCAGGGCTGATGCGGTGTTTACGACCTACGTTGAGGCGAAGTCGGATCATGCCTTCCTCGTTGGACACAGCACCATCGCTGCTGTATGCGTTCCGATTCCCGGCACGTTCTTGAGGAGCGCGGTTCTGAGATTTATCTCGTTTATCGTTTCCAAATTTACCTTCTGGTCGTTCTTGTCTCTCTGGAGCAGGCGCCGCCTTTTCACCCCCGTTTAAGATAAAGACCAAAGCCGAGGCGATATCGGTTGGAGAATGGCCTTGATCCAGAAGTGAATCAATGAGGGCGTCGTGACGTTTGTATTTGCCTTCTTCGAGAGTTTTTTTAAGCAATTCAAAAAAGATATTTGTACGCTTTTCCTCAACTTCTTCTGTGCTTGGAACTTTGACCCGACGAATCCGGCCTTTAGTATAACGAATGATCTGTTCGATTTTGTAAATTTCACGCCCGGCCACCAAGGTCATAGCCCTGCCACTTTTTCCTGCGCGTCCTGTACGCCCAATCCGGTGCACGTAATCTTCCCCGTCATGAGGAAGATCGAAGTTAATGACCACTTCCATGTTATCTACGTCGAGCCCGCGCGCCGCTACGTCTGTCGCGACAAGGAACTCCAGACCACGCTTTTTAAACTTTGCGATCACACGTTCCCGCATGATTTGCGTCATGTCGCCGTGCATTTTGTCTGCGGCATAACCACGTGCTGAAAGGTGTTCGACAAGGTCGTCGACCATCATTTTGGTGGCGCAAAAGATAATGCCATACTTTAAATCCTCCCCATCGATAATTCGGCAGAGAACGTCCACCTTGTTACGACGCTCAACTTCGTAATAAACCTGATCAATCATTGGAACAGTCAGTGATTGTGCTTCAATGGAGATATTGACAGGTTTGTTTGTAAAGGTGCGAATCAAGTCCTGAATGGCCTTTGGAAGTGTGGCAGAAAAGAAAACCGTTTGCCGTTCTTTGGGAGCTTGGCTAAGGATCTCGCGGATATCGTCCACAAACCCCATGTCGAGCATGCGATCTGCCTCGTCTAGAATGACCATTTTAATTTCTTCGAGGCGCAGTGTGCGGCGTCGCAAATGATCCATGATCCGGCCTGGGGTACCAATGATGATCTGAGCGCCCTGTTCAAGACCGCGCAACTGACGGTCGTAAGATTGGCCACCGTAGATCGGAAGCTCTTTGACGCCCCGTTTAAAAATAGCCAGTTTGGCAACTTCTTCGGCCACTTGCACTGCAAGCTCGCGAGTAGGGCACAGGATCAGTACCTGGGGTGCGCGGAGTGCTGTATCGACAAATTCAATCGCGGGAATTGCAAACGCCGCGGTTTTTCCGGATCCAGTTTGAGACAAACCGACCACGTCACTTCCAGCCAAGAGCACGGGAATGGCTTTTGTTTGAATGGGCGAGGCTTCCTCAAATCCCATCTTGGCTACGGCTTTTAATACTTCTTCGGACAAGCCGAGTTCGGAAAACGGTAATTTCTGCATCGGCTCTTCTAAGCTCATATGCCGTTTCATGCGAGAAAAACTTTCCGATTAATGAGAATGAGAGGCAGACCCCCAACCGTTAGCTAAAGGTGCTCCACCTAAGACATGAACATGCAAGTGAGGAACCGTCTCTCCCGCATGCGGGCCATTATTGATCACGACGCGGAAACCATTTTCTTTTAGACCTTCTTTCAGAGCGACCTGACGAGCCACGAGAAGAAGGTGCCCCAATATCGTTACATCCTCGTCCTTAGTGTCGGCAATCCTCTGGATATGTTTTTTGGGGATCACCAATAAGTGCACAGGTGCTTGTGGTTGAATATCGCGAATGACAATACACGTTTCATCTTCGTGGATAAAATCGGCTGGAATTTTTCTCTGAATGATTTTTGTAAAAAGTGAGTCGGACATGCCGGGTTTATATATGAAAATTGAAAAATGATAAACCACATAAAGGCCAAGGAGGCATGGTCGCTCTGCCAGCTAAAGAACAGATGGTTTAAGCGATGAAAACCACGATTTTACGGGTGGTTGATCGAGCAATTGTCGTGCGGAGGTAATCAACAATTTCGTCGTGAAGCGAATGGCATGACTTCCGCCATTTTTTCAAGCCGCACATTTTTTTCACGCAATCTTTAAGACCGCGCAAGTAAATATTATCAACATCCGAGTCTACCGCTTTGATGACTGTCGTGCGTAAATATTGGAACAAAGCCAATTCAAACCCGGGTTCGGCAGGGAGTTCTTGGAGGTAAATGGTAATCTGTTTATTCGTGAACTGGAAATGGCCTGCAATATCTTGACAATTAATGGCCCGAAGCACTGAAATGACCAAGGCGTTCAGCTCGGCGACAGTCACAAAAGTGCGGTCAAATTGAAGTTCAAGGTAACTCATCACTGCTTTGGAAACTTCCTCAGCATGTTGCCATTGATGAAACCCCGATTTCTCAGCTGCGTTCATCAAGCTGATGATAAGGGAAGAAGCATCCAAGGGGATTGCACCCTGATCTTCAAATTGAACAAAAGGCAGTCGACTGATAGGACTGATCATTCTTTTTTTATTTGTTGGCTTGCGACACTAGACTGTTCACTTCACTGACAAACTCGTTCACGTCACGGAAACTTCTATACACCGAGGCGAACCTGACGTATGCGACCTCATCTAGGCCTTTGAGTTTCTCCATAATTTTTTCGCCAACCACCGAAGATGTCACTTCGCGTTCGTAGCGGGTTGTGATTTCTTCCAAAATTTGATCTACAATCTGTTCGATGCGCTCGATGCTGACCGGACGTTTTTGACAGGCGATAGCGATACTTTTGGCAACCTTAGCGCGATCAAACTTTTCTCGCCTGCCGTCCCGTTTCATGACAAAAAACTCGTTCCGTTCAACTTCCTCGTACGTGGTGAATCTATGGGCGCACTTCAAACACTCGCGCCGACGCCGAATAGAGTCCCCGTCCTTTGAGGCACGGGAGTCAATCACTTTATCGTCTTGATGACCACATTTAGGGCAACGCATGATTTATACTATTAATAGGGATGTCGAACAAGGTATATACAACATATGGGGTAGTAAAGAAGTATTTCACAGCCGTATACGCGGAGTCAGAGCTGTTTTGGAAGCTAAACAAAAAGAATTGGAGGGGGGTTAAGGAACGATGACCTTCAAAGACTTAGGAGAAATAGAAAAAGTAATAGGCAATTGGCCGATGAGTTCCCCATCAATTTCCACCGCAACCTCACGATCTGCATCGAAGGTGACTTGATCGGTTTTGAGATGAACGACGTCTTTATTAAAGTGGATTAAACCAAGGGATCCGGTGGTGAAATAGCGGATAAGGTTCCAATGGCGGTGGCTTTTGAAAAGGTAAACTTCTAGGAGACCATCATCAAGGGACGCCTCCTTAAACATGGGGAACGGCCCCCCGTAAAAGCGTCCGTTCCCGATGAGCACAAAAGCGGCCACGTGTGTCGAGCCGTCTTTGAGAGTCACAGTGATATGAGGTTGTTTCTGGGCTGCGATGCGAATGACGTTAAATACATAACTTAAAGGCCCGAACAATTTTTTAAATTCGCGGGTCGTTTCCTTGACCGTTTGCGCATCGAGACCGACCCCCGCCATTTGGACGAAACTTTTATTACCAGCCCGTGGGAGATCAATCGTTCGAGTTCTCCCCCTTAAAATAATTTCCCATGCTTCTTCCAGGTCGAAAGGGATGCCCAGTTCTAGTGCCAAGACGTTCATAGTACCCGCCGGAAGAATACCTAAGCTTGCTTGAGTGTTTGCAATGCCGTTCACCACCTCGTTTATGGTTCCATCACCGCCAGCGGCCACAATGATTCTCGCCCCTCTTTCTACCGCGCGCTTGGCAAGAAACCCTGCTTCCCCCGGGCTTGAGGTCAATTTAATCGAAGCTTGGGCAGAAATTTCTTGAACGTAATCCTTCATCGCGCGTGCGCGTTCCCCTCGTGCGGCAGGATTTAAAATGACAAAAATTTCTCTGTCGGGACTTGTCGCCATATAGATGCGCGTGTATGCTACGCAACCTGATGAAAAAAGCACTGAAAATACTAAGCATTATACTTGGTGTCGTACTCCTTTTGCTCATTATCGGTCTTGTAGGATTAAATTTTTATTTAGGTTCTGACGGATTTAAAACGAACCTGATTGCTAAGGTAAGTTCTGTACTTAAGGCAGAAGTCACCATTGAGAAGTTTGATTTCAAATTCTGGGAGGGAGCCATTCTCCGCGGTGTTAAAGTTAAAAATCCGCCTGGGTCTAAACACCCCCATTTGTTTGAGGCAGAAAAATTTGTGTTCCAATATGACTTCCGTGAACTCATCCGAGGTCGGATTAAGATTGATCGTTTGATATTGGAACATCCGGCAGTCTTTTTGGAACAGGCAAAGGACGGGACTTGGCCACTCCCCGGGCGTTCAGTTTCTAATCCAACTGTTCTCGGGGCGACACAACAGGGGACAGCAGAAATTAAGAACCTTGTTATTAGCAAGTTAAAGGTGAACAACGGGATGCTCATCATGCAAGGAAAGGATGGAGAAACTGTCGTCCGGTTTTCGGGAGCGGATTTAGAGTCCACCGTGGACCTTGCAAATAAGGCGCGATTTGTTGGGGGCGACTTAAGCTTTAAAGAACTGGTTATTTTAGATTTTTTAGATTTAGCCGATGCGAAATCGCCTTTTGTTTTTGATGGCCAGAAGCTGGTTTTTTCAAACCTAACGACAACCACTTATGAGGGCAACGTCACCGGCACGGCGGAGTTTAAAATTGGAGACGCTGATCCTTCTTTACATCTTAAATTAAATGGAGAAGGGCTTAACGTTAGTTCGTTGCTTAAAAAATATACCGACTCCTCCGACCAGTTGCAGGGAAAACTTTACGGTCCCTTTACACTAGACGCCACTGCCAGTCGTCCGAAAGACCTGACCGGGCTTGGTAATATTGAAATTCGTGATGGTAAATTTATCGGCTACTCCGTCATGCAAAAAATAGGATCTTATTTTAATATCGCAGAGTTTCAGGACCTTCCCTTTCAGAAAATGACCGCTGACGTGACCATCGCCAATCAAAGTGTTCTCCTTAATAATATAATCCTGCATTCAAAGGACGTGCAGATGAAGGGGTATGGTTCCATTGACTTTAATGCAAACTACGATCTGCGCGTCATTATGACTATGAGTCCTCGGTTGATGGACCAAGTCCCAAAGGATTTTCGGAAGGCATTTGAGATTGATGGAACAGGATTAGGGCGCACCCCCGAGTTTAAGGTATATGGGCAGGCCCGTAATTTGAGCACGGATTTGACCACTATACTAGGGATGGAATATGCGACCCGTAAGCTTGAAGAAATAACAGGGGACGCCGGAAAGGACTTCATGAAGATGCTAGGCATTCGAAAAGATAAAAACCAACCTAAGCCGCCCGTGATATCGCCACTGCAACCAGACGAAGCCATTCCCCAGGCAACCTCGCCTGCCAGTCCTGTTGTCCCCCCTACTTCCGATCCCGTGACACCATGAGAATTATTTCTGGATCAGCAGGGGGTATTCAATTGTTTACACCCAAAAGCAATGCAGTACGACCCGCTGCTGACCGTACTCGGCAGGCCATTTTTTCGGCACTTGGGGAGCTGATTCCTGAAGCCACAGTTTTAGATTTATTTGCGGGTACGGGTTCCATTGGACTTGAAGCGTTAAGTCGCGGGGCGCGTCAATGTGTGTTTGTTGAAAAGAATAAACCTTCCCTCGCACTTCTTCAAAAAAACTTAGACCACACTAAAGTGGCGGGAGGCGAAATCCTGGCTATGGATGCTATCGGCGCGCTTGACCGTTTTGTGCATTTAAAACGGGAGTTTGATCTGATTTTTGCCGACCCCCCGTTCTGGAAGGAAAGAGACGTGAAACACAATCTTTTATCCAACCCAGATCAGCGTAAGTTTACGAATGAACTCTTGAAAAGTGCGGCTTTGCTCTCGATTTTAAAACCTAAAGGATTGTTCATATTAGACTCGTACGACCAAGAAAAGGTTGAAGTCCCAAAAACTTGGAAAGTGGTGCGGGACCAAATTTACGGTCAGGTGCGGGTTCAATTTCTCATTAAATCGGAAGAAGCGGAAAAAGGCGAAGAGTTGAAGACCTAAAAAAAGAACGCCGTACACGACGCTCTTTTCAGGATGTTAATTTTAAAAAGGACGGTAACAAGTTTCCGAACTTTCTTCGGTCAGCGAATAACATTCGAAGGCAGGCTCCCACAAAATTTTATATTTTAACAAATTAGAAATCGCCTTTTGCACATCTTGAACCGTGTACGATAAGTTGAGGCGATTGACGTAACTGATGATGTCTTCTAAGTCAGCCATAAGGAGCTTCGAATCTAAGATGATCTGCAGGACAGTTTTTTCTACGTTACTGGTCAATGGCTTCATATTTTTCTCCGCTAAGTATTTAATTGCCATTTAGGCTTAATGCAGGATACGTGCCGGGGTCTATTTCACTTTTCGTTTTCGCTTGAACTCATAAGCTAAACCACCGAGTGCGGAACAACCTTGATTTCCTCATCGCAAGAAAGGTTAAATGGGCGTGATGTCATTCAGAAGGATAGCCCCGTTTTTATTAACCGCTCTCATCAAGGGAGTTGGCGCCACGTTGCGAATGAGGGTGGTTGATCAATCAAGGTATTTGAACGATAAGAACCGCCGGACTTGTATCTTTGTGCTGTGGCATAACCGGCTTTTTCTGACCCCCTTTATTCGCAGAAAAGTTTTTTTGGATCGAAACGTCATGGGTCTCGTCAGTGCGAGTAAGGATGGAGAAATGCTTGCGCGAGTGATGAAATCATTTCAGATGGGGTCAGCTCGCGGGTCAAGCTCTCGCAAAGGAGCGTCTGCATTGCGGGAAGTACATCGCGGCCTCGAAACAGGAAGTGACGTGGCCATCACTCCCGACGGACCTAGAGGCCCTTGTTACAGGGTGCATCCCGGGGCGTGGAGGTTGTCGCAGTTAACAGGGGCTCCGATTGTGCCGATTTCGTTCAATATGAAGGCGTTCCGACTGAGGAGCTGGGATCGGTTTATGGTCCCTATCCCTTTTTCGAAAGTGGAATTTATTGTCGGAACGCCTTTCATAGCGGCCCAAGAAGTTTCAGAGGAGGACGGAGCAAAACTGATCCACGCCGCGCTCATGGACATCACTGATGACCTAGTGTAGGCCGTCAAACTGAACGTAACTTATCAAAGTTCGTGCAGACAGCGTTATTTCGATGAGGTTAATTGCAGGTGCAATCTTATGACGCAACCCCTTTGAGGTTGTGCGTGAGCCGGGTTTTACCCAGGGTTTCTCGAGGACGAGCAACCCTGGGCTGTTCGACGGAATCCCTTTGGGATTCTTCTTTTAGAGCTTGAG
>JAWXCD010000074.1:0-9959 GCA_034440535.1 Verrucomicrobiota bacterium | reverse complement strand
TCCCGCGTCAACCCGCGGCACCTACAAATAAAAAAACCACCCCTTGGGTGGTCACTTTTAATTGTCGTCAGTGGGCAAATCTAATTGTCGCGAGCCAATCAGCTTCACATCTCCTCGAACACCATTTGGAAATAGGTAATCGCAACGACTTCGCTCCTGACGTTCCTATAATTTTCACTTGTGGAATGACTCGCATCATCATATCCTGATAGGAAGATATGAAGGATTTAGCTGAGCTGTTAAAAGAACGCATTGTGATCATCGACGGGGCAATGGGTACGATGGTGCAAACCTACAAACTTGAGGAAGCCGATTACCGGGGCGA
Organism: Verrucomicrobiota bacterium; assembly: GCA_034440535.1. GTDB lineage: Bacteria > Verrucomicrobiota > Verrucomicrobiia > JAWXBN01 > JAWXCD01 > JAWXCD01. Next base: position 9,634 of record JAWXCD010000074.1, on the reverse strand, counting down.
ACGGTTCAAGGATTGGCACCTTGATGTGAAGGGGAACAATGACCTGCTCAGCTTAACACAACCTCAGATCATTGAGGAAATCCACCGACAGTACCTCGAAGCGGGCGCGGACATTATCGAAACAAATACGTTCAACGCCCAGAAAATTTCCCTCGCCGATTATGGAATGGAAAAGTATGCACACGAACTAAACATATCCTCTGCAAAAGTAGCCAAGGAAGCCACGCGCAAAGTGATGGCCGCCAACCCCGGGCGCACCTGTTACGTCGCTGGAACTCTTGGGCCAACAAACCGCACGGCATCAATTTCTCCTGATGTAAATAATCCCGCCTATCGAGCCGTTAGTTTTGACCAATTAGTTGAAGCTTATTACGAGCAGATTGATGGATTGATCCTAGGCGGGTCTGACGTGCTTTTGGTGGAAACGATATTCGACACCCTGAATGCCAAAGCCGCCCTGTTCGCTATTCAGAAATATTTCGAAGATAAGAAAATCGTTCGTCACGTCCTTGTCTCTGTCACGTTTACTCAAGCCGGAAGTGATAGAACGCTCACGGGACAAACGGTTGAAGCATTTTGGAATTCCATTTCCCCTGCTCCCATCCTCAGCGTTGGGATCAACTGCGCGCTTGGCCCAAAAGAAATGCGGCCCTTGATCGAGCAGCTTTCAGGTCTTGCTTCGGTGTACGTGAGCTGTTACCCCAACGCAGGATTACCGAATCCTTTACTCCCCACTGGGTTTCCCGAAACCCCAGAGTCGCTCGCTCCGCAAATTGAAGAGTTCGCTGCGAACGGCTGGCTGAACATCGTAGGGGGCTGCTGTGGAACGACGCCGCCCCATATTAAACAGATCGCTGAAGCAGTTAAAAAACACAAACCTAGAGCCATCCCCGAGATTGCACCCTTCACACGTCTCAGCGGACTGGAGGCGTTGACGCTCCGTCCGGAAACGAATTTCGTGAATATCGGTGAACGCACCAATGTCACGGGTTCCCCAAAGTTTGCCAAACTCATCATTGCTGAGGATTACGAAACGGCGCTCAGCGTGGCACGTCAGCAGGTTGAGAATGGTGCTCAGATTATCGATATCAACATGGATGAGGGCATGCTCGATTCCGAAAAAGCAATGGTCACGTTTCTGAACATGTGCGCTTCAGAGCCCGATATTTCACGGGTCCCCGTGATGGTTGACAGTTCTAAATGGTCGGTGATCGAAGCTGGGCTGAAATGCCTTCAAGGCAAGGGCATCGTCAACTCCATCAGTCTTAAGGAGGGTGAAGCCTCTTTCAAATATCACGCAAGCCTTGTACGTCGCTATGGCGCAGCCGTCGTGGTGATGGCGTTTGACGAAAAAGGCCAAGCCGATTCCACGGAACGCCGCGTAGAAATCTGCACACGCTCCTATAACATTCTCACAAAGGAATTGAAGTTCCCTCCTCAAGACATCATTTTTGATCCCAATATTCTGACTGTTGGAACAGGTATTGAGGAACACAACAACTACGCGGTGAGCTTTATCGAAGCCACCCGCATTATCAAAAAAAATCTACCTCATTGTCGAGTGAGCGGCGGGATTAGTAATATTTCATTTTCGTTCCGCGGCAACAATGCAGTCCGCGAAGCCATGCACTCCGCGTTTCTTTATCATGCCATCCAAGCGGGGCTGGATATGGGGATCGTCAACGCGGGGCAACTTGCGGTATACGATAATATTCCTAAAGACCTCCTAGAACTTGTTGAAGACGTTCTACTCAACCGCAGACCCGATTCCACAGAACGCCTGGTTAAATTCGCTGAATCGATCAAACAAAAAGGGAAAGTAGAAGTTTCTGAGGATGCTTGGCGTCAAGAAACAGTAGAGAAAAGACTCGAGCACGCTTTGGTTAAAGGGATTGTAGATTTCATCGAAGTGGATACCGAAGAAGCGCGAAAGATGTTTAAAAAACCACTTGAGGTGATCGAAGGTCCTTTGATGGCAGGAATGAACGTCGTAGGTGATCTGTTTGGCGCGGGGAAAATGTTCCTGCCGCAGGTTGTCAAATCCGCGCGCGTCATGAAAAAAGCCGTTGCGCACTTGATGCCGCATATGGAAGAGGAAAAAAAAGCCTCTGGGAAATATGCAGCCTTGGGTAAAATTTTAATGGCCACCGTAAAGGGTGACGTTCATGACATTGGCAAAAATATCGTCGGGGTGGTGCTTGGCTGCAACAACTACGAAGTCATCGATTTAGGTGTCATGGTGTCCTGCGACAAAATTCTCAAACGGGCAAAAGAAGAAAACGTTGATATCATTGGGTTGAGCGGATTAATTACACCGTCCCTTGATGAAATGGCGCATGTCGCAAGAGAGATGAAACGTGAAGGGTTTACCATCCCGCTTCTTATAGGAGGAGCGACAACCAGCAAGGCTCACACCGCTGTGAAGATCGCGCATCATTATGATCATTCGATCATCCACGTGCTCGATGCCTCACGAGCGGTTGGGGTTGTCAGTAGTTTGCTGAGCAAAGACCAACAGGCCGGGTTCAAAGTAAAGAACTCGGAGGACCAAGCCAAACTTCGCGAAGAACACGCTGGAAAACAAAACACCGGCAAATTCATTTCCCTCATCAAAGCGCGTTCAAAACGGACGAAGTTGGATTGGGCAAAGCCCCAAGTCTACACTCCCGAGTTTACGGGGGTGCGAGTTTTGAAGGATTTTCCTCTGGAGCAAATCGTTCCTTATATCGACTGGTCCCCATTTTTCCACACATGGGAACTTCGTGGGCGTTATCCTGGCATTCTGGAAGATGCCGTGGTGGGCCCACGCGCGAAGGAACTGTTCGACGACGCTCAAAAACTTTTAAATCAAATCGTCAGCCAAAAACGGCTGCAGGCCCATGCGGTTTATGGTTTCTTTCCGGCGAACTCGGTGGGCGATGATGTTGAACTGTATAAGGACGAATCGCGTAAAACCGTTCTGACCACTTTCCATTTTCTTCGCCAACAGATGCTTAAAACCGATGGACAAAATAATCATTCTCTCGCCGATTACATTGCACCGAAAGAAACAGGGTTGTTAGATTATTTTGGCGGGTTTGCGGTCACTGCCGGGTTTGGCCTCGAAACGTTGTGCGCTGAGTTTGAAAAGGATCATGACGATTATAATTCGATCATGGCCAAAGCATTGGCGGATAGGCTCGCGGAAGCTTTTGCAGAGTTTCTTCATCATAAGGCCCGTGGAGATTGGGGTTTTGGAAAAACAGAGAACCTTTCGAGTGAGGAGCTTATCCGGGAGAAATACCAAGGCATCCGGCCTGCGCCAGGTTATCCTGCCTGTCCGGACCACACAGAGAAGCTTATTTTATTTAACTTGTTACAAGCTGAGAAACACACTGGTATCAAATTGACCGAAAGCTGTGCGATGTATCCAGGGGCAGCGGTGAGCGGGTTTTATTTCTCGCATCCCGAGGCTAAATATTTTGCGGTGGGTAAACTTGAGCGCGATCAATTGCTTGATTACCATTTACGCAAACAGCAAGATCTTAAGTCGGCCGAAAAATGGTTGTCTCCATATTTAAATTACGACCCTGACGCACCGTTGCCTGCTGAATCAAACCAGACGGAACTCAAGAAACCTTCGATGGGATGCGCATGCGGATTGAATCATCCCGCGTTTCAGAGTTTGTAAAAAGCAATACTCTAAAACTAATGCAAGAGAGTGAGTGATAAACGGTTTTCAGAGAAAACTTTGGCATGGCGCGGTTCCGAAAGCTGCGCCTGTAACATATTCAGAAATTGTTCAATCTGTGATTCCGGAAGTTTTGTTTGAGTGTATCCCATTTTTTTCAGTGATATCTCCACCAAGTGAGGGCATGAATGACCTGTCGCAAGGCGTAACACTCGCTGGACTTCATGGAAAAAAAGAACGCTCACACACTTCTGGAGATCAACTTTGGCAATTGAAGGTTGAGTTGGCGTCGCTTGTGAAATCAGGTCACGCTGAGTCGAGGCTTCGCCGATATGAGAGGCATCTGGTGCCTCATCTTCCTGAAACGGACGAAAGTCTGGTTCGACCCGCGAATCATTTAATTTTTCGGGTGGAGTAGTCTGTTTGATCGATGAAATTCCTCCGGAGATCTGATCACGCAGGAACGCAACTAGGCCGGTAGGCATAATAGACCCTTTTGGGTAATGGGAATTGAAAAAGGTCGTTCCAAGCTGGGTTAGATACGCGACAAGACTTGCACCAGGAATATCCTGACGGTGAAAAATGGAAATGAAACCCACCCCTTCGACAAAATATGTTTGGAGTAGACCTTCTGGGAGTTCAAACTGAAATTCTGTGTGATCCTCCTGCTTAAAATAATGATACTCGGATGTAATTGCTAACATGTGCGCAATATCAATAATTTGTTCATCCGTACGCCCGGGTAAATCCGCAGCAAGGATCTTCCCTCCTTCTGTGCAAATGAGATAACCCAAAATACTTGAATGTATTTCGTATGTATTACTTGTGGCTGATTGTGACATTGTAGAGACGGATCTGTGAAGCTATTAAAAATAGCAGGTCAAGATTTTTATTGAAATACAAAAAACTTAACGAATTCGAAATAATTATGGTTTTTATGGAGCAGTTTAAAACCATGAAAAGCACACATGGAGCGTTAAAAGAGAATACAAGACCTCTTGTTTGTTCATGGATGCAATCCCTTTAAGGTTGTGTCATAGCCGGGTTTGTACCTAGGGTTTCTCGAGGACAAGCAACCCTGGGCTGTGTGACGCAATCCATTCCCTTTGGGATTGTTTTTCAGAGCCTGGGCTCTACGACGAAATCCACTCGCGAGTTTTCGCAAAGGGATTCAGCCTCAAAGCTCATGGTTGCGAAGATACACTTGGTTATAAGCGAGAAAACAGCAAAACCCCGAAGGGGGGTTGCGTATAAAATTAAAGGCGTGAGCTTCTTCTGCGCCCTGAGAAAGGAACCCTGGTTATTTGTAGTGTTCAGATTCGAAGAGGAGCTTGCGAAAATTCCGGACATCTTCGGGGCTAAATTCACCACGCAAAATCCCGCGTTCGTCGCGTAATTCGATGAGGTTTACCCCTTTATCAGTCAGTTTATAAATGAAATTGTTGACCCGGATCACAGGGTTGGGGGAATCAATACGACCAATGTCTTTTTTCAGATTTACAGGGCGATTCGCTTGTGACACTGCTACAAACTCGGAAAATTTATCGAAGATTTGAACTAATTCGCCAGTTTTGTCGTTTTTAAACACAATGGTATAGGGCGTTGCTTCTTCCCACTTATATAATTTAATTTCGTCACCTGTCATTTCCACAGACCAACGAGTGTCTGGACCCTTGCGGATGGACTTTGTGACTTTCACTTTCTTAACAGCCTGAGCAAAAACAGGCAGCGCGGAAAAAGCCACAACGAGTACCAAGAAAAGATAAAAAAACTTTTTCATGAGCGCGAAGATTATCAGAACCTAAAATTCATGGCAACCATTAAGTTGCTTTTTTTAAGGCCTTTATGTCGCCTCTTACAGCTTTATATAAAAAAACAAAACGCCCTCGGCAAGAGCTTCAGTAATCGCGATTTTTACCAATGGCACATAGTGTGCTAAATTGCATGTATGATATATGAATCTCGTGTCTTAGCTGCGGAGGGTTATCTTGATTTGGGTATGGCTCGCGATGCTTGGTCCGAGCTCAACCTAATAGAGGATGACGACCAGTTTCACGTGGATGTGATCAAGATGCGCATTGATATCCTCATGTATCAGCATAAATGGAAGGATGCCTATCGTTTGGCGAGCCAGTTATGTAAGATTCTGCCGTCCTTCAGCGAATTTTACATCGACACCGCCGAGTGCCTTTTCAGGATGCGTGAAAAGCAAAGGGCTGTTCATTTTCTAGAAAAAGCCCCTGCCAACGTCAGGCTCCTCCCGGAATACTTTTACAACTTGGCGTGTTATGAAACGTCGATGGGTCAATTTACCGAGGCGGAAGCCAACTTGCTTAAAAGTTTTAAAATGAATCGCGCCTTTAAAAACCGGGCGCTGAGTGATCCGGATCTTAAACGTCTGAGGAAGTCGGTAAAACCTTTAAAAATTCACAAAATCTTAAAGGCATCATCAAAGACACACCGTTTACCGGTATTCAATTAATTTGAATCACGCGCTCGCGAGAAGCCCACGCATTTAAATTGATACACAACCTCAAAGGGGTTGCGTCCAAGATCGCCTACTGTTCTTAACGTGTCAGGAACTCTTCAAAGATTTCGCGACCCTTGACCAACTCGGCAGTTTCTATGTATTCGTCCTTGGTATGGGCTTGCCCGATACTGCCTGGACCCCAGGCAATCGCAGGGATTCCCCCACCCGCAGCAATCGCGGCGTCGCAAAACCAAGGAGCGCCGTAGGTCTTACCGCGCCCAAACATTTTCTTACTTATATTTGCCAACTTTAAAAGATGTGGATTTTTTGGATCGGTGTAAAGGGGTTCACATCCGCGTGATTGTTCAACCTGTACATCAATTTTTAACTTTTTAAACGCGGCCAGGATTTCCATGATGATCTGGCCCTGATCCTGTTCGGGAGTTGTGCGAAAATCCACTTCTGCCCGGGCTACGTCTGGAACGATATTGACCTTACTCCCGCCGCTGACAATCCCCACACTTAATGTGGGTGCACCAAGCTCCTTATTTTTTCGCTTCTGTAGTGCCGGAAAATAAACCTGCTCAAGATAAGTGATAGCCCTCGCCATTTTGTATATGGCGTTATCACCTTTATGAGGTTGCGAACTATGAACGGCCTTTCCCCCTGCGGTCAAAACCGCCCACATTGCACCTTTGTGTGTGTTGACTGGGTTCAGGTCTGTGGGTTCACCTGCGATACAGAAATCGGCTTTTATTTTCTTCTTAACAAGATGCCTGACCCCTTCATTCCCGGCTTCCTCACCCATGACGGCCGCAAAAATAACTTCGTACTTCAATTCATGCGCGCGTTTCTCCAACACGTTCTTCAGGGCAAAGGCCATTGCCGAAAGTGGCCCTTTATCATCGCAAGCCCCTCTGCCATAGATCCGGCCATTGCGCACGACTGGATCAAACGGATCGATTGTCATGCCTAGCACGCTCACTGTGTCGGTATGTGGAATTAGAAGAAGCTTCGGTTTATTTGCACCGCCTTTGGTACGCCCTATAACGTTGGGTCGCCCGGGGTAAACTTCCTGGAACTCCACGTCCAACCCCATGGCCTTGAAAAAATCACCAATGAAACGGGCAGCGTTACCTTCCCCGGTCTTTTCTGCGGACACACCAGGATCCCCATGAGGATTGACGCTGGGTATAGCGATGAGATCGCGCAAGAAACTTTCGACTGAGGAGGGGTTTTTCATGATTCCTTTGATTAATTTTTCTGCGCTGTGAGCACTTTCTCTTTTTCCATAAACCATTCTACAAAAAGTGGAATACCTTGGTCTATTTTTACCATTGGTTTGTATCCTAGTATTTCACGGGCTCGCGTAATGTCAGCATACGTAATGGGCACATCCCCAGGCTGCTCCGCGAGTTGTCGGATCACGGCCTTCTTGCCAAGAGCTGTCTCTATTTCAGTAATCAACTGCTTCAGCGACACGGTCTGACTTTCACCTAAATTAAAAATCTCAAACTTGAAGGGTTGATACACCGCCGAGGTCACTCCTTGAACGATATCAGACACGTAAGTGTAATCGCGCTTTGTCCCTCCGTCACCATATTGGTCGATCGACCGACCCTCGTGTATCGCGCGGGTAAACTTGTGGATCGCTAAATCCGGGCGTTGCCGGGGCCCGTACACCGTAAAAAACCGAAGGCACACCATGTCAATTCCATATAAATGGTGATACGTATGGGCCAACTTTTCTCCCGCCACTTTAGTCGCTGCATAAGGCGAGATGGGATAAAAAAGTGGATCATCTTCGCGGAACGGAATTCGATCAGACAACCCATAAACAGATGAGGACGAACCGAAGACAAATTTCTTAACCTTATACAGACGAGCGAGCTCGAGCAGGTTGGTCGTGCCAATGATATTGACCCTGTTATATAAATCCGGCTCGACAATGGATGGGCGAACCCCGGCCCGTGCTGCCAGATGCACAATCGCATCAATTGAATGTGTTTTGAAAACCGCTTCCAACCCCTTAAAATCTACGATGTCCTGCCGAATAAGCTCGCACGCCCCCGAGGCAAGCGCGGGTGCCAAATTTTGAGCTTTTATCTGGGGATCGTAATAATTGTTAAACTCATCGACAACGACGACCTGATGTTTATCGCTTATCAATTGGTCCACCAAATGTGACCCGATAAAACCGGCGCCCCCTGTAACCAAAATTTTCATGCGCGGACCTTATCAGAAAAAAAGGGAGTAGCAAAAAAATTAAATATATATCAGCGCACTGGTTTCTTTTAGAATCCACGCTAAATCACTCTAACCGCCCCACAGGAAGTCGGTATCCGTTTTTATCGGTAAACTTATTTTTCTTGAGGTGCCAGGGCCTCATCGACCTTAAAGTTTAATTTTTCATCAATCGCATCAACTCTCACAAGGGCTCCGTCATTGATAGAGTTGGAATCTTGATGGCGGCAGTTGCGTTGACGGACTTTTTGTTGCACGTGCAACAAAAGGTTGTCATGAGATCAGGGGCGGTTGAACGTGGGCAGTTGCCGGCCAGCGTCCCGAAGCACTTCCACACGCCGCCGCCACGCCTGTTGCCCCAAATAATCGGACGGCAGAATCCGGCCCGGCAGCAGTGGATCAATCGTCACCGCATCTAGCCAAGCTTCGCGCTCCTCCTCCGCCCATCTCAGCAACGCCTTCGCCGCCGCGTCGTTCCGCAGAGAGCCATCGGGTCGCTCGTCGAGAATTTTCAGATGCCGGGCATAGCAGCGGTTGATGCGCTCAAAGTCCCATGCTCCCGCAGCGATTTCCACATCCGATTCCCCTGCGCACGGTCGCCCCTCCATCAGCAGGAGGGACTCCACATTGATCTTGCCGTCGGCGAGAATCTGCCGTTCCTCCGCCAGCGGATCGGGCGTGATCCACACGCTGTTTTGCACGAAGCCGAAGCCTTTGTCGCGCAGGTAGCGTCGCAGCTGTTCGCGTTGGGTGTTTTGTCTCGTAGGTATGTCAAAGATCACCAGCCGCCATTGTCCGTCCCAGGGCCTCGCCCAGCGTTCCTCTGGATCGCGCCCGCCCAGGACGTGCAACCGTCCCTGCGCCGTGAGGCGATAAAGCCGGTTATCCGGTGAAATGACGTCACGTTCCAACAGTTGTTGTCTCTCCAAAGTGGCGGCTTGGCGAAGGATGCCGTTGCGATAGGCCCAGCTTTCGTAGGAATCGGTCAGGTTGCGAAAGGTTGGTCGCGTGAGCATATCGGCGGACCAGAGCAGGAGGTTCAGGAACTCTTCGGTCTTGGGTTGCATGGAAAAACCAATACAACCTTTTGTCGCATATGCAACAAAAGGTTGTAAATGTTTAACATTTAAAATGCTGTAATTCGGCTCAAATCAGGTTGCTGCCAAACTGCCCGTAAATGAACTTTGACCCGTCAAATTGATCTTAGTGGGAACAGTGGCCATAATGTAAGTCTAGTGAGCCCAGCCATT
>JAWXCD010000073.1:0-5835 GCA_034440535.1 Verrucomicrobiota bacterium | reverse complement strand
TTGGCCTGTTTGTCCGGCGGCTTGAATGTCCATCTTAGCCACGCCATCGCGTTCACGCCTGTCACTGCGTTCATTCCTCATCTTTTGCAGTGCGCGCACGCGTCCTTCGTTCCGGGTGCGACGCGCTTTGACGCCTTGTCGGATCCATGCTTCCTCCTGCGCAAGTTTTTTATCGAATGAAGCCCACTGTTTTTCTTCGGCTTCCATGGCGGCTTCCTTTCGAATGAGAAAGGTGTCGTAATCGCATGACCAACTGGTGAGTTTACCCCGGTCAAGTTCAACGATCCGGGTGGCTAACTTTCTTAAAAAAGCGCGGTCGTGCGTTACAAAATAAAGCGTAATGGGATGTTCGAGCAAAAACGTTTCAAGCCATAAAATGGAATCAAGATCCAAATGATTCGTGGGTTCGTCTAAGAGCAGGACATCGGGTTCAGTGGCCAATGCTCGGGCGAGGAGCACACGACGTTTCATCCCTCCCGATAAGGCGGAAAATACTTGCTCTCCATTGAGTGACATCGCTTCGATGAGTTCGTCGATGCGCATGTCGATCTGCCACTCTTCCTCGTGGTGATCTTTCCTGATTCCAGTGTGGATCACTTCTCGAACGGTACCTGGCATGGTTTCCGGCAGCTGGGAAAGATGCGAAATGACGCACCCTGGCGACTTAATAATTTCCCCTACATTCGGTTGTTCTTCACCCGTGATGAGGCGCATGAGGCTGGACTTGCCTGCGCCGTTACGGCCCAGTAAACAAACACGCTCCCCCCGTTCAACTTGGAAATTGACTCCGTTAAGGATCTGTGAGGATCCGTAGTTTAAACTGACGTTAAGTAATTGAAGTAGGGCCATAGCAAGCGTGGGAGGTTGCACAAAAGAATCACAAAAGACAAAAGGAAAAATGGAGAATCGATAAATACGAGGAACGGGAGTCTTTGGTGCGGTTTTTGGCCTTGGTCACAACCCAAAAACGACAGTTGAATGAAAATGCAGGGTACCTAATTTATTCGTCCTTTTCGTCCACCGGTTTGCCCATTAACTTTTTCCAAGTATCGTCAAAGAAGGTTTCAAACTCCCACTTCTGAATGTCGCGGAGTTGGGGTTTTAGTTCGGTGTCCCCGAACTTATACTGTTCGCATTGGTTATTGAATAAAAAGGGATCCCACGAGAGTTGGCGGGCATAGAGGTCATACTTTTCGCCTGCCCTTCGGTGGATCTCTTGGTAAGCCGCATGATGAGAAATTTTATCCAGCGTTTGGCGTGCTATGGAGAATTGACCATTGCGCCGCTCGATCATGGCCAGCCAATAATAACCGTTATTATCGGGAATGTTTTTTACCAACGGGCGTGCCACATCGGCGTAGTCGTATAAATAATATAAAGCTGCTCGGACACAGGCCGCCAGTTCCGGACTGGAGACGGGCCGTTTATCAAAAAGGATTTCATCAGTGGCTTCATCGAGCCTGTTCTTAGCATTCCAATTATTTCCTTCAACGACATGAATTTCATTCAGAAGGTCACCCTGATAAAAGGGGATCAACAGTCGGTCCACGAGGTCACTGTAGGAATTCATAAAACAACCATAGTGAAGACGCGATAAATGAAAATGAAGAATATAGGTGCCCAGCGTTACCCAGACAAACCTGTCTGGGATCCCAGCGTAGCATAGACAATCCTGTCTGTGCTCCTTCACAGAAGAAACGTAGCCTCCAGGCACCTTTGCCTGAATTTCCGGAGATTGAACAGGTAGGATTATCTAAACTACGCTGTTAGGAAGACTGTAAGGTGGGGGAAACTATTCCCTAACGACGATTTTAAGTTCATCGAGCAGGGTGCCGTCCGCTTGATGCAATTGAACGAGAGATTTGTTTAAGTCGACAGAGGCAGCGATTTCGCGAGTGCGCGCTTCAGCAAGGTCGCGCTGAAACTTAAGAACGTTCAAGCTCGTGGTGAGACCTTTTTCCAAACGCTCTTCTTCGGCCTTAAGGTTTTCTTGGGCGAGTTCCCTTGTTTTACTGACCGTACGCACCCGTTGGCGGTTCATATCAACGGCAGTCAGTGCCGCATTGATATCCATGACGAGGTTAAGCTCAGACTGTTTTACCTTAAGTATGGATTGTTCTTTTATCTTTTTTGCTGAGGACAGGCGAGCGGTGCCTTCAATGTTGCCCAGAGGAACTTTAACTTCAAAACCAATGGCGTACTGAGGAGCTTGCTCTTCAAATGCATCATCCATCGCGCGATCGTAAGTGGCCGCGAGACCATTGTAGCCGAGTGTTGATTTAATATCTAAGCGGGGATAAAGCTGGTTTCTTGCAAACCGAAGCCGAATTTCTTCGCGTTGTGCTTCATGCACAGATTGTAGGTACTCAGGGCGTTTCTCAAAGGCTTGAGCGAGGAGGGTGGCCCGGTCTTTGACAGGGCTTATGACGGCGACATCCACGCTTGGAGAAAAAATCTCGTCTTCCATCTGGTCAGCTTCTTGTAACACCAAACGTTTCAGGGCCACTTGTCTTTCCATGACGGTATTATGGGCAATCAAAAGTTTTTCCAGCCCTTCCGAAACGGCTACCTCGGCGGAAGTCAGATCGAGCATGGTGCGCATACCGGTTTCCAGTTGATTCCTGTTTTCCTCCAAGAGTTTGCTCGCAAGATCGACTGACTTTTCTTTGACCTTCATGTCTTCGATGGCAAAGGTGAGGTCGTAATACGTCTTCAATACTTCAGCGACGTTCTTAATAAGTGAAGCGCGGAGGGTTTGTTCAGCAATTTGTTTGTTCTGACGGGCCACTCGTACTTCGACAAGGTTGGCGTTCGGACCGAAATCGCGGAGAAGGGGTTGAGTGATGACGATTCCGTTAAAAGTAGAGTATTCCGGACTGAACAAAGAAAAAACACTTTGTTTATTAAGTGGGTTCCGAAGTATGGAAGTTTCGCTTTTGATTTCGTAAGTCGTGCCCAGTGGGGTTTTGCCTTCGATACCGACTTTAGTGCGCCAGTTACGTTCCCAGAATATGCGGGGACTCTTGTTAAGGGCTGTCACTTCCGCTGCGGTACCGCCTGTGGAAATAAATTCCTGGGTGTTTTGTGGTCTACGAATATCTTCCCAGCTTCCATTGACGACGGCGTTGGGATCAAACGCGCCCCAAGCTTGGGTAATCCGCAGGTCTTCGATCTCGGGGTTTAGTTCGTTAATTTTTATATCAAGGTTGTTGGCGAGTGCCATCCGGACAATCTCATCGGTTCCTACGGAAACGCCCTTGTATTTTTTCAAAGTCCCCGAGATATACGACGCCGTTTGGGCACTGTTTTCTGTGACTCCTTGGGAGGAGGCTTTTAGGCCCGACGAAAGTTCTTCAGGCGTTGGACCAGAAGTGTTCTCATATGTGGGGGTATTGTCAGTCGAGTCAGTAAAGCGTTCCGATTTTTCAGCTGCAGACCGCGTATCGGTTGTGCCTGACACAGAGGGCGCTTGGTTTGTTGATGTTGTTGTTGAAGGACTTAATGAGGAGGAAGATTGAGGAGTTCCGGTGCCATTTATACCTTGTTGGTTCATTTGCCCGAACACATAATTACCCACTGCTGCGCTCATAATGGCCAGAATCAAAGCTATTCTTGGGGTGGGTAAAAATTTCATGTCCGAGGTTCTTACCCGCACAATGAATGAGGTCAACTTAAAAAGAAAACATTGACTTTTTTGCACCGCAAATGACTTCCATCCTTTTTAGGGGTCAGAAGATAGAATTTCGCTCTATTTAGAACCTTCATCCTCGGATTCTTTGTCCGATTGAGAAAAGGCCAACGCTTCGTCCAGCCACCTGTCCATGGTCATCACCATAGCGCGCTGTTTCTGGGCTCGCTTATTAGCCGCTTTTTGAGCGTTTAAAAACGCTGCCATTACGAGGGGAGGGCAATCTCCAGACTTGAGTGTGCGTGACAGTTGTTGGCGAATGGCCTTCGGTATGTTTTGGCGAATCAAATCATCATCCAAACTCACAAAGGCTTGGGCTGATCCGGCATCGCCTTGTCGTCCCGCCCGTCCGACGAGCTGACGATCGACCCGGCGTGAATCGTGGCGGTCCGTGGCGATGACGTGTAACCCGCCTAATTCGACTACTCCGGGGCCTAGTTTAATGTCAGTACCTCTCCCAGCCATGTTTGTCGCGATGGTGATTCGTCCTTTTTCTCCCGCTTTTTCAATGATAGGTGCCTCGTCCTCGTGGCGAATGGCATTGATAATTTCAAATTGAACTCCTGCCTTTTTGAGCAATGTGGCAAGGTGTTCACTGGTGCGCACCGAGCGTGTGCCGATGAGCAACGGTCGCCCTGTGCGTTGAATTTGTTTAACCTGATCCACCACGGCATCCCATTTCTCGGCGAGCGTCCTGTAAACAGCGTCCTTGAGATCGACCCTTTGACAAGGGCGGTGGGTAGGGATTTTTACAACGGGCAAATGATAGACATCCCAGAATTCGTCTGCCGCTTCCGCACCTGTCCCTGTAAGACCCGACAGCCTGTGAAAAAAACGAAAGAACCTCTGATAACTCATCTGGACCATGGTTTCCGTGGGGTCACTTATATCGATCATTTCCTTGGCTTCGATGGCTTGATGCATTCCTTGTCGCCAAGTGCGTTCGGGCATAAGTCGCCCCGTAAATTCATCCACGATCATCACTTTGCCTTCGGAGATCACATATTCCCGGCCTTTGTGAAAAAACTCCCGCGCCACAAGGGCTTGTTTAATCAGTTCTTCACGACGATGCTCCGATTTCCACAGTTCACCAGAATCACGCGTGGCAACCTCGACTTTTTCAAGCGTGTGCTGTTCGAGTTCGATAGACCGGTATCGGCCATTCACGGTGTAGTCAACATCTCGCACCATCTTCCGGGCGAGGGTATCCGCTTGGGTGCAGGCATCAATAAGGTCGGGGTTGGGCCGGGGATAACTTATAATAAGGGGAGTGACAGCTTCATCAATTAACACACTATCAGCCTCGTCGATAATCGCGGAATGCACGCCGCGGGTGACAGTTTGAATGGGACGTGAACCCTTGGGCCCAAGGTCGCGAATAGCTCGGCAATCGGGATCAGTTAGAGGACCAAGCTTCAGGCGATCACGCAAAAAGTCCGCGAGGAGTTCTTTACCTGTGGAATAAACAATGTCCGCCCGATAAGCCACCGCACGGTCAGGTTGTTCTAGCGTTCCAATGACAGAAGACACGCTCAAGTTGCAAGAGGCGTAAAAAGTGGCGAGGCCCTTGGCATCACGTTCGGCAAGGTAATCGTTTGCGGTCAGGACATGAAAAGGAAACCGAGTCCAACCCAAAAGGACGGCGCCGAGTGAAGTCGTCAACGTTTTCCCTTCGCCAGTCGCCATTTCTGCCATGCACCCTTTATAAAGAGCCAGCGCGCCCATCAACTGAACTTCATAGGGTTGCATCCCGAGTATTCGTCCACACTGTTCACCCACCGCGCCGAGGGCCTGAACAAGCTCTGGTTCCGGGATTGGTTGACGCTGGCGAAATCGGGTTTCCCATTTATGTAGTTCGAGTTGAAGGTCTTTTTGGGAAACGTCGCCAAGTGCAATCATGGCCCGATGAGCGAGAACCGCATTTTTCTGAAGTTGAACAAATAAATGCCGCCGCCGTTTGTAACGCCCGATGAGTTTATGCGCAAAGCGGTCGAGGCCTTTGTAAACCTTGCGCACTTCCTCCATGGAACTGACTCGCGCCAAGTCACTTGGGGTGGTCACGTGGGTTTGACCTTTCGTTGGACCAACTGGCGCAGTTCCCGGTACCACTGCCAGAGCAAAGGTTGAGGTTTAAGTTTGATGCGCAT
>JAWXCD010000072.1:0-31803 GCA_034440535.1 Verrucomicrobiota bacterium | reverse complement strand
GGGTTGCCGCTGCCAAGGACGAAAAGGACATTCCAAAGGCAATCGCTCCCGCACAGGCAAACCAAAACCCGTGCGTGATCCCCAACTCCATTTCAAATTTGTACAGAGCTGCGATACCCAGAATGATCAGAAAAAAAGCGCTAAACACAGCGGGAATAACAGGCACTTTAATGGGCCATTTGTCAGCCCGGACCGTTTCAGGTTCTTTTTCCACATAGAGGAAACCCTTTTCCCGAGCGACAAGAACAAGATCATAAAAACGAGATAAATTCGGTCGTTTTCCAGATTGAAACAGTTCTAGAAGAACAGCTTGAATCGTTTTGGTTCCATCGAAATGGTTCAGAATGGCGAACTCTGATGGTTCAAGAGCTAGATACTCTGCCGTTTGCTTTTGCTTTAATAAAAGCACTTCACCTACCCCTTGCACTTGCTCGATGGCGGTTGATTTTTTCAGAATGGTCGAAGTATCGACAGAGGGCACGCGTGCATTTGTACACTTCCCATGCTTTCAAGTAAAGCTTCTCAAAATGTTACTGAACATCCGTGGAATTCTTCTAAAAGGCGGGTTGACACAAAAGTCGACGTGTCTATAGTGTACCACCTCCTTCAGCGCGGTTAGCTCAGTGGTAGAGCATTACCTTGACACGGTAGGGGTCACAGGTTCGAACCCTGTATCGCGCACCATATTTTTTCGCCACACCGGACGTGCCTTTAAGCGGATGCTACAGCCATATCCGTTAATGCCAAACGAGAAGCCTCTTCAAATATATCTAAACGATAACATTCATGGACCATTTCTCTTTTAAAGGACAGCCCTGGATGCAAAGCCAAAAGGCTCTTTGAAATCCATTCGGATTTTTCGAAGGTCGGAGCGTTCGCATCAAACCGATTAAAAATATGTATTCCTTCAGGCCCTTGTTCTTTCATCCCGCGTGAAAATGGGCCGATCAAACTGTTGGCCAAATGTTCTCGGGAAATACTAAGGTATTCGGGTCGTGAAAGAATATTGACGACTTCTAATCGGTTTTCCTGCTTATCACAAAACACACACGCTTCCAAGAGGGCCGCCGTAAGTCTCACGATCTGATTGTGGTTCGAGTTAAGGAATGCGTTACGGAAAATTAATACTTTCTCCGGATGCCCCTTGGCCAATTCAGGACCAACCTTCACACAATAACCCAATCCCGCAAAAATGGCGTCTGTCCCCCAAGGTTCCCCCACGCAATACCCATCCAGATTTCCGCTCTTTAAAAACACGCTCATCTGCACCGGAGGCAACACGACGATGCGCACGTCACGGTCAGGATTAATTCCCGCCTGCTTAAACCATTCACGTAGTAAATAATGGTGCGACGAATATTGATACACGACTCCAAAGGTCAGCACCTTTTTAGCGGATAAAATATACTGTTTCAGGTCAATATTCGTTCGAACTCCCGCTTGATATAAAGCCTTTGAGATAACCAGACTATTCCCTTGTAAATTAAGCACCAGGCTTGTCGCACAAGGTTCGGCAGATCCCCCTAATCCCAAGCTCGCCGTTAAAGGCATTGAAGCTAAAGCATGGCTAGCATCCAGCCGCCCGCTGATCACTTTTTCTAGAAGTGTGTTCCAACCTACCTCTCGAGATAATTCGACGTCGATATCGAACTTTTTATAAAAACCACATTCCTTGGCGATCACAAGTGGTGCGCAATCCACGAGAGATATAAATCCTAACTTTAAACGGGAGCCACTAGCCGAATAATCATTCATGACTGAGCACCCTAGCTATCGGCGTGCCATGTGAAACGCCTGTGGCCCGTTAATTGCTAACATGGTTTTTATCCCCCTTATGAATAATACTAATACTCCCCAATTCCTCCTTGATTCCAGACAGTTGCGAGCGTTCTCGATCTTAGCTGCAGAAGGTAGTTTTACGCAGGCTGCTAAAAAATTAAACCTCACTCAATCGGCTGTCAGCCACGCCATTAAGGCCCTTGAAGAGGAAGTTGGGTGTAGACTTTTAGACAGGATGGGCAAAAAAGCTGTCCTCACACAGGCCGGCGAACAGCTTTTGCTTCACACAGAAAAAATTCTGCAGCAGATGACTTCGGCATATACCGATCTCAAAACATTAGGGGAATGGGGATACGGAAGGCTCAGACTGGGTGCGAGCGATACGGCGTGTCAATATATCCTTCCAACGGTTCTGAGGGAGTTTAAAAATTCGTTCCCGAGACATAACATCCACATCGAACCAGCTGATACACGAAAGGCGATCGACTCCCTTGAAAAAAATTCAATCGATTTAGCTCTGGGCCTCAACCCCAATCGGCATGACATGGTCGAATTTGATCCCTTATTTGTGGATGAGCTCAACTTCGTCGTCAGCCCAAATCATCCTTGGGCACAAACGGGCAGCGCGGTTACGGCCGAAATTTCAAAACAAAATTTTATTGTCTATGCTAAAAGTAGTTACACGTTCCAGATGACCAAAGATTATTTTTGGGATCAAAAAATAGTACTCCCCACATTCATCGAACTAGGGAACATTGAAGCTATCAAGGAACTGATTAAGCTGGATTTGGGGATCAGTGTCCTAGCTTCTTGGGTGGTTGATAAGGAAGTCAAAGAAGGTTCCCTGATTGTCCTCCCGCTGGGTCGGCGCAAGCTTAAACGCGACTGGGGAATTCTTTATAGAAAAGGCCGCCGTCTCAATCTAGCTGAGGAAACCTTTATTGGCCTTTGCCGCTCCACCTCACGAAAGTACGGTATAGTCACAAAACCTGAACATTCTTAAGGACGCCGACCGGCAACTGCCCCTAACCTATGATAACCTTTTGTTGCATATGCAACATGGATTCGGTCGACTACTGGGGAGTAAATTTTCCGCTGCCTTTGAGCGCAGTGGATATGCTTATTTCATCAAACGCTGAACAACCTAAGGGCATGGATGGTCTCATCAATAGGAAGGCCAATTATATTTGATAGAGAGCCATTCGTTCGAGAGACGATCATTTCGCCATGTTGTTGAAACCCATAGGCTCCAGCTTTATCGAGGGGATTAACCAAACCTATGTATTTCTTTATGATCGCATTCGAAAGTCTTCGGAATGTGACGTCGGTCTTCACGGTAAAATTTACCGATCTCCGGGAGGATAAATGACAAAGACTCACGCCCGTCCAAACCTGATGTGTTTTTCCGCTTAACTGTTTGAGCATATCGGATGCGTCATTCAGGGAAACGGGTTTACCGAATATTTGTGCACCGAGAGACACTAAGGTATCGGCAGCCAAAACAACGTGGGCCGGATACCGGGAAGCTACTTCTCGCCCTTTGAGTCGGGCATTGCACAGAACAAGTTCAAGAGGCGTGTAGTGAGGAGCTTGAGGCGCTCCTATTTCATGAGCTTGGCTCGGAACAACTTTGAAATCTGTGATACTTGCTTGCTTAAGCAAGTCCGATCGGCGTGGTGAAGTAGACGCAAGAATCAAGTGGACGAAGGAGATCGGGAGAGGATCCAAGGTGCAAATTTCCCCAGGATGAAATTTGGTTAATCCTCGCCGAATTTACGTTCGAGAAGGGATTCGAGGCTTTTGATGGCTTCGGCAGCGTCGCTTCCACGGGCAGTGACTTTAAGTTTTGAACCAAAACCTGCGGCAAGCATCATAAGGCCCATTATACTTTTGCCATTGACCTGTTCGCCGTCTTTTTCGACCCAAACCTCGGCTTTGTGGCTATTAGTGACCTTAACGAACATTGCGGCAGGTCGGGCATGAAGGCCCATTTTGTTGGAAATCACCAACTCCTTGACAATGTTCTTGTCCGTACTTTCCTCTTTCTTACCAGCATGCGCCATAACCACTAGTTTTCCTTGGTCTGCATTTGAGCAATTAATCGATTATTAAATTCTTGAGCAGAATTGCAACCCATACTTTTTAATTTTGAGTCCAAAGCTGCCACCTCTACCAACCGGGCAATGTCTCGCCCGGGTTTAACCGAGATGGTGACGTGTCTCACCTTAATCCCAAGTATTTCGTAATACTCAGTCTCTAATCCTATCCGGTCAAGTTCTCCAACTTCGTTCCAATCTACTAACGAAACGACTAGGTCTAGCCGCTTCTCGTCCCTTATACTGCCAATTCCAAAGACAGAGGCAACATTAATAATACCTAAACCTCGTACTTCAATATGATTGCGGGTCACCGCCGGACAACTTGCAATCAATTCCCGACCGTCTTCACATCGCATATGGGTCACATCGTCGGCAATAAGCGAGTATCCACGTTCAATGAGTGCCATGACACATTCGCTTTTTCCCACTCCGCTCTTACCGCGAATCATGACGCCTACCCCCGAGATCTCAATCATACTCCCCAACTCACTTTTCTTAGGCGCAAAATCTTCTTCAAGTAATATAGTCGCTGTATTGATCAACTTCATCGTGACCAACGGAGACTTAAACACAGGAACTTTCTTCGCGTTCGCAATTTCCAATACAAGCGGCGACGGGGATATGTGCCGTGCATATATAACGCACGGAATTTTCTTGGAAAACATCGACTCCACTTTTTCCCGCTGCGTCCTTGGACTGAAGGTTTTAAGATATCTATTCTCGGCGCGGCCTATAACCTGAACCCGCTTTTCTGCGAAGTATTTGAAGAATCCTGCCAACGCAAGTCCAGGCCGATTAACGGTGGCTTCCCGGATCTTCCGCAATAAACCTTGCTCTCCTCCGGCCAATTTTAATTGTAACGCCCGTCCATGTTGCGCATAGAATTGCTCAACAGTAATGTATGAAAGCGTTTTAGACATCGATCAAATGTTGTTCGTAAATGACGTGAATGGAGTTTCTTGGATTTCTTTTTATCTAATTATTGGCAAATAGCAAGCTTGGACACAATTCCACTATTTTCTGGGCCTAAGCTTCCTCCCATTATTGAAATCCTTCCACGTTAAGATTCACTTAATTATATAAACAAAAGCACCTCGCATATTTTTTCATTTCTTTTTCAGATTCTTTCCCTTTAATCCCCCGCCATGATCGACCGGTATTCTCGTAAAGTTATGCGCGATCTCTGGACTGACCGGAGAAAATTTGAAATTTGGCTCGAAATCGAAAAACTCGCCTGTGAGGGCATGGCTGAAATCGGAGTCATTCCTAAAGCGGACGCTATCGCCATCCGTAAAAAAGCCAAATTTGATTCAGTTGAAGAAATTCTCGAACGCGAAAAGGTGACGAATCACGATGTGCTCGCTTTCCTTGAGGTCGTTGCCAAGCCTGTGGGTAAAGCCGGGCGCTGGATTCATCAAGGCCTGACTTCATCGGATCTTTTGGACACGACGATGGCAGTGCAAATGGTTCAATCCTCAGATATTCTCTTACAAGATCTCAAAGACCTTCGCAAAGCGATCGCGAAACAGGCCCAGAAATATAAAATGACCCCCATGATCGGGCGGTCCCACGGTATTCACGCTGAACCTATCACGTTCGGTTTAAAACTTGCACTCATGTACGATGAGTTTGATCGGGCCATTACACGACTGGTTCATGCCACAGAAAACATACGTGTCGGTAAACTGTCAGGAGCAGTCGGTACTCATGCTCATCTCGATCCTCGCGTCGAATCTTACGTCTGTAAAAAATTGGGGTTGCGTCCGGCCATTCTTGCAACCCAAGTCGTTCAAAGGGACCGGCACGCCGAGTTCCAAACAACCTTGGCCATCATCGCCTCAAGCCTAGACCGATGGGCGACGGAATTTAGACATCTTCAGCGAACCGAAGTTCTTGAAGTCGAGGAATTCTTTGCAGAGGGTCAAAAAGGCAGCTCAGCAATGCCTCATAAAAGGAATCCCATCACCTTTGAACGTATAAGTGGCTTGGCGCGCGTCCTTCGCGGAAACGCAGTGGCGGCTTTGGAAAATGTGGCGCTTTGGCACGAGCGCGATATTTCACACTCGAGTGTTGAACGGGTTATTTTCCCCGATAGCTGCACATTGCTTGATTACATGCTGATCAAAATGACAGCCATGATGGAAAACTTAATTGTTTATCCGGAAAATATGGAAAAAAATCTTTGGAAAACCAAAGGTCTCTTTTTCTCACAGAGCGTCCTCCTCACTTTAACGCGCAAAGGCATGATCCGGAAAGATGCTTACGAAGCGGTTCAACGAGCCGCCATGTCCACTTGGCGCGGGGAACGGCAGCTTGTGGATAACCTCAAAGCAGATTCAGGCATCCGCAAGTACATGTCGGAAAAAGAAATTGAATCTGCGTGTGACCTTAAAATTCACTTTAAGTACGTGCACCAAACCTTTAAAAAACTCGGATTATAATATGAAAGCCACCGTCATTGTTACACCCAAGAAATCAGTCCTCGACCCTCAAGGCGTCGCCGTCAGGGAAGCGGTTCATCACCTCGGGATGGAATGCGTCACCAACGTTCGGGTTGGAAAATACATGGAACTTGAGATCGATGGTACCGACCTCGAAAAAACTAAAGCCAAGCTTGAACAGATTGCTAAAGACCTTTTATCCAACTCGGTGGTCGAAGATTATCACATCACGATTACGGAATAATTTTCCAAATTTTTCAGGTGTTAACCTTGGTCTTCTATTCAACCGGACCCACCTGATGTTTGGTTTTACATTCCTTAAATTGCCTCCATGTTGAAACCATGTCGAAACAGGAGCTATCTTTTGCCACAAACGAACTTCTATTCGGGCGCAATAAAACCACCCATATCGTAGCGATCGAACAGAAGTCAGATACCGAAATTGAAGTTTTCTTTCGCGAAAAGGGGGTCTTACGTACGGAGATTCAACCCCTTCAACCTTTCCTTTGGACGTGTGCGGGTTCGTTTAGTGGATTTTCTGGGAAGGTCACTTTCATAACCCTCAATGGGGACAATGGATACAATCTCCTTGCCGAGTTCCCCGATTGGACAACCTTCCAGAGCGGGAAAAAATTCCTCTCTTCGCAGGGGGGCGAAACGTTAGCCCTCAATGATGTGGCTCAACAGCACCTGCTCCGCACGGGCCAAACGCTTTTTAAAG
Source organism: Verrucomicrobiota bacterium (assembly GCA_034440535.1). Lineage (GTDB taxonomy): Bacteria > Verrucomicrobiota > Verrucomicrobiia > JAWXBN01 > JAWXCD01 > JAWXCD01. The sequence goes on along the minus strand of JAWXCD010000072.1, from coordinate 24,763 downwards.
GCATGGTTTTTTCTGATCTGACGAGGCTCCAAATTGAGATAGAAACCGCTTGCTCCGAGGGATACGAGTCATCCAACCCATCACGCGTTGAAGATCGTATTGTGGCTATCGCCGTGAGTGATAACAATGGTTACGAAGAAGTCCTCATGGATGACTCTGAGCAAACGTTGATTAACAAATTGGTTTCCGTCATTCTTGAAAAAGACCCTGATGTCATCGAGGGTCACAACATTTTCCGGTTTGACCTAGACTACATTTCGAAGCGGGCCAAAAAATTAAAAGTCCCTCTCAACATCGGACGAGATAAAAGCCCTGCTACGAGCCGCTCCTCGCGCCTGCAAATAGCCGAGAAAACGATCAATTATCCCAAGTTCCAAATTTATGGGCGACACATCGTTGATACGTACCTGTTGGTTCAATTTTATGATGTTTCAACTCGGGAACTTGAGAGTTTTACGGTCAAGGACGTGGCCGAGCATTTTGGCTTTGCTACAGAAGACCACGACTACCTTTCCAGTCGCGAGATTACCGCGCTGTACAAAAGCGATCCTGAAAAACTTAAGGCCTACGCTCTGGGCGATGTGCGAGGGACTCAACGCATCGCGGAATTGCTCAGTCAGAGTTATTTCATTCAGACTCAAATCTTTGGATACAATTATCAGGATGCCGTCGTGCGTGGAAATGCCACTAAGATAGATAGTCTTTTCTTGCGCGAGTATTTTCACCAGAAAGAAAGTATTCCTTTCACCCCTGAAGTGCGTGGGTATCCCGGAGGTTTTACCGATGTTTTTTATACGGGTCTAGCCCGCGACGTGTGGCACTGCGATATCGCTTCGTTGTATCCTTCGGTTATGTTGTCTTACGGTTACCTTCCAAAGAACGACACGCTGCTCATTTCGCACAAACTTCTGACTGACTTACGAGAGTTTCGACTTAAAGCAAAGCTAGCTCAGCAAAACGCAGCAGATGATGCCGAAAAGAATCATTTCCACGCGCTGCAATCCACCTTCAAAATCCTAATTAACTCGTTCTACGGTTATCTGGGGTTCGCCCAAGCGCATTTCGCGGACTTTAACGCAGCCTCGGCGGTCACGGCTAAGGGTCGGGAAATTATCCAAGACATGACGGCGTGGCTTAAACTTAACGGGGCTCAACCTATTGAAGTAGATACCGACGGTATTTATTTTGTTCCTCCAAAAGAAAACGCTCACGATCTTGAAAAGCGGCTTGCCGATACCCTTCCACCAGGAATCCGCGTGGAGTTCGGCGAACGGTACCAAGCCATGTTCAGCTACAAGGCAAAAAACTATGCCTTACTCAAGAAAGACGGGAGCATGATCATTAAAGGTGCGACGTTCAAGTCCCGTGGGTTGGAAAAATTCCAACGCGATTTCATGCACGAAATGTTGCGTTTGATCCTCGCCGAAAATGCCCATGAAATTCCTTTACGCATGGATGACTTCCGAAAGAATTTGGAACAAAAAAAGTGGGACGTTAAAATGTTCATGAAAACGGATACCCTTCAAGATTCGCTCGTGAAGTATCAAGAAAAAATATCTGGGTCCGCACGCAACAAAAGCGCCGCCTACGAACTCGCTATTGCAAGTGGAGGCAAACTCCAACCGGGCGATCAAGTTTCCTATTACGTCACTGGGACATCAAAGAAAGTGGCCGTCTATGAGGTCGCTAAACTCGCGAGTCAATGGGACCCCAACAACCGCGACGAGAATATCGAATACTACACGGCAAAACTAACGGAACTTTATAAAAAGTTTCAGGAGTTCATTCAGCCCGTCGCATCCCAGCCCCAGCAAGGCACCCTCCTGTAGACGGGGTTTTAAGCGCCAGGCGGTAGACTTAGAATCTCGTTAAGAAGATCCGTTAAATTTTGTTCCGGCCGGGCAATCAGTAAAGAAGTTATTCCTGCGGCGTGGGCGCCTTCAAAATCATTTTTGCGACTGTCCCCAATATGAACCAAGGTTTCTGGTGCAAGATTGAGCCGATCCGCTGCGTGATGAAATATACGCGGGTCAGGTTTTTCATATCCGACTTCACAGGATATTACGATCGCATCAAAATACAGTTCCAAATCCAGCTCACGCAGCAAAGGGCGAAGTCTGTGGTCCCAGTTCGAAACGATCGCGGTCTTGAGTCCTTTGGATTTCAATGAGGTTAATGTCGGGATAACATCTGGATAAATCTGCCACATGTCCTTCTTAGTGAAGAGCTGGTACAGGTATTGAAAATATTCTTCTTTCCGCTGAAGGAACTCAGCCGATGCTCCGGCCGCGCCTCGTTCGAGTGATTTAAAAACAATCTGACGCCACCATTCTTCATATTTTATCCGTGCGGTCGCGACAGTAAACTCAAGGGAACCGATGTCCTTAAACGCCTTTCCAAACGCCGATTGCATCGAAAGTGGATCTAGTTTACCCCCAAACCTTTCGGCAGCTTCAGCATAAATTTGACCCACAGGTTTGGATGTGTGAATCATGGTCCCGCCCACATCTAGCAACACGCCCTGAATATTCATTTTACCTTGGTCACCTTCATTTTCACTCCTCCCGCCACATTTAAATTCACGGGGATAGGACTTTTTATAGAAAGCACATGATTCTTTCCATTATAGACGTACTTCACTTTGATCTGTCGGCCATCCACCTTAAAGTGAGCGGTTCGGACTCCTGCTGTGCTTAATGGTGCAACCATGAGATCAATTTGGTCGACTTCGCGTTCTCCCACATAATTCATGACGGGCCCGAGTGGAATTATTCCACCTTCCGGAACAAAAAGTGGAATCTGTTCCATTGACGCTTTGACCTTAATCCAACGATTCCCTTGTTCTACCCGGCCTGTCCACCAATCGTACCAAGTACCTTCCGGGAGATAAACGTCGCGGACGCCTGTTTTTGTGTAAATTGGAGCCACAAGAATTGAAGCTCCGAATAGAAATTGATCGCCGATATTCCAAACGTTCCGATCATTCTGATATTCCAAAACCAACGGTCGAAGCATGGGAAAACTTTCGTCCACACATACTTGAGCTTGCCACAGAATATAAGGCATCAGCTGATACCTGAGCCGGATAAATTCCCGACAGATTTTCATGGTTTTAGGTTTGAACTTGTAAAGCTCACGATCCCCAGTCCCGTGGATACGGCTATGGGACAGAAACATTCCGAGTTGCATCCAGCGGATGAGCAATTCGTCATTTGTCTTCCCACAAAAACCACCTATGTCCTGACTCCAGAATTGAAACCCACAAAGCCCAAAGGATAGACCTCCTTCGATTTGTGGAATCATATTTTCGTAGTTAGGGCTGTTGTCTCCTCCCCAATGGAGAGGATACCTCTGACCCCCGGCCCAAGCTGACCGGGCCCAAACTACACCATCCCCCGTTTCTTTCTGTGTGACTTCAAAGAAAGCTTTGTTGTAAAGCAATGGATACAGGTTATGCATTTCACGTCCGGGAGTTCCGTCTGCATAGACACCATCAGCCGGGGCTCCTTCACCAAAATCAGTTTTAATAACCTTGGCTCCCAGCTTGAAGAGTTTCGCTATGGCGTCTTGATGTATTTTAACAGCCTTGGGCTGAGTATAATCCACTACCCCCACGATTCCTTTAAAGCCCGGCGTAAAACAAAGGCCCAGATTATAGATGGATCCGTCCTTGCTTTTCACAAACCCATTCGCTTTTTCGAGTTCCGCGAAAAGCGCACTTCCGGATGGAATGTAGGGGAGTTGCCATAATGACACTTTAAATCCCATCTGTCGCATTTGCTCAAAGTAAGCTTTCGGATCTGGAAACCGCTCTTCACTGAATTTAAGGTCGCAATACCAATCTTCTTTAAACCAGTGCGTATCCAAATGAATGACGTCACAAGGGATTTGATGCATTCGGAATTGGCGCGCTATCTCTAATGTTTCATCAGCGGATGAATAACTGATTTTGCTTTGCCAAAACCCAAATGTCCAATCGGGGGGAACAACCCCGCGCCCTGTCAGTTGCGTGTACTCGGCGATGACTTCTTTTATTGATCCGATAAAAACATAATAATCCAAATAGTTCTGACCCGCGCACAACTGAATATCTGTTGCGCTCATACTCCCCACCCAGAAAGTCATGGGTGCCGAAGAATTTACAAACACCCCATACCCGTTAGTGCTCAAAAAAAATGGAACGTTTTTATAGGACCGGGGAGTCGTCACCCCAAGGGCATCCTGCATATCAAGGTCGATGGTCTGCCCGGTTTTATTGAGCTTAACGAACTTTTCGCCAAATCCATAAACAGCTTCACCAGGCGATAAATCAAACGATTCAACAGCGAGCGCCTCTCCGGATGCTGTCTGAAACAATCCGGTGTTAAGGGAATCCCATGCAGAAAAAAAGTTCTTCTCCGGTCCGCCGATTCCAAATATTTTTTGCCCTTTCTTGTCATGAAACTCCATTCGAAATGGATCAAGCATCACAGACAAAGTCCCACTGGGAGTCTGACATTCAACCACCGTCATTTGTTGAGCAACCACTTCTGCGGAAGTAATTCCCGGGAGTTCGTTCGCTGTAGAAGGTCGATCACGGACAACTTGCTTAAAAATTAATTTTGAAGGAGGGGTTAACTCACCGACTATCAACCTTTCTTTCCGTGCGAGAACAGTTTTACCTTCCTCGTACCTAATCCTTATCGCTTGGCCCGATTCAAAATTAATAATGAGGCGACCTTCAATTGATTTTCCAACCCGCGCCAAATCTCGTTGCTTGAGCATGTCAACATCAGCAGAGGAAATGTTTCGTTTAGTTGTACACGTCGCCCGAGTTTTGAGTGTTAATGACGTTTTTGTTTTTTCAATGATCTTTGCCGAAATGACCGATGAGCGGACCATGTTATTTTTTTCTGATTCCAAAGCGCGCGTAAGCATGCTGATAAAGTGGAAAAGACAGGCCAGAAATGCAAGCGGGATTACACCAGAGATTGCTCTGGCCGATGTCGGAATAAAACAGAAAAGAATTGGTGCACAGTGAGAGATTCGAACTCCCGACCAACACGGTGTAAACGTGCCGCTCTACCGCTGAGCTAACTGTGCCCTAGAGGAAACTGCAAACATACACAGGCAATCGGATGAATCAAGTCCTGTTCATAATAAAAACCGACCCCCCCTGCTCGGCTATCAGCCGCACATGCCCCTTGGCTCCCTCCTTGAGAGAGTCTCCTCAATCTGAGAACAGGGAGTACCGAATCTCAGTATCCTTGAGGAGGCGGAAAAGACTCTAGCCAAACTTCTTTTCGTAACCTTCAGTTGTTACTATTCAGAGGCAGGCGGAGGAGTGGTTGACTTTCCCGACGTGGCCCGTGTTTCGCTGCCGTGCTTCTCGTCGTAAATAGCTTTGCTCTGTTTATTCAAGGCTTGGTGCAGATCTTTGCGTTCTTCTTTGGTCACTTTCCCATCAGACTTGTATTCCTTGCGTTCAGCTTGTATGGCTTTCTTTCCATCCCGCAACGATTGCGCTTCGTCCTCGTGCATGTTTTTCAAAAGTTCTAAATGTTAACCTTTCGGCTTGCACCTTTTTGGCATTTTTACAGGTTTAGCTGTCGATAACTCGCGGTTGACGGCGTTGAGGTAAGCGCGGGCACTCGCCTCGATCACGTCGGTGCTGGCACCTTTACCCGTCACTAACTTTTCGGATCCGAAATCAACTTTAATGGTCACCTCGCCCATGGCATCTTTGCCTTCTGTAGTGGCGCGCACGGAGTATTCCACGAGGTGCCCCTGTTTGCCGCAGATGCGATCGATCGTTTTCATCGCTGCGTCAACAGCACCATCCCCGGTTCCCGAATCCTGAATGGTGTTACTTCCATTGATAAGACGCACCGTGGCCGTGGGTACCGTATGATTTCCCGAACACACGCTAATGTAGTCGAGTTTGTAGGTATCCATGGAATCAGTCATATGACCATCAACCAAGGCCGCAAGATCGTCGTCGTACACGAATTTTTTGCGATCACCGATTTGTTTAAACCGGGCGAAAACATCGTTAATTTCTTTATCGGACAAATGCAGGCCAAGGTGTTTTAACCGGATCACCATGGCGTGACGTCCGCTATGTTTGGTTAAAGGCAATTCCGTCTCACCCCAACCCACCGCGCGAGGATCCATAATCTCGTATGTCTCGCGTTTTTTAATTATACCGTCCTGATGAATACCCGCTCCATGTGCAAAGGCATTTTCTCCGACAATAGCTTTGTTACGTTGAATATGAAACCCGCACATTCTTGAGACAAGGCGGCTTGTTTTAACAATTTCTTTGATATTAAGATTAAATTTATAATCTTTGTAAACATCGCTCCGCGTATGAACAGCCATGACGACCTCTTCCAAAGCCGTATTACCCGCTCGTTCTCCAATACCATTGATCGTTCCTTCGATTTGGCGGGCACCATTTTGAATGGCCGCCAATGAATTAGCGACAGCCAAGCCCAGGTCATTATGGCAATGGGCACTAAAAACAACGTCCTGAGCGCCCTTAGCGGTTTCGATCACGTACTTAAAAATCTGACCGTATTCCTCAGGGGTGGCATACCCAACGGTGTCAGGTAAATTAATAGTCGTGGCCCCAGCAGCGATTGCGGCCTCCACAATTTCAACAAGGAAATCAGGCTCTGTTCGTGAAGCGTCTTCCGGAGAGAACTCAACATCTTTAACATGAAAACGCGCACGTTTAACTCCATCTACAGCTAACCGAAGAATCTCGTCCTGTGCTTTGCCAAATTTGAACTCACGATGAATCTTAGACGTCCCCAAGAACACATGAATTCGCGCACGTTTGCCTGCGGGTTTTAACGCTGCGGCAGCCGCATCGATATCCTTAAAAAGACACCGAGCCAGGCCTGTAATAATGGGGCCTTTAACCTCCCGCGCAATCGTTTGGACAGAAGCGAAATCGCCATCACTAATCACTGGAAACCCAGCTTCGATAATATCAACTCCTAACCTTTTTAACTGACGCGCTACCTCCAGTTTTTCCCGGTTGTTCATGCTGGCCCCTGGGCATTGTTCCCCGTCCCTTAACGTTGTGTCGAAAATCAGAATTTTATTGCTCATAACATTTCCAGTTTATTTATAAATTAATCGTGAAAAGTAAAAAACCCACTGTCCTAGCGGATCAGCGGGTGTATACGAAAGTTAATCGAAACAAAACCAACTACCCGCTATCGAAATAGCAGCCCCGTTAGAGATAGTAGAAGGAGTGGTTTCACTTGAACCATCTATAAAGCGGAAACTAAGCCCGTCAATTCATACTTTCCAATCAAAAATAGAGTATGCAGGGAGAGGGCAAGAGGTCCAAAATGATTCTACAACAACTGCGCTCGGTTTTTAAACCCTAACTGTTCTTGAAACTGATTAAACGCGGCACACATATTTGGCGGAAGAAAAAGGGATTCCACACCTCTTACCCTCCTTGCGTCAAGGCTTCGTGTGCCACGCAGAATCCATTTTTCGTAAGGGTCAACTTCAAGAAATCCTGCAATTTGTTTGAGAACTGGGCTTGGTTGGGAAGTTAACTCAGTATATGGGGCCGTCATAAGTCTGCCGCCAAGTTTTTGGGTGGAATTTTGGATATACGTTTGGCTCAAGATCCATTCATAGGCTCCAAACTGGAGATAAGAAAAAGGTGATTGAAATTCTGGATCAGAAATTTGTGATTTACCTACGGAATTATGGGCTGCAGGCAAAAGAGGCTAAAACTTAATTTTACGCAGAAAGTAATATACGAGCGAGCGAAGCGTGAACATAGGATTAACTAAGGAAGTTTTTGAAGAGCACAGGGAAGTCGTATTTCTCTCGTCCGCCTTGAGGCAACCAGCGTACAAACTAGAAGCAAACTCCGCTGGTGAATATTGGTCTACGATCGTCCGCGAGTTTTGGCCCATCTCGCCTAATTTATCCTTATTTTCATAAGCGCGGCAGAGACAGTTAAATATCTGAGCCGAGTCAAAGGGGTCAAACTTAAATCCGTTAATTCCTTCCCTCACCAGGTTAGGAGAACAACCTAACCGATTCGATGCCAGAATAGGCAACCCCGATGCCATGGCTTCATTAACCACCAATCCCCAGGGTTCGGATTCAGCTGGATGTATAAATAGAGATGCACGGGCATAGTACTCGGGGAGTTCTTCGATTTGCCGAAACCCAGCAAAGGTGACATCGGGAATTTTATTGTTATTAACTAATGCCTTTAATTCATCAGATTGCGGGCCATCACCCAACAAAACGAGAGGCCACCCGTGCGGATACTTAGTTTTAAAAAACGAGTAAGCTTCAAGTAATCGCTTAATATTTTTCCGCGGTATGAATCTATTGGATGCCAAAATAAAAGGCTGTTCGTTTTCCAACCCAAGCAAACCCTGAGGCACGAGTTTCGTTGCGCGGATTTTTTTTGATCTCTCGTCGAAATACTCATTATCCACCACGTCATATTTTTCAAATATGCAATCTGACGGCATTCCTAATTCGTGAAGATAGGAACGATGCAAATACCCCCCGCAGATCGCTGACTGGAACTTACTGATCAGGAATGATTTAACTTTTTCCTTAATATAATACCGCTTCTTATCGAGTTTGGTGGTCTCCGACATCAGTACGGCTGCTTTCCCATTCCGCGTACACCAATCAAGGCACATTTTCGCATCAATATTTATGTACCCACAAATGACGAGGACATCGGGATTTTCCGCATCCAAATATTTTAGGAGCGATTCAGAAAGCCTCTTTTTTGGGATGTTCTCATAAGGGCAATCGGTGATCAGAGTCGTCACTGAATCCCTGTTGCTCAGGGTATCCTCATTCCAAAGATAGGTAAGGTCCGTCGAGGCGATTTCAAGCCCCTTAAGGGTAATCCCCTTTTCTTGGAAGTAGTCCTTAGAAGCCAGAAACCTCGTAAAATGGTAAGGACCAAACCGCGGCCATTGGACAATTACTTTTTTTACACTCATGACGCGTTCCATGGATAGCCCATTTAAAACAGGTTGTCAGGCTAGATTTTCTGAGTGCATGTATCAAAATGTGATGGGAGTCACGTGGAGTTTCAAAAGATTAATAAATTTTTCAGTTTTCACACTGGCACCTGAAAAGAGATTCCCATAATATCGTTAATGAAATGGCCACAGTGACCCCAAGGAAAATGAAATTTGAAAAGGCTCTGCGCGATCGTGGGTTTCTACAAATCGCAGGCATCGATGAAGCGGGCCGAGGCCCACTTGCCGGGCCGGTTGTCGCTTCGGCAGTCATTCTTCCCCATGATTTTAAACACAAAATCCTCAACGACTCCAAACAGCTCAGTGCCGATGAGCGCGAAGCCCTTTTCCATGAAATCACAACCAACCCGAACATCATTTGGGCCAAGGGTGTGGCGAATCACCAAGAAGTAGACCGGTTTAACATCCTCGGCGCCACTTACCTCGCCATGAAACGAGCGGTCGATGGGCTATCGACTCAACCTGATCACCTGCTGATTGACGGGTTACCTGTTAAAATTTTTACTATCCCGCAACAGGCCATTGTTGAAGGTGACGCAAAAAGCTTCAGCATTGCAGCTGCATCAGTGATTGCAAAAGTCACGCGTGATCGGATCATGTGCCAATTACATCAGATTTATCCCCAGTACAATTTTGCTAAACACAAAGGCTATGGAACAGCTGAACATTACCAATCAATAAACAAATATGGTATATGCCCGATACATCGAAAAAGTTTTCAACCTATTCGCGAAGCCGAAGAACTTGCCTTGGACTACCAAACAGTTGGGTGATCGCGGGGAAGAATTAGCTGCGCGTTACCTTGAAAAAAAGGGATACAAGATTCTGGTGCGCCAGTGGCGTGCGCGGAATGGGGAAATTGATCTTATATGCCGGCACGGGGAGCAGCTTGTGTTCGTGGAGGTAAAAGCCCGGTCTGATGAAACCTTCAATTTAGCCAGACACGCCGTAACTTCATCTAAAGAAAGAAATGTGGCCCAGTCGGGGATGGAATACCTTCGTAAGTTGGGGTCGCCAGACTTGGTCTTCCGTTTTGACATCGTGGAAGTCAATACCGAGGAGCCGCAATATCCCCAGTTCAGGCATATCGAACGGGCGTTTGGGCTTCCCGTGGGGAGCCAGTACCTACCTCTCTCACATGAAGTTTAAGTTGATAGATCCTAAATTGGCAATAAATTGGATCCTGACGTCTCTCATTTGGAAAAGGATTAATTCATGAATACCCGAGAAAACCTGATAAAATTTATGGGATCATCCGTTATGGTGGTCCTTTTAAGCCTGATTGCCGTACAATTTTTAACCGCTAAACAACCCACGACAGGAACAAGCATGACCACAAAACCCGGTAAAGTGACCATACGCACACTGGACTCCAGTGGAAACCTTTCGGCTCCGACTGAAGTCGATAAAATTATAAAATCCGAAGCAGACTGGAAGAAGGTTTTGACGCCCGAACAATACAAGGTGGTTCGCTCCAAAGGCACCGAACGACCTTTTTGCGGTCTCTTCCACGATCACAAAAAGAAGGGTGTGTATACGTGCGTCGCGTGCGATCTACCCCTGTTCACATCCGATGCTAAGTTTGATTCCGGAACAGGATGGCCCAGTTTTTTCAAACCCATCGCAACAGAGAACATCTTAGAAGATCACGATAACACCGGGGGAATGCATCGCGTCGAAATCATGTGTAAACGTTGTGAGGGTCACCTCGGCCACGTTTTTCCTGACGGCCCCCGTCCAACGGGCCTCCGGTTTTGCCTCAACTCAGAGTCCATGAAGTTTTCAGAAACAAAATAGTGGGTGTGCACAGAACGGAAAAATAGCACCCACAGTATTCCATTCTGGTTGGCCTGCACCACCCCACGTTTGCGCTTGGTCGCAAACAGTTGGGACGTAACCGCTCTAGGGTATCAAACGATTTTATCGTAATCGATAGTGGGGAGGCGGTTGAGTTTCGCGCCGGGTTTCGGGATACAAGCGATAAGAGCTTTTGTGTAAGGGTGCTGCGGATTCTTGAGCACTTCTCGAGTAGAACCCATCTCAACAATTTTTCCGCGGAACATAACAGCAACCTCGTCTGCGATATCGCTGATGATTGAAAAGTTATGAGTGATTAAGATGATCGACATGTGCAAATTTTCTTTAAGCTCTTTAAGCAGCGCCATTATCTGAGCTTGGATGGTCACATCTAAAGCCGTGGTGGGTTCGTCCGCCACAAGGAGATCGGGGTTACAAGCCAAAGCCATCGCGATCATGGCGCGCTGTTGCATACCCCCGCTCAATTGATGAGGGTAATCATCCATCCGAAGTTCAGGGTCCTTTATCCCTACGAGTGTCAATAATCGAACAATCTCTCCCCGCACGTCTTTGACATCTGGACGATGTATATGAATAGCTTCGGCGATTTGAGTACTGATTCTGAAAACAGGATTTAAAGATGAAGAAGGTTCTTGGAAAACATAGGCGATCCCCGCTCCCCTTATGCGCTGAAGTTCGCGAGGAGTGGCCGAAAGCACGTCCTTGCCTTTGAACAAAATTTGACCACCCGCGTAAATAGCTGGGGGTGTTGGGATGAGCTTGGTCAGTGATAAAGAAGTCACACTTTTTCCACTGCCACTTTCGCCAACAATAGCGAGGGTTTTTCCCTTGGCCACAGAGAACGAAATATCGTCGACCGCACGCACTAGTGTTTCACCATCTTGAAATTGAATCTGCAAGTTTTTGACTTCGAGAAGTATTGAATTATCTATCATGATCGCACCACTTTCATTTTCGGGTCGAGGGCATCGCGAAGTCCCTCTCCCACGTAGTTAAACGCCAGTACAACAATAAAAATCGCAACCCCAGGCGAAAGAATCCACCAGAACTGCGTGAACACACGGATACTCTGAGCTTGCGCTAGCATCAGTCCCCAGCTCGCATCCGGCTCTTGAATTCCGAGATTAAGATAACTCAAAGTCGCCTCGCCCAAGATGTACCCAGGAATGCTTAAGGTTGCGGCCACAATACAGTAAGCAAACGTGGCAGGGATAATGTGGCGCCAAATGATCAGTCCAGGACTTTGACCCAGACAGCGAGCGGCGTAAACATGCGCACGTTCCTTTTCGGAAAGGCCAATCCCCCGAATCACACGGGACATACCAGCCCAATCGATCAAACTAAAAATCATTGTAATGATCAGGTATATTTGAATAGAACTCAGTTTTTGTGGGAAAACATATCGAATCGTCAGTACGAGATATAACCCTGGAATAGCCATTAAAACATCCAAAAAACGCATGATCGAAGCGTCAACCTTTCCTCCGACATACGCCGAGATCCCTCCGATCAACAACGCCAGCGGGAAGGAAATAAGGATGCCCAGAAACCCAATCGACAGAGACACCTGCGATCCCACTAGAAGTCGACTCAGCACATCACGTCCAATAAGGTCCGTCCCTAGGAAATGTAAACGTCCGGGTGCGTCAACGGTCACGAAATGACGGGTCATCGGGATTAAACCCAGCAACTTATAAGCATCACCTTTCCCAAAAAACCTGAGCGGATAACGTTTTCCGACAATGGGTGTGTAAATTTGGCGGGCTTTGTCTATCAATTCGTATTTGTAAACGAAAGGCCAGTGCACCCCTTCCGCGTCGAACACATGAACTCCCACCGGCTTATGATACGCCGCATCAAGATGCTGAGTCTGTGAGTTGTAAGGCGAGAAAAACGGAGCCAGAAGACAAATAAAATAAAGAACTCCAAGGAAAATGGTCGCAAAGAATGCAGTCCGATTCTTTTTGAACCGGCCCCATGCTTCAGCAAATGGATGAGTGGATTCCATATTATTCGTAACGAATCCGAGGATCAACGGCCACTAGTAAAATATCCGCCAACAGGTTTCCCATAATCAGAAGGAACGAAGCCATCAGGATCGACGCCATGACGAGGAACTCGTCCTTCGCAAAAAAAGCTTCGAGGGCGAGTTGGCCCAGACCAGGAAATCCCAACACATTTTCTACAATAACCGCGCCGCTGAGTAATCCAGCCACCGAAAACCCGAACAACGTAACCATGGGATTAATCGCGTTACGAAGCACATGTTTAAACATCACCTGTCCCTCAGGCATTCCTTTTGCCCTTGCAGTAGTCACGTAATCCGCACGCATGTTTTCTAAAAAAGTACCGCGCATGAGTCGCATAAGTCCAGCGACCCCGGAAAAACAAAGGACAAATACGGGCAGAACTAAATGATGTAATATATCAAAAAACTGTTCACCTGACGTCATCAACTCATGATCAACGCTGCGCATTCCTCCCACAGGCAACCATCCCGTGATATAAGCGAAGAACAGGGCCAGTAAAGCAAGGAACAAATTCGGAAATGAAAGCGACATAAAAGCAAGGAACGATGTCACCTTATCAAAAAGGGAACCCCGGTTTATCGCCGCCAACACGCCAAGTGGAATCGCGATACCCCACGTTAAAACCAAAGAAACACTGGATAAAATAAATGTGTTCCAGGCCCGGGCGGTAATGACGTCCCAAACGGGTTGTTTATAATGGAACGATTCACCAAAGTTTAACTTCGCCGCGTTACGGAGCCAAAGCCCATACCGGACGTACCACTTCTTATCCAGTCCAAACTCAACCGTCATCTTATCAATTTTGGCCTGGGACATCTGGGGATTAAGCTTCAACGTGTCGAGATAATTTCCGGGGGATTTGCTCATCAAGGCAAACGACAAAAAAGAAATGGCCAGCAACATTGGCAACAATAAGAGGATACGGCGCAAGATAACCGTTTTCATTGAACATCCTCCATATACCAGGAATCAAAGTTCCATTGTTCAGAACCTTGCGGAGGAAAATCGATATTTTTAATTTTTGAGCGATAAGCCACGTATGTGCGCGGAGTCACCAAATAAATGTAAGGCATTTGTTCGGTCATAATAAGCTGCACACGGTCAAACATCTGTTTGCGTTTAGTTTCGTCTAAGGTTTTGAGTTGGCTCTGCATCAGGACATCGATTTCTGCTTCCCATGGAGTTGCCGGTTTAGGTTGTCGTGGATACCACTGATGCATCCGTCCATTACTCATGTAGACACTCAAACCCGACGCAGGATCAGGCGCGCCTGAAGTCAGGCCAAGCATGATACAATCGTAATCGTAGGTATCTGAAATTTTTTGCACCAGCGCGTTAAAGTCGATGAGCCTAAAGTCGACCGCCATTCCCAGTTTTTTGAGATCTTCGACCACAATAAGCCCCATCTGTTCACGCGTGTTATTCCCCTTATTACTAAAAATCGTGAAGGAAACCACATTACCCTTTTCATCAAGGAGCTTTGAGTCTTTGAAAGTAAACCCGGCCTCTACCAAAAGCGCGCGACTCCGTTCTAGATCATATTCATATTTCTTAATCGCTGGGTTATACCACTTACTCGCCTCACCCTCCATACTATGCAGCGGAGCCGCTTGACCGAGCATGATGGTATCGATAATCCCCTGCTTATTCACCGCGTGCGCAACCGCTTGCCGGAACTTGACGTTTGAAAACCAAGCCAACTTTTGAGATGGGACAAAGGGCGCTCCAGTATTTTTATTTTTACCCGGATTCAAATTAAACCAGAAAAAGCTCCGCGACGTGCTTGGGCCGCGGTCCACCACTTCGAAATCCTTACGTTTAACCTGGATATCTCGGACCATCGCGACTTCTTCCGGGCGCACTCCGTACATGTCCGATTCCCCTGCCAGAAATCGTAGCAACATGGCATTAGCATCGCTGACGACCGAAAAAATTATATGATCAATGTAAGGCAACCTTTTCCCCGCCGTGTCCACGCGCCAGTAATAAGGGTTCCTTTCGAGAACAGTACGTTGGCCTGAATAAAACTTCATGATTTTATACGGACCCGTCCCCACAATTTCCTTAGGATCCGTGCTCACGCTCCATGTCGATTCAAACACGCCGGCATCCACTGCTTTTTTTAATTTATGTTTGGGCAAAATATCTGTGCCGATAAAAATAAGAAACGGCGCGTACACATCAGGAGTCGTAATGCGCACCGTAAAATCGTCAATTTTCTCAACTTTAAAATTTTTCCCATCAACTTGTAGAAGATCGATGACCCCATTAATGACCTTTGGATTGTAAATAATCTCGTTAAACGTGAAAAGCACGTCGTCGGCAGTAAAAGGCTGGCCATCGTTCCATCGCACGCCCTGGCGCAAATGGAAGGTCCATGTCTTTTGGTCAGCGGCCACTTCCCATGATTTCGCAAGAGCCGGCTCCACTTTTTGGGTTTTTGGATTTAACCGCGTCAACCCGCTGAAGATGAAACCTAGAATCTGAGTGGAGGAAGTTTCCTCCGCCATAATGGGATTAAACGTCTTGGGATCCGAGGTGGAGTTATCTTTAAAAACTCCGCCATAATGGCCCACCGGATCAGGGGCAACATCAGCATCTTGAACCGGTGGGTTGCGGTCTACGAATGGTTCACGAGCGGCTCGTTTACCGCAGTTCGAAACTAACAGAGCCAATCCTGTGAATAGGAAGATTCCAAGGTGCATCCCACTTTTCCCAGCGATAACACTCCACAATCTCATTTTTGTTGCCTCGGATCAAACGCGTCTCTTAACCCGTCCCCAAGAAAATTAAGCGCAAGTAACGTAAGACTCATGGCTACCCCTGGAAACACAAGCAACCACCAATAAGACTTCACAGGATTAATAATTTTTGCCCCGTCACTAATCAATACTCCCCAGCTCGAATGCGGCGCCTGCACGCCCAGGCCTAGGAAACTCAAAAGCGATTCCTCCAGAATCACGACCGGTACGGTCAGCGTCAGGTAAACGATAATCACGCCGACAAGATTTGGAAGCAGGTGACTGAACAATACCCTCAGTGGTGACGCCCCGAGACTACGGGATGCGAGGATAAACGTCCTTTCTTTTAAAGCCAGAACCTGGCCGCGCACAATCCGCGCCATCGTGAGCCATTCCATCAAACCAAGGCCTACAAACAAAAGAATGATTTTTGAATACGATGCCATGGATTGAAAATTGTTTTTGAACAACCAATTGGCAAATATTTCATCCAGCACGGTAATCAGAACCATGACAAAAATTAGACGCGGCAACGAATACAGAATGTCCACGATCCGCATCATCACCTCATCAGTTTTTCCACCGAAGTACCCCGACACCATACCGTAAATTACTCCCACAACTAAACTCACTAATGCCCCCACAAAACCCACCATCAGCGAGATCTGGGCGCCTTTGAGAACCCTGACCATAAGATCACGTCCGTGGATATCAGTTCCGAACCAGTGTTTGGAATTAGGGGCCGCATATTGAAGGTCAGAGCCTGAATTATATGTGTAACCCCAAGTAGCCTTGATGAGCATCGGACCGAAAATGACGACCAGCGCTAGGACGATCAAGAAAAGGAAGCTTGCCATGGCTGCCTTGTTCCGTTTCAGCTTGCCCCAAGCAATCATGGTCAGGCTTTGACTGCGTTGGCTCATGACAGTTTGATCCTCCTATCAAGGAAGGTATAAGCGATATCGACAAGGATGTTGAAAGTGACCAACAACATGCAATAGACAATCACTACGCCGCCTACGAGTTGGTAATCCTTGTTTGTCACGCTATTGAGAAAGAACGGACCGATGCCTGGAATTTTAAAAATTTCTTCGATGACGAGAGATCCCGTAAGGATGTTCGCTGCCAAGGGACCCGCATATGAAACCACCGGAAGGATCGCTACTTTAAGCGCGTGTTTAAAAATTACCTCTCGCTCCGGCAGTCCCTTGGCACGGGCAGTCCGAACGAAATCTTGATTTAACACCTCCAGCATACTCGTGCGCATGAGCCGGGCGACTGAGGCAATGTAGGGCAAGGATAGACACAACGCAGGAAGAATCACTTGGGAAGGACGACCCCAACCCCCGACCGGGAAGAGTGGAATGATAAGACAGAATAATAAAATCAAAAGCGGAGCGGTAACGTATGTGGGAATTGAAATACTAAACAACGCAAACACCATCGACCCCACGTCCCCCAGTTTGTTCTGATTCACTGCGGCATAACTCCCTAGCGAAACGCCGAGGACCAAGGCAATGACGAGCGCGACAGCCCCGAGGGTCATGGAAACAGGCAAAGTTTGACCAATGATTTCATTCACGCTTCGGTTGAGGTACCGGTATGAAACGCCCATGTCCCCTTTTAGAAGTGATTTCATGTAGCCGACATATTGAGTGCCCAACGGGGCGTCGAGTTTGTACTTCGCTAAAATAAGTTTCTCAATCTGCGGCGGAAGTTTCCGATCCTTGTCAAAAGGGCCGCCCTTACTAAACCGCACGATAAAAAAAGTGCCCGTCACCACGACAAACAGAATCAAAACAAGGGCGATCAACCGTTTGATGATAAACAATGTCATCGCTTGGACTCTCCCTCTTTCCAGTAAATCTCTTTCAAAGGATGCTCATCAAGAAGGTTACCTTCGATCCCTCCCAGTTTCGTAGGGTTATAAAAATTAATCCCCACGTAATGATAGAGAGGAACAATAACCGCCTCTTCAGTTACCAGTTTTATTTCAGCCTCTTGGAAAAGCCTCTGACGCTCTGCGAGATCGGCTGCAGCCCCCGCGCGTCGGATCAAATCGTCGAAAGCTTTGTTTTTCCAACCTGTCCGGTTGTTTCCATCTTCGCTTGTAAATATACTGAGGAACGTGTTCGGATCATTGTAATCCCCTACCCAACTGCTGCGGGCTATGTCGTAGTTCAAGCTATTCAAACTCCCAAGGTACACTTTCCATTCTTGATTCTGCAATTCGACCTGTACACCCAATTCCTTCTTAAACATTTCTTGAATCTCAGTTGCGATTTGTTCGTTCATTTCTGTTTTATTATAAAGGATACGTACAAGCGGCATCCCTTCCCCCCCCGGAAACCCCGCGTCACTGAGAAGTTTGCGCGCTTCTTGGATGTTGTACGATAGACCTTGAGGCGGGACATAATTTTTTGTCCCCGGCGGCGTCATGCTAAAGGCAGGTGGTTCCCCCGCTTTGGTTATCCTAGTCACGATCCTCGGCTTATCGATCACCATGGCGAAAGCCTTGCGCACACGTGGGTCATCAAATGGTTTGCGTGTCACGTTGAACCGATAAAAATAGGTCGCCAAGATCGGGCTCGAATGAAAGTCCGGCGTTTTTTTAAGTTGCTCAAGAAGAATAGCTGGAATGAGGCCTTTATCCAGAATCAGATCCGCCTGTCCTGCATAGAATAAATTATAAGCGGTATTCGCTTGGGTGGTCGGAAGCACGTCGATCAACTTCAACTTCACCCTGTCCTTATCCCAATATTTCTCATTAATGCTGAGCCGAATTTTGTCGTTGATCCGCCAATCTTCGAGCTGATAGGGACCATTCGAGACAATCTTTCCGGGCTTAATCCACTCATCCCCGTGCTTTTCGATCGTGCCTCTATGAACGGGCATCAGAGTAGAGAAGGCGCACAAATCCAAGAAGAAGGGTGTCGGATTAACTAATTCCACCTCCAACACGAGTGGGCTTATGACCTTAATTCCCACCTGATTAAAATCAGTCATTTTTCCGCCCTGATATTCTTCCGCATTTTTAACAAAGAAAAGCTGTGAAGCGTATGACGATGCGGTCACCGGTTCCAGAACACGTTTCCAAGAATAATAAAAATCCTGAGCAGTAACCGGGTCACCGTTACTCCATTGAGCGTTTGGGCGTAGAAAAAAGGTGTACTTTCTTGCGTCAGTTGACAGTTCCCATCTCTCAGCCACGCCAGGAACCACATCGCCTTTTGAATTCCGTGATGTCAACCCCTCAAACAAGGAAAGAACAATCCGCCCTTCAGGTTGACCCGTAATAATGGCAGGGTCGATTGACTCAGGCTCAGCGCCGTTGAGGAACGTCAAATCCGCTTTAGGTTCATTCAAGCGACAGCCGGTGAATAAAAGGGCAAGTGGAACGAGGGTCAGCCCGAACCATTTAATTAAACCTCGGCTATGACAAATTTCTTTCGCCATGACAGCAATGATGGCAAAACAATAAAAAAAAGCAGACCCCTTTTGGCCTGCTTTATTCACATCTTTAAATGAACAAGCCCAGTTAAGGTTTGACCTTATTTGTTTTGTTTGTTGCCCCAGAAGTATTCGCATTGGAAGATTGGTTCGTTGCGGCATTTGTTGTGGGGGTCGCTAAGCTAGTTTCTTCCCCTAAACCAGTGGCAGGGGTAGCCAAAACAGGAGCAGCGGTCGTGCCGACGGCACCAACTACACTAGCAGCCTTTAAGCGCTTATTGATTTCGCTTGGAGTTCCGGACCGATGCGCGAACAGCAAACTCAGAGTTAATGTCAGAGCAAAGAATGTTCCCGCAAGCCATACGGTCGCCGATGACAAGACATTGCCTGTATCTGAGCCGAAAGTCGCGTCCATAGCCCCGCCACCGAATGCCGCTCCGACGCCGTCGCTTTTCGAACGTTGCATGAGAATGATCACGATCATCAGAATGCAAACGATCAGATTCACCCCTAAAAGTATATTGATTAAAATGTTCATCTTTAATTCCTTACGCCACTGCGTTTTTTATAATTGAGGCAAAATCCTTAGCGTCAAGACTTGCACCACCCACCAGCGCTCCATCAATATCAGGCTGGCTCATTAGTTCCTTGGCATTCGCCGGTTTAACACTGCCGCCGTATTGAATACGGATTTTTGCGGCATACGCTTCACCAAACAAATCTGACAAAATTTTACGAATAAGAGCGTGCACTTCTTGAGCCTGCTCAGGAGACGCTGTTTTCCCAGTGCCAATGGCCCAGACCGGTTCGTAGGCGATGACAAGTTCTTCGAGCGAATCTTCCGTAACACCTGCAAGTCCTTCATTGAGTTGGGATGTCACGACCTCCGCCACTTTCCCAGCTTCACGTTGATCGAGTGTTTCGCCCACGCAATAAATGGGGCGCAACTTCCCGGCGGCGGCGGCTTTGATCCGTTTGTTACAGGTTTCGTTCGTCTCCCCGAACAATTGGCGCCGTTCAGAATGGCCGATTACTACGTACCGCACATACAAATCACGAAGCATCTCAACCGAAATTTCGCCCGTAAATGCGCCAGACTTTTCCCAATGCACATTTTGAGCACCCACCCCGATATTTGGTGTTTGGGTCACAGCATCAGATACCGTCTTAATAGATGTAAAAGGCGGAACAACAACCACGTCAACCTTAGTCGTATGGGCTAACTCAAGTGCCAGGTCATGGATGTATATCTCCGCTTCTGCCGCGGTTTTGTTCATCTTCCAATTAGCTGCAATTATCTTCTTACGAAATCCCATACTTTTTATTAATTTTAAAATTATACTTTATCGTTCAGCGCCTTCACGCCGGGCAACTCTTTACCTTCAAGGAACTCCAACGAGGCGCCCCCGCCTGTAGATACGAAAGTCATCTTATCAGCGAGCTTAGCTTTCTTAATCGCTTTGACGGAATCGCCTCCCCCAATGATGGACTTGCATGAGGTGTTCTTGGCAACAGCTTCAGCTACGGCAAATGTTCCTTTAGCAAAGTCGGGTATCTCAAAAACACCCATCGGACCATTCCAAAGGATTGTTTTGGCACTTTGAATCTCAGCCTCGTACGCCTTAATGGTATCAGGCCCGATATCAATCCCTTCCCAATCAGCCGGGATTCCTTCGCCTGGAGTAGTGATTTTGGACGCGGCTCCCGCTTTAAATTCTTGTGTAATAAGGTTATCGGTGGGGAGCAGGAATTTAACACCCTTGGCTTTTGCTTTTTCAAGTGCTTTGAGAGCTACTTCAGCTTTGTCCCGTTCGCATAACGATTTACCCACTTCTTCGCCTTGCGCGAACTTGAAAGTGTAGGCCATCGCGCCGCCTATCAAAATCGCGTCCGCCTTTTCGAGGAGCGCGTCAATGACGGTGATTTTGTCAGACACCTTGGCTCCTCCAAGAATCACCACAAAAGGACGATCTGGATTCCCCAATTCCTCACCTAAGAACTTTAATTCCTTTTCCATCAACAACCCCGCCGCTGATTGCTCAACATGATGGGTTACGCCCTCTGTCGAGGCATGGGCGCGATGAGCACTTCCAAAAGCGTCATTCACAAACACATCGGCGATGCTTGCCAGTTTCTTTGCAAAATCAGGGTCGTTCTTTTCTTCCTCAGCGTAAAACCGGACGTTTTCGAGGAGAAGTGTGTCACCTGGCTTCATCACGCCAACAGTTTTTGTCACATCTTCCCCAATACAATCGTTCATGAAAGCCACAGGCCTGCAAAGAATATCAGACAACCGCTGGGCTACAGGGCGCAGACTGAACTTTGGTTCCTTTTTCCCTTTTGGCCGACCAAGATGGGAGCATAGAATGACTTTTGCGCCCTTTTGATGCAGCAAATCAAGTGTTGGGATCGTTTCCCGGATCCGGGTTTCATCAGAAATGTTCCCAGAATCGTCCAAAGGAACATTATAATCCACACGTACAAGAACACGTTTGTTATTCAGGTCAAGGTCACGGATCGAAAGTTTCGCCATATCAATAATTTATCTCTTAAATTTCAGGATGCGCACAATGAAAAAAACCCCACTGAATGTCAACAGGGATTTTAATTTTGCACATGCCCTGTCTGACAGCGCCCGATCTGGATCGCCAGAGAGGAACGGGGTTTGGTGATCGTCTTATTATAGCTCTCAAAAACATTTCGGTTGTTTTTAGCAAGGCACTTCAGGTAAAGATAGAGCGAACCTAAGCGGTGCGACGCTTGGATGGCAACAGACTCCTCATGGCTGAACAGAGCAAACCTATTCTTTTAGTAGTCGACGATGACACAGCGATAAACGAAACGCTCGCTGAACATTGGAAAACGTCACAAATCCCTTTCTCCCCGCTGTTTGTGGAAACCGCTGAGGAAGCGTTAAAGGTCATGTCCCAGAAACCTGTGGGGGTGCTCCTGACGGACTTGCATCTCCCAGACGCCACAGGCTTATTCATCATGAGCGAAGTTAACCGACGGTATCCGTTGGTCAAAATCATTATGATGACCGCCAAACCTACGGAAGAAACCAAAGCGAAAGCTCTCGCCCTCGGTGCCGTGGATTTTCTAGCCAAACCGTTTAAACTGGACCAGTTAGATCAATTAATGCGGGGCATGCCTGCGAGAGAATCTACAGGGTTCACAGGCGTGATGAAATCAATCTGCCTCGCGGATCTGGTCCAATTAAAGTGTTCGAGTTTTGCCCAGGTCAAAATAGTGCTTAAAGGTGGGAACCAAGAAGGCGTACTCTTTTGGAACAAAGGAGTGATGACCTTTGCCAAATGCGGAGACGTCAAAGGTCCAGATGCTTTTTATAAAATGTTTAATTGGACTCGTGGGACTTTTGAAGAATTCCCCTACACCGAAACCATCGCCCCCAATCTCCCGCCCAACTGGGAAGGGCTACTTCTTGAGGCCGCCCAAAAGAAGGACGAGAACACAATTCCTACTGACACCGACTTTTCAGATATTGAAATTGAACCAAGTTCTCAGACCCCAGACCTTAAAGAACACGAGCAACCTCCGGCCGAAGATTGTCTCTTTAAGCTTGCGGACTTGGGTTACGTGTCTGGATCACTCATGTGCACACGATCGGGCTCCCTGCGCAGTTCAAATATCGCAGATAAACCTAACCAAGCCGCAGCGCTCTCGGCTTTTTTAACTCAACAAGGCCAATGCTTAGCGCAATTGATCGACGAAAAGTCAGTTCAGAAGGTGTTCGTCCGAACCGCTTCCAAGCAAACCGTTGTGTACCCCCGCGGCCAAGTGCTCGTGGGTGTTGTTATGCCCTCCGACCTTGATGTGTGGCCGGTCGATGATGCAATGAAAGCAGCAATTAAAAAGTAATTATGGCTCTCCAAGATTATTGTAACTTTCAGGGTGTACGAGGTGCGGTTCTTTTTAATGATCGCGGACATATCGTCGAGCGCACAGCTGGTTTCGGTTCCGATGATGTGGTGTCAGACATCACTCGCTTGATTGCCTCCGTCCAAGTGGTTTACCAACGCGGCAACGAACCCATTCAAGATCTCGCGTTTGAATTTGATTCACAACAAATTTGGATCACGTCGACTCCCAAAGGGTTTGTTGCGGTCATCACCGACAAAACTCTGAGCCTGGCCCAAGTTCAGTCTGTCGTGATCGCCGGCAACGCCGCAAACAGCTAAATTATTTTTTCATTATGAAACATTCAGAACGTTTTCTCGCACTTGTTAAGGACGCAAAAACCCGGGTGAAAGAAATTAATTTGGACCAATTCCTGGACAAAAAAAAAGCAAAGGATGCCTTTGTGTTGGTTGACGTCCGTGAAGAAAGCGAATGGACTGCTGGGCACGCGTCCGGGGCAATTTATATGGGGCGGGGAATCATTGAGAGAGACATTGAACACAATTATCCTGAGACCGACACGCCATTAATTTGCTACTGCGGTGGCGGATTTCGCTCAGCGTTAGTCGCCGACAACCTCCAGAAAATGGGTTACACAAATGTCATTAGCCTCGACGGCGGCTTCCGCGCTTGGCTCGAAGCCGACCTTCCTATTGTTAAAGGGGAGTTAACCTAACCGTTTATAGACCTGTATCAGCCCAGTCAAGGTGAGGTCGTCATTGACTTCATGAATGCCTTTGAGCTTTTGTGCGATCAGGTTGCCATATCCGCCGGTGATTATAACTTTCGCATTTTTACCCACGTTTTTTTGACCCCTGTTAGTAGATTAGATATCAACCCACGGTATGCATGACCCGCACCAATGGTCATCGCTTCCACAGTACTTTTACCGGTGGCGTGCGTAAGTTCTCTTAATGTGATTTGCAGTAGTAACGCCGTTTTTTGATACAAATAATCGGTCATTCAAAGAGGACGGAAAAATTATTGCTCATCTGTTTTAATCTGCAGCTCCCTCCCCCCATTCCTTCGCGGCTTCGCCTGAACTTATCTTTTCCCAATTTCCCTTTTGCGTCTCTTGCGCCTTTTCGCGGCTATTTCCCCTGTCCTACTCTTCCGTGCTTTCCCTCATCTGCGTGAATCTGTACTAATCTGCGGTTCCCCTCTTCCCCTACCTCTGCGCCTCCTCCCCTCCGCGTGAGATTATCTTTTCCCCAGCCTTCTCTTCTATACTTTCCCTCAGCTGGCGCCTGATACTGTGATAGCCTGCAATCGCAATGCCCGCGCCGTCACGAGTCCACCCCATTGAGCACCCCCCCTCATGGGTCTGGATCCCTCCTGACGCCTCTTGCCAAATAACTTCCTGTTCTTCTCGAAAACTTTCTCCACAAAACTCCGGCTTCCCAATACCGCTCCATCCGCAAAATAGCGTACCCGGCACCGGAGCATCTCCTCTCGTGTCAATTCTCCGCCGGCTTCCAATACAGCCTTGACTTGCCCCTTCCCAAATCCTTTGGTTTCATTCCCAGCTTCCGGCTCTGCCCCACCTTGGAGATATATATGTTGTCGATAGCGAGCTGCAACCGACTTCCAGCTCCCTTCCGGTTTGACCCCAGCCCGATTGATGACCACACTCAACCCCTCCCGGGCTTTGCTGTTTCCTCCCACTGCCTCTCCATACCCGCTCCATCGGTACTCCTTGGGATCCTGAACCATCGACGCCCTGACTGGATTTAAATCGATGTACGCTGACATCGTTGTGAGGGCCAATCCATCC
>JAWXCD010000071.1:0-15419 GCA_034440535.1 Verrucomicrobiota bacterium | reverse complement strand
TGAGTGGGTTAATTAATTCGCAAACGTGGCGTTTAAAGGTATTGGAATTACTATTTCCAGAAAATACCCCCAAAGGGATTTTGTCACAGAACCCAGGGCTTTGAAAAAGAACCCCGAAGGGACTTGCTGCAGAGCTCAAGCTCTAAAAGAAGAATCCCAAAGGGATTCCGTCACAAAGCCCAGGGTTGCTCGTCCGCGAGAAACCCTGGGTAATACCCGGCTGACACACAACCCCAAAGGGGTTGCGCCATAGGGTTGCACCTGCAATTGACATCATCGAAAACGCGGTCCGTGCGAACTTTGATAAGTTACGCTCTGTTTGACGGACCACACTAGGAGTGGTTCTTGTAAACAAAGAGTCTGGATTTTAAGGAGACTTATCACCGTAGCGATTCTAACTTTTAGACCCCAATGCCTTTTAATTAACAAAAATGGCGCGTGCTTTATGTGGGGGAATAAGCAAAATTTGAATGACCTTAGATTATTATGAATCGATCGCTTTTTATTACGTTTTTTTGTTTTAGTTTTTTCCTTGTTCAAATTTGCCATGCAGAGTTTAGGGCTGCGTGGGTGGCAACGGTGTTTAATATAAATTACCCATCATCGGCGGGATTAAGTGTGGCAGAACAGAAAAGGGAATTGCTTCGGCTTATTGACACAGCCAAAGGTTTGGGGCTGAATGCCTTGGTATTTCAGGTGCGTCCCGAGGCCGACGCTTTATATCAGTCCAGCCTTGAACCATGGAGTCGATTTCTTACGGGGACCCAGGGACGATCGCCTGGGTTCGATCCTCTGGCATTCCTAATCACTGAAGCACATAAACGTGGGATTGAAGTGCACGCTTGGTTTAATCCTTTCCGCGCTGCGAGCGATTTTTCAAAACCGCGTGCACCCAGCCACGTATATAACAAGTTAAAGCCCTATATTTATCGCGTTAACAATACACTTTGGATGGATCCAGGTTCCTCAGCTGTGCATGACCATGTGGTTGGAGTGGTGGTTGACGTTGTCACTCGGTATGACATTGATGGAGTTCACTTTGACGATTACTTTTATCCCTATCCAATTAAAGCGGGACAATCAACGCCTTTTCCGGACGAAAGGACGTTTAGGGAGTATGTATCGAAGGGCGGAAAATTGTCGCGGGCAAATTGGCGCCGAGATAATGTGAATCGGTTTATTGAACGCATTCATAAATCCATAAAGGCTCAAAAGCCAAGCGTCCAATTCGGGGTCAGTCCATTTGGAATTTATACGAAGGGCCAGCCGACTACGGTGAAAGTTGAATTAGACCAACTTAATGAAATTTATTCCGACCCAAAGAAGTGGCTTATAGAAGGTTGGGTAGATTACCTCGCCCCGCAGCTTTACTGGATGGATAAGTCTCCGCAAAGTTTCTCCGAGCTTTTGAAGTGGTGGCGAAGTAAAGAAACTAACCCTCGTCGAATTCCGATTTATCCAGGCATTGCCGTGGCACGTTTGAACACACCCCATAATTGGCCTGCTGCTGAGATATCTAAACAGGTTAGGATTACTCGCCAAATTGATGGTGGGGCCGACAATGGTTATCTCTTCTGGAACATTGCGAATTTAACCAAAAATCGGAAGGGCATCGCCGATATTTTGCGCACCATGAAATAGGTCATTGCCAAACCTTGCTGCGCGCGGCGTAAGCGAGTGGCGGGAAACCCCCGAAATGCAGAAATGCCCCAATAGCGCATTTTCCAAAAGCCCAGGGTTGGCATCGGATGTCGATTGCGGACCTTTCTAGGTTGGCCTAAATATGACGTTTTTTATCTAAGACCGCTCGGTAAATGGCGAGGTACTCATCAGAGGATTTGTCCCATGAGAAATTTTTCTCCATAGCCTGACGTCGGAGTTGTTGGATGTGGTGGGGACGGTCGAACCAAGTGCTGACGGCCCATCCAATGGTATCGTAGACCGCCAAGGCTGTGGGCAGAATAAATTTAAAGCCGGTGCCCTTGGCTGTTGTTTCATCATAATTCTCGACGGTGTCTTGCAGGCCTCCTGTCGATCTGACAAGGGGCAAGGTTCCATACCGCAAAGAATACATCTGATTCAAACCGCAGGGTTCGAAAATGGAGGGCATGAGAAAAAAGTCGCTCCCCGCTTCAATTAAATGACTCAATTCATTTGAGAACCCGATTTGAACCCCGACCCGGCCTGGGTAAGACGCCGCTAACCAACGGAAAAAGTTCTCAATTGCAGGATCGCCCGTTCCGAGCACGACAACCTGCATAACCATTCGGTCCAGAGCTTTCGGCAACGTTTCTTTAAGAAGATCGAACCCTTTTTGCGAGACCATGCGGGAAACAATCCCGAACACAGGCCAGTCCTGGCGCGGTTCAAGGTTCATCTCCGATTGCAGCGTTTGTTTGCACTTCACTTTCCCAGAAAGATCGCTCACAGAGTAGTTGGCGGGGATCAGGCGATCGGTTTCTGGATTCCAATCGTCGTAATCAACTCCGTTAAGGATCCCATAAACGTCATCGCCACGGTCATTTAAATACATGGCCAGCCCACAACCGGCGACGGGTTCGCGAATTTCCTTCGCATAAGTGGGGGAAACGGTGGTCACAGCGTCGGCAAAAAAGATTCCTGCCTTGAGTAAGTTGATGTAGCCGAATGATTCAAACACGCGATTATTAAAATGTTCCCAGCCTACACCGAGGTAAGGATAGACGTTTGCAGGATAGACCCCTTGGTAGGCCATGTTGTGGATAGTTAATATAGCCGCGGTGTCGCGGAAATACGGAGAGAGCCGGGGGTCAGGCGTTTTTGTGTAAACTGTAGCCATAGCCGCAGCCCAATCGTGGCCATGAACGACATCCGGAATAAATTTGTAATCAACGCACAACTGGAGCGCCGCTTTTCCTAAGAATGCGAAGCGGTAGGCGTTATCGGGATAATCGTTTGTGTTGTTGTGGTAAATACCAGGGCGATCAAAAAACCGAGCAAACTCGACGAACCAGACTTTAATTTTTGGGGACACCGTTGCCTCGTGGACCCCGAACCAATGCTCTTCGTTATTACCCATATGGGCGCAGGCAGAACCAATAAAAGAGATTTTATATTTAACTCGGTCCAACCAATTGAACATAGGAATAACAATACGCACCTCATGACCTTTTCGGGCGAAAGCCTTTGGCAATGCAGCGACCACATCACCTAAGCCTCCAGTTTTCGCATAAGGCACACACTCAGATGAAACGAAAAGAATCTTCAATTTCTCGCCGACTCCCCCCTTTGGAAGTGGATCAGAAACGCGGGGGGAAGACACTTTTTTGAGCGACATCTTACTTGGTTTAGTCGGGGCAGAATCAGCGATTCCTTTTACCGTATCCTTAGGTTTTGGCTCAGGGGTTTTGGGTGTCTTTATTGGGGCCGTAACCTTTAAGGTTGGCTCCGCTGTCTTTTGAGTTTTAGAAACTTTTGGTAATGCGGGGACTATAATCGAATCAGTCACCTTTTTCGAAACAACAACTGGTACAGGAGCCGTGGGCGCCAATTTAGCGTTCTCGTCAACCTTGGCAGAAGTGGCTACTAGAGTAGGGGCAGGGGCCAAGGATTTATCCCCTTTATTTACCGGCGCGGGCTGAGCCTTTGGAGTTCCGGCCTCCTTAGGGTTTAATTGAGATTCACCCCGCTTTTTGGCTTTAACGGGATCGATTGTGTGGGCCACTTCAGCCTCAGTCAAGGTCACCGTTTTGCGTAACTTGTCGGGTTTAGAATCCGTTTCGTTCTTTTTAGACTTGGCCATATGATATTGTATGCGCCACCTAGGGCATTCATGCGAGTGAAAAAGCTATTACACGAAAAATGGCGTTTGGCATTCTCCCTTTCTAGACCGGCTTGTGCGACCCCGCAAAATTTCAATGGGGCCAGCGGCGCTAGGTTCTCCAAGGGATGACGAAATTCTTGAGCCGGAAGATATAAAGGCGTAAATTCGGGGTCATGATTTTTTTAAGCGCGGAGAACTGGCAGGCAGCGGAGTGCGCGCATGGGGAGCGGTTAGCGAAATACGTTGAGGCGCATCTAGCCCGAAAGGGTTGCGGGGAAACGGAGCCTGTGTTGGATTTTCTTTTTTCCTATTATTCTTTGCGGCCTGCACCCCTACTCAAATGGTCGCCCGGACTTGGGGTCGTTCTTGAGGGTGTAGAAGCGGAAAAATTTTTAGCTGATACACGGTTTCAGAAGGTCGACGGCGGCGTAGCCCTTGATCAGAGTCGACTCCACGAAGATCGAGCCAAAGGGTTGCAATGGACTTTGGCGCTCTTAACCACGGTACAACAAAGGCGGCCCGCCTTTAACTGTTTCGGGCTTCACGAGTGGGCGATGGTTTTTGCGGAAAGGGATATCCGTCACTCTACGGTGCCATTGCGTCTGACTCATGAAGAGATTGATGAGTTTGTCAAATCGCAGAATTTATCCTGCACACACTTTGATGCGTTCCGGTTCTTCACGCGTGAAGCACGCCCGCTTAATAGGCATGAGTTATCGCGTGAAAGCCAAATTTCTTTTGATCAGCCTGGGTGCGTACACGTTTCCATGGATTTGTATAAATGGGCCTACAAGCTTTCTCCGTGGATTGATTCTGCAATATTAGCGGACGCCTTTGAATTGGCGATGAAAGCACGCATTCTGGATATGCAAGCGAGTCCCTATGACCTCTCAGGGCATGGCTATTCCCCTGTACTTATTGAAACGGTGGAAGGACGGGAAGAATATGAAAGTCGCCAAAAAGAACTGACTCGACTCGCGGATCCCGTGCGGGAAAGATTGATCACCGCTTATTCTCTCGCGTGCAATGCCTGGCCAGTAAAGACTTAGTATTAAATAGGTCAACCGGGTGACTTCATCACGTACGAGTGATAGATCATTTTGCCAGAAACAAATGCCTCATAGATTTGCGAACCTTTGAGCCCTGCAAATTCTTCAAACGAATGGAGAAGGTGTTTTTTAAAAGCTGAGTGGATCAGTTTTTGTTTGCGCTTATGATCGAGATCGAGTGAACAGAGGATAAAGGGAGTAATATTGGTTTGGCGGATTATCGTCATGCCAGTTTCGGCCAGTGATTTATTAAGTTGGTTTAAATCGGTAGCACTTCGAAAGTCAGCGAACAGGAAAAACCCACCTGGCTTGAGTACTCTACAGACTTCGTTTAGGAATTTATCTAAGCACCCGTAGCAGTGCGATGACTCGACATTCATAACCACGTCGAACGAATGATTCGCAAAGGGAAGCGCTTCGGCGTTGCCTTGTTGGAAGGTCAGGTTTTTGACAGAAGCGTGGTGTTTTTGGCTGAATAAAATCGCCTTTTTTGAGAAGTCGAGACCCGTCACAGAATGTGGTCCTAAGTACCTTGTTACGTAAGACGCGCCTCCGCCCCGACCACTGCCTACCTCTAAAACGTTCAAATTTTTTAAATCTGTTCCTGTCGCGACATGGTGGTACAGCTGAATGAAATACCTATTTACTTCATCATCCGGATCTAGAACCAGGGGCTTCTCGTCCACAGCCATAAAACCGTAGTTCATAAAGGTCCAATCCGGAATATGATAGCCCGCGAGGTGCTGGTACCACTGCTTCCAGATGAACCCCTTCACGGTGGGGGAAACATCTAATAATCGTACAAAAAGTTTTACAAACATGACCACTTGACGCTGGGATGGAAAGGCATCCGTGGCAATAAAATTTTTCGAATTTTGACGGGAGCGCCTAGCCGATCAAAATGAAGTAACGAATTTAGCTTAAATTTGGGTTTACCTTCTTTCTTGCCATTCGCATCGGGGCATTCAAAGTACGGAGCATGTCGGATAAAATTTCAATGAATCGGGTCTTGGCTGTCATTATGGGCGGGGGACAAGGGACGCGTTTATTTCCACTGACCAAGGACCGGTCAAAGCCGGCTGTACCATTGGTCGGTAAATATCGGCTGGTGGATATTCCTATCAGTAACTGTATTAACAGTGGTATTCGGCGGATCTATTTGTTGACCCAATTTAATTCGACCTCCTTGCACCGGCACGTTCAGCAAAGTTACCAGTTTGACCTATTTTCAAGTGGGTTTGTGGAAATTCTTGCGGCACAGCAGACTTTTAGTAATTCAACTGGCTGGTACCAAGGCACAGCCGATGCCGTGCGCCAAAACATGGTCCATTTTAGAAATCATCAGTGCGATTATATCGTTATTCTTTCTGGGGACCAATTGTACCGCATGGACTTTAAAGAAATGTTAGCCGAACACATTGCGCGTGGATCCGACATCACGATCGCGACGCTCCCTGTGAAACGTCACGGAGCGAGTGCTTTGGGGATACTTCAGACTGACGACGAACAAAAGATCGTCAGATTTGAAGAAAAACCAAAAGACCCTGCTTTACTCGATGATTTAAAAATGACAGATGCCGTGAAGGCGCGGTTCGAATTGACGGGGTCGGATGATTATTATCTCGCTTCGATGGGTATTTATATTTTCAGCACTCAAGTGCTTGAAACTGTACTGGCAAATGACAAAGCGGATTTTGGAAAACACATCATTCCTGATTCAATTAACAAATTTAAAATGGGTGCCTTTATATTTAACGGGTACTGGGAAGATATTGGGACCATCAAATCGTTTTTTGAAGCCAATCTCGATGCAACCGTTCCGGTTCCGGCCTTTAACTATTTTGATCTTGAACGGCCTATTTATACCCACCCACGCTATTTGCCCGCCACCAAAATGAATGGAGCAAACGTTAAAGATACGATTGTAGCGGATGGGTGTATTATCACTGAAGCTTTTCTGGAGCGGTCTATTGTGGGGATCAGGAGTATGATCGGACGTGGATCGAGTTTGAAGGAAGTCATTATGATGGGCGCGGACATGTACGATTCAGACTCGGACCGTCAACGTCAACGGGATCAGGGGAAGCCCCCTATGGGCGTGGGTAACCACTGCGAGATACGCCGGTCTATCATTGATAAGAACGCACGCATTGGTGATTACGTTCGCATCTCGCCTGACGGTAAGCCAGAGGAAATGGACGGGCCAAATTTCTACATTCGCGAAGGAATCGTGTGTATCCCGAAGAACGCAATCATTCCTAACGGAACCGTGATTTAATTTAGTAAATCAGGCTCTTTTTAGCATCGGCGCACAAAAGCGGACTGAATGACGCCTAAGTCACGGGCGGTTTCTTTCATTTCATTCTGATGGAATTGTGGTAACAAAGGGGGGTGATGTTACACCGAATTTTATTATCGGGGCTTGTTTTTGCAGGCCTCATTTTATCCCCCTCACTTAAATCGGCCGAGACGGATCCCGAGGTGAGAGCCTTCATAAATGCAGTGGCAGCTAATAACAAAACTGCCGTTGAGAAATATATCAATGCCGGTCGTGACATTAACGCGACCAACCGTTACCGCAATTCTGCACTTATGGTTGCCGCTCAGAAGGATCATGTGGAGTTGTTAAAACTTCTCATTTCCAAAGGCGCAAAGGTGAATGTTGCGGACGGCAAAAAGTGGACGCCATTAATGGGTGCATCGCGAGGAGGGCGTTTGGCAGTAATGAAGGTATTATTGGAGTCAGGAGCCAATATAAATGCGAAAGATGCCGAAGGTCAGACTGCACTATTCCATGCCGTATGGGCGCAGAAAGCGGAGGCTGTAAAACTTTTGTTGGCGTCTAACGCGTCCGTCAATGGTCGAGATGATTTGGGGATGACGCCTTTTCACCAAGCAATTTTGGATGGAAAATTGGATATGGCAGAGTTGCTGGTCAAGTCCGGAGCAGATGTGGGTATTAAAACGACAAGTTCTGTGACCCCACTCATGACCGCTATTAGTGCTGGAAGGATGGAGTCGGTTAAGTATCTCGTTGAACAAGTTAAAGCAGATTTTACGACCCGGCATTTAGGGAATCCCCCTATCCTAATGGCCGCCAACAAGGGGCATGCGGAGATAATAACTTATTTGATTTCCAAAGGTGTGTCGCCCAACGCCCATACCCCCTTAGGCGAAAGTATTTTGAATAGCGCCATTAAGTCGAAAAATGCCTCGGCTGTAAAAGCCATACTCGAAGCGGGTGGTGACGTGGAGGCCCATCCACCCAAAGGTAACTTTCCAATGCATACCGCCGCAGAAGTGGGATCGCCTGGTATTGTCCGGTTAATGCTTGAACATAAGGCTCGGCCTAACGTTAACAATGTAAAAGGGGAGACGCCTCTCCATTTCGCTGCTCTAAACGGAAATAAGGAGGTTGTGGAAATCCTTCTAAAAAATGGGGCGCGAACTGATGTCGCAAATGTTGATGGGCAAACACCTGAATTTTTGGCCCTCTCCAAAGGTTTTCATGAAGTGGCAAAATTGTTACGTGTAAGCGGGCGTGAAACGGTTCCGTCCTTAATTTTTGAGGCGAGCATGGGTGATAAAGCAAAAGTCACAAAGTTGCTAGAAGAGGGAACGGCAAAGGTAAATCAACGTGGACCCTATGGAACAACAGCATTGATCGAGGCCGTTAAACAAAACCACACTGATATTGTGGAACTCTTATTAAAAAATAAAGCGGACCCTGGTTTGAAAGATAAAGAAACCCGTTCTGCCCTTCTACATGCGCAGGGAAAACCTGTGATTGAAGTTTTGTTACTTAAAGCAGGTGCGAAGTATTATTTTACGGGTGGAACCACACTCGTGGGAAATCCAATGGGCGAATATCTGACCATATCTGCCGGAAAAGGAGCTTTGGATGTCGTTAAAGCTTTAGTGGAGAATAACCAAGTGAAAGTGAACGCGACGGATCGGACATCGATGACTCCGTTGATTGCTGCAGTTAAAGGAAAACATTCCGGGGTCGTAGAATATTTAGTGAAAGCCGGCGCGGATGTATCGCAACGTGATTCCCATCGAAAACAGGCTATTGACTATGCTTCTGAGGAAATTAAACCCCTTTTGGCAAGCCGCCCGGGAGATCGAGCTGAGAGCCTTACACCCTCAGATCAGAAAAGTGAAACGCCTAAGCATCAATGACCTGAATCGAACGTAAGGGGCGAATGCTTGGCCATTTTTGAAACGAGCATTTTATTGAAAAATAATTACCCCTATTGAACGTGCTAGATTTTCTAGAACCATCATAATTAGCTATAAACAAAAAGCTTGCCGAATCTTAATCGACACCGTAGTTTCCCTCCCACAGTCCATTAGTGGATGATTTACTCTTAACAGTGTCATCAATATGAAATACCTACCTATTATTACGTTCGGCCTTTTAACATCTCTCATTACAGGCCTTCAAGGTGCTGATTCCTTGGATCAAACTTTAACTGCTTCCGTTCAAGAAGCAATTTTGGTGGCTCCGGCTTTAATTGAGGAAATGACACCCACAAAGCCAACACCTGAAGAATTTATTAAAGCGGCTGAGGCTGGTGATTTAGCAAAAATCCAATCTTTTCTTGATGCTGGGATTGACGTGAATACTAAGTTAGCTGACGGCACAACAGCCTTAATAGCAGCAGTCTTATATAAGAAAGAGGAAGTCGCTTTGTATTTGTTGGAGAAAAAAGCGGATTATACCGTGAAGCGTGATAACCGTGCCTCAGCACTTATTTTTGCGACAGAAGCAGGCCTCACTCAAGTCGTCAAGAAAATGCTGGAAGCGGGTGCGGATGTTGAAGAGCGTGGATTTGATGGGACAACGCCCATGCTTCTTGCAGCAAAGGGCGGTCATTTCGAATTGGTAAAATTACTTCTAGACCGTGGGGCAAACGTAAACCCTTCGGGGACGCGTTTTACACCTTTGTATATGGCAGCGATCAAAGGGCATCAAAATATCGTTGAATTCCTTTCAAAAAATGGCGCCAAATAAGAATTGAACACCACAAGCTTCGTTTCTGAGGGAGTGATAAGCGGAGTTGCTTGGAGGTGTAGTTTAATTGCTCCGAGAGTGACGCCTCATTAAACGACTGACAGCCTATTTTTCTCCAATTTTCCGGTACAAGGTAGCGATTCCAATTTGAAGTTTTTCTGCTGCGACTAGTTTGTTACCATCACAAAGATCAATGACACGCAGAACATACTGTTTCTCGGCTTTTTCTGAAAAATCTGCCAGAGAAAGAAGAACAGGATGACCAGAGTTATCGTTTGTTGATCCGAGTATTGGCACTGAGGGTGTGGTAGTAAAATGGGGAGGCAGGTCCTCCGCTTGGATGACGGCCCCGTCACAGAGAGCAGCGCCTCTTTCCAAAGCATTTTCTAATTCTCGGACGTTCCCTGGGAAATGATAGTTTTTGAGTAATTCTAGGGCAGCTGAGGAGAGTCTTTTGAGGGGATGCCGGTTTTGTTTAGAGAGCTTCTGGAGGAAATGTTGAATCAACAATGGGAGGTCATCCTTGCGTTCGCGCAACGGGGGAATTTCAAGAGTGATCACATTCAGGCGATAAAAAAGATCTTCTCGGAAATGGCCTGCTCGCGTTTTTAGGTCGAGTGATTCGTTGGAAGCAGCCAACACTCTGACGTTCACAGGCCTATTTTTTGTATCACCGACCGGACGTATTTCGCGTTCTTGGAGAGCCCTTAAAAGTTTCGATTGGAGAGCCAATGGCAGAGCATTAATTTCATCAAGAAAAAGTGTGCCCCCATCGGCCTCTTGAAAGAGGCCG
Source organism: Verrucomicrobiota bacterium (assembly GCA_034440535.1). GTDB lineage: Bacteria > Verrucomicrobiota > Verrucomicrobiia > JAWXBN01 > JAWXCD01 > JAWXCD01. The sequence continues at coordinate 4,758 of JAWXCD010000071.1, read as the reverse complement.
ATTTTATCGGATACCGCCCCGGTAAAAGACCCACGTTTATGTCCGAACAATTCTGACTCGAGGAGGTTTTCAGGTAGTGCCCCGCAATTTACAGCAACAAAAGGCTTTGAGTGGCGCAGGCTGTTATAATGAATAGCACGGGCCACTAGCTCTTTTCCCGTCCCGCTTTCCCCATGAATAAGGGTGGTACTTTCCGTTGCCACAATTTTACGCATTAAGGCGAAGAGCTTTTCTATAGCTGCGCTTGTTCCGATTATATTCTCAAACCGATATTTATCTCGCAATTCATTTTTGAGATGAATGTTTTCGAGGATGGCCGTTTGAAAGGTGATAGCCTTTTCGATCGCCAATTGGAGCTCATCCATTTTGAAGGGTTTAGTGATATAATCAAAAGCCCCAATACGCATGGCTTCAACTGCGGTTGATAGCGAGCCATAGGCCGTAATTACTATGACAGCGACGTTAAGATTTTGCTGCCTTGCGGCACGGAGCACATCCAAGCCACCCACAGGCTCCATTTTAAGATCAGCAATGACGATATCAGGTTGATGTCTACTCAGAAGCTCAATGGCAAGAGTGCCGTCTGGAGCAGGTATGGTTTCAACTCCGAGAGTGCGGCACAGGGCGGTAATAACCTCCACCATGGCCGGTTCATCATCAACGATAAGTATTTTTGGCACTGTAAAACCGGATACTGACGATTATTGTGCGATGACTTCGTTCAATTTGAAGATCGGAAGGAACATCGAAATAACGATCCCACCAATAATCACGCCTAAGAGCACGATCATGAACGGTTCCATCAGGGAAGTAAGAGCTGTCAACATCGCCTCAATTTCTTCGTCCCAGAAATCGGCCATTTTATCGAGCATGGCATCGACCTTACCGGTTTGTTCTCCGGCTTGAACCATTCGAAGCATCATGGGCGGGAAGAGAGGTTCTTTGCTTAACGACGCGGCAAGCGGGTCGCCGCGTTCAACGTTAAGGGCCACACGTTTAATGGCAGCCTCCACTTGAGCATTTCCAGAGGAGGCCCCGACAATGGCCATAACCTCAAGAATGGGAACCCCAGAGCGAATTAACTGGGCGAAAGTACGGGCAAAACGACTCATGATAATCTTGTGAACCAAAGGGCCAAACACGGGGAGCTTCATTTTTTTTCCGTCCCACCACCAAGTTCCGGACTTGGTGCCCAACGCAAATTTAATCGAGAAAAAGAGAACAGTGATGACAATAGGCGAGACAATAAAACCTTGGGGGCTACGGAAGAAGTCGGAAACATTAATAAGGAACTGGGTAGGAGCTGGAAGCTTTGCGTTGAAGTCTTTGAAAATATTCGCGAAAATGGGAATAACTTTGACGATCAAAAACATCGTAATCACACCTGCAAGTCCAATAACCACCACAGGATAGGTGAGCGCTGATTTAACTTTTTTAGTCAGGCGAGCGGAAGCTTCCAAGTAACCTGCCAGACGGGCAAGAATTTCAGCGAGTAGACCACCACTTTCACCCGCTTTGACCATGCTTGTATACAGCTTATCAAATACGCGTGGGTGACGTAAAAGCGCTTCTGTCAACGAGTTGCCTGCCTCTACGTGAGCAATGATATCCTGAAGAACTAAACGCAAATTTTTGCCTTTTTTGGGGTCTGTTTGCTCATACAGTGCGGTAAGAGCCTGAACCAACGGCATACCCGCATCAACCATGGTCGCGACCATTCGGGTAAACATAACCAATTGATCATTTGGCACTTTCCCAGGTTTCTTAACTTTAGTACTACCCCCCTTTTTCACCTCAAGACCGAGGACAATGAGGCCCTTTGCCGAAAGTGTCGAAATGGCATTTTGGTCGTTTAGACCGTCAATGACGCCAGTGACAACCTTGCCCTTAGTATCACGAGCTGAGTATTTATAGGTAGGCATATGGGGTTACAATCTTTTATAGGGAAAAATGGTAAAATTAGCAAAAGAATTTGTTTCGTTCCTATCTGGGTCTGACTTCAGCCGATTTCCCTTGAGGTACGGGTCTAGGTAATCCTGTATTAGCAGATTTTGCGGCCAAGAATTGTTGTTGTTGCCGAGACATTTCCCGGAATGTAAACTGAGCTTGAAAGGGTTTCTCACCTTTATTCGGTTTAAGTCGCACGTAAGACCCGTCAGCCTTGAGTTCCCGCGACTTCACGCAGTCCTTCAGGTATGCCGGCAGAATTTCTTCTTCGATTTGCTTTTTTAATTCGTGATCCTCAACCGGGAAACATATTTCAATCCGCCGATGAAAGTTGCGGGGCATCCAATCCGCACTTCCAAGATAAACAAGTGGCGCTCCGTCGTTTCCAAAATAATATACTCGGCTATGCTCTAAAAAACGTCCGACAATACTGATCACTCGGATGTTTTCACTCACCCCGGGTATGGACGGTCGTAAACAACAAACCCCACGGATGATCAAATCTATTTTAACACCCGCGCAAGAAGCCTCATAAAGGGATTTAATGATATCCTCATCTACCAAGGCATTGACCTTCGTGATGATGCGTCCGGGCCGCCCTTTTAATGCTAGATCGCGCTCGTGATCGATCATCTGTTTGAATCGTTGTGCCATGTCAAATGGAGCCACCAGAAGTTTCTTGAATCCGGGATATTCTGCCAGCCCTGTCAGTGCATTAAAAAGTGTGGCGACTTCTTGGGTGAGGTCTTTGGAGGCGGTTATAAGACTCAGATCAGTATACATTCGTGCCGTTTTAGGATGATAGTTTCCTGTGCCTAAATGGACGTAATGGCGTATCCGATCTTCGTCCCTGCGGACGATAAGGATAGCTTTGCAATGTGTTTTGAGTCCCACCACCCCATAAAGAACATGGACCCCGGCCTCTTCCAATCGCCGCGCCCATTGGATATTATTCTCTTCATCAAACCGGGCTTTGAGTTCCATGATGACTGTAACCTGTTTCCCGTTCTGCGCGGCCTCAATCATCGAGGTAATAAGAGGCGAATCTGGGCTGGTCCGATACAGCGTCATTTTTATTGCGAGAACTTGAGGATCTCGTGCGGCACATTCGACTAAATTAACGACACTATCAAAGCTTTCGTAAGGATGATGCAGCAAGACATCTTGTCGGCGCACGACTTCAAAAATATCAGCATTGGGCGGGAGCGCTTGATCAAAACTTGGAATAAATGGGCGATCCCTGAGTCTCGCGAAAGCGTCGTTGGAGCATAACGGAAAGAGGTGAAGCATGTTCAGCGGAGATCCTCCCTTGTAAAGGTCTTCCTGCTTGAGTCGAAAAGTTTCCAGTAGAAAATTTTGCACTTCCAGAGGGCAATTTTCTTGAAGCTCCAAACGTACCGCATTTCCTTTATTCCGTTTCCTCAATTCTTTTTCAATGGTGCGCAATAAATTCTGAGCTTCTTCCTCATCAATATACAGGTCGCTATTCCGAGTCACACGGAAGGCATAAGCGCCCTCAAGTTTTAAACCTGGAAAGAGGTCTCCGCAAAAAGCCCGAATCATGGAGTCAAGGAACACAAAATCCAACAGGTGTGATTCACTTTCCTTGCGCGGAATACGAATCAAGGGCGGCAAAACCTGTGGCATCTGTACAACCGCCATTAACTGGTCAGTCTTGCGTGGTTTGCGCAATTGAAGAATGAGATTGCAACTTTTGTTCAGGAGTTGAGGAAATGGGTGGCTGGGATCAACGGCTAGAGGGGTGAGAACGGGAAAAACTTCACTCAGGAAATATTGATGTGCCCATTCCATATCTTCCTTCGAGAGGGAGTGAGCCTCGTGAAACCTGATATTGTTTTCCTCTAACTTGGGAATGATGTCCAGATTCCACACACGATGTTGTTGGGCTACAAGATCGTGGACGCGTCTTTGGATAGCATCAAAAATTTCTACAGAACTTAATCCATCTGGACCCACGTCACTGATTTGGTTCTCTATTTGTTGTTTGATTCCCGCGACTCGTATTTCAAAAAACTCGTCGAGGTTGGAACTGAATATGGCGAGGAATTTAACCCTTTCCATTAATGGCTGACTTTTATCTTCCCCTTCTTCCAACACCCTTCGGTTAAATTCAAGCCAGCTGAGTTCTCTATTAATAAAATTTTTCGAATCAGAATAGTCAACCATGCCCTATCAATAGCTAGTTCGGTAATAATTTCAATCAATGTGATCGTGACGAATAGGTGACGAAAAGTCCTTGGTGACGATGGTGCGCTCGACACATTTCCTACGTTTTTGGTTTTATGATGCCTCCGGGGCAGGCGCAGCGGGGGCGGCAGTACACCTCTACAACGTCAAAGGTGAAGTCGAGGATGCGGCCATCTCGGTCACTGGTGGAGATGATTAACTACTCTCTTGATCATGTCTCGCGTACGCCGCAGGAATTTGCAACCAAGGGGGCGACCCTCAGCCGTTCAAGTTCGTTTATCTGGCACGAGGGGCAATCAACGCCAAAAAAACTTAGGGACACAAAACAACAGAGTCCAAAATTTGTAATTATAAAGGCGTTGTAATTGAGGGCAGGCTTCGTTTAGCCCGACTTCCGCAACTGGGGTAAAAAGCGATGGGTGGGAGGTTGTAAGTTATTGATTTTAAATGAGGGGTTATGAAAAGGTCGCCACTACATGAGGTGAAGGGATTTGAGTGATTTGTGGCGGAGGTTGAGGGGGAAGGCTGAGTTTGAGTTGATCTAAAAGCAAGGCCACATCGCGGGAGGGTAGCGTATGGCGCACCAGTAACAATTCCCGTCCG
>JAWXCD010000070.1:0-3189 GCA_034440535.1 Verrucomicrobiota bacterium | reverse complement strand
TTTGCCAAAAACTACGGGCAATCTTTTGGGCAGAACGCCGATTACGACGCCGGAGCATTTTTTGTCGGTGCCTACGATGGTGGGGTGGCCTTGGGGCAGAAGGGTATTGAAGCGGCTAAGAATCCGAAGGAAACTTATCTTAACTCAGCGTACGGTATCAATGATGGATTAGCTGGTCTTGGTACATTGGCAGGGGACGCTTCAGTTCAACCTAAAGAGGTGGGCACAAGAATCAAAGACCAAATGGAAGCTGCAATAGAGGAGTCAATTAAGGATCCGGATCAAGTGGGGTACAAGATTGGCACCCAGACCCCAAACGCGGTATTGGCCCCGGTAGTCGACAAGGGAGTTGGAAAAGCGGCTGAAATTCTTAAAGATTTAAGTAAGGCTGGTAAAGTTGTTGAAAATGTTGGTGATGCCGGTCAAGCGATTGGGCCTATTAACAACGTTCCCACCCCTGCAACTAAAAAGTTAGTCGTAGATAAAAATCCGGTAGGCCATCCCACCCCTGCTGCTGTCCCCCAAGGTGAGCTCACGCAACTTCGCGACACAAATATTTACCGGGATGCGGACGGGAAAATATTTGTTAAACAAGTGGACGGAACACTTGTCCCAGCTACCCCGGAAGATGTGGCTAATGCAGGCAAACAAATGCAAGCTGCCTCGAAAACCGAAGAGGGGTACGTTGAGGCCCAGGGAATGGCGGGAACCTTTGGTCCAGCGAGGACGACGATTGCTTTTGCGCAAGGAACTGCGCAGACTGCAGTTCAGAATATTGGTCGTGTTGATCACGCTGCAAGACATCTGATCGACGCAGGCGTTCTTAACGGAAACTCAGGTTCGAAAGCTGTTCGGGAAGCATTTAGAACTGAAGCGATTCGTATTCTTGAGAATCCTACGCATACATTCGACCATGCTATGTCACAAGGAGGACAAGCAGTGAGGGGTTTCGTAGGTGAAATTAATGGTAAAAAAGTTGTGATTTTCGTCGCAAAAGAACCTCGTGGGAAAATTCAGGCTGGTGAGGTGGTGACTTCTATCGTTCCCTCTTCTAAGCAATCTTCTAACTGGGGATTTTAGCATAATTTTATGAAAACTCTCGAAAATTTGATTATATATTGGCTGACGAATGATGGGCATGAAGAGGTCGTTGGACTTTATTTTTATGTTCTTTTTAAAAAGTATATGGCACCCACGAGCTTGACTATTTCAATGGAAACTAACTCTTCATTGGAGTTTCGATGTTCGGTAGAAACAATCGGCGAAGATAGCATAGGTGTATGTGCCGCACGAATTGGCTGTATGCCACCTGCATCTTTGTGGAAACAATTGCTGGTCTCTATTTGCGAAAAGCTGGGACGGCAAAATGCAAAGCTTATTTGGATGGGAGATGAAACCTGCACTCCAAATCCTTTAGTTTTAAAACCAGGCATGAATTATGGCAATGTTTACGGGGTTTGGAATAATGAGAAAGGCCTCATTATTGCAAGCGGTCTCGACGAGGAAATGAAGTATTTAGAAGACCGCGATCTCGAAATGATGTGGAAAACCAATTACGAGATTATGTAATAAAATCAAAGGGGCTCTTAGGGACGACAGTCTCCGTTCGGTAAACTGGTGTTGTGGTACACGCGTGAAATAATCTGAGGGGACGGACAAAGTATTTTTTTGATCGCGGTCGTGTCACCTTAAAAGCCACCCATTTGTCATTTGGCTGAGCACCATCCCGCGCTAAACAGTCTTAATTGCGTTTACAAGTCCTTGTCGTTCCAACATTGACAGTGTGTCCGTCCCTAGTCGGCCGCGGCTGTCCCGCAAGGCGAACTCAAGCAACTCCGTGAAACAAATATTTACAAGGATGCGAACGGGAAAATATTTTTTAAACAAGCGGACGGAACGTTTGCTTTGGCATCCCAAAGTGATATTGTCAATGCTGGTTCGCAGATGCGAGTCGCAGATCAGGCCGATCCTGGTTACGTTGAGGCCTACGGGATGCTGGGGGGCGGAAGTGCTTCAAAGTCATTAGGGAAGCTTACTAAAATTGGTCCTGATGCTTGGCAGTCAACTGGTGGATTAAAATACGTGGGCTTAGATAATAATGGGTTGAATCGAGTTGGGCATGTAATGCGCCATACCGTTCCTGGCGGAACGGGATTTAGCGTATTTAGTGTCCCCCGCAATCAAGTCATCGAATTACTTGACGAGGCTTATTTGTCCCCATCAAGACGGCCAGTCCCAGGAGACCCTGCAGCCTTTATAACACCGATGGGCCGAACGATTGGCACGTCTGGAGAAAATGCTGTTCGCTTAATACTAAGACCTGGAACTACTGAAGTGATTTCCGCATACCCGGTCAATTATCCATGAAAATTTGGTGTCCTCGTTGCAATCAAGGTTGGGTCACAGGTGCCCAAATCAAATCTACCAATGAACGTGTGTCTGTCTGCGAAGAATGTGAAGCTGCATGGGCTAATGAAAAGTCAATTAACTTTGAGACATTTGTGGACATGAGCACTATGTTAAAAGCGAAAGGTCTTTCTGGGAATTGGAGTGATCTTCTAGTGGACAAGGAACAAGGGTCTTAGGGGAAGTTATTAGGACAGAAGATTCTCGCTTCCGTGTCGGAAAGCATGGCGTTTTTAAAAGTGAACTTTACACGCTAAACCAATAGCGGAGGCAGTGCCAACCTATAAAAATGAAGGAAGAAAAAGCTGCTCGGCCTTGAACGACTCATTGATAGGATGCCCTTTTCCGACATCAATTCTCAGCGTTTACACACATTATAAGAGCTGAAGTTTTCGGAAACTGACGATCTGTTTATTGTGTCAAAGTTAGCCTACGTCGTACTGAACACCCCAATACCATGCCCGCCTCGGAGTACTGTGGTTAACACGCCTCTTCCAATCAACGCACGTGTTGGATCGGATTTGGCTCAAATTGAGTCAGGGATGCGACTTTTCAACCAATGTAAAATAGGGTTATCCTGTCATTCACATTTTTGTTGATGATGAAATCTGAGGGGACAGACAAAGTATTTTACACGATGTCCGGCTTGAAGCGGTTACGACCAGCGCTGAGAACAGTTCATCACTGCCGACTAGGGACGGACGAATTATCAACGTTGGAACGGCAAGGACTTGTAAACGCAATTAAGAATTCTTAAGCGGCTTGTGAGTAAGCGTCCGGTAG
>JAWXCD010000069.1:0-24477 GCA_034440535.1 Verrucomicrobiota bacterium | reverse complement strand
GGGGTTGCGCCAAAAGATTGCACCTGCAATTGACATCATCGAAATAACGCGGTCCGGCGACATTTGATAAGTTATGTCACTTATGACGGACTACACTAGCGTGTTCGGAATGCCTCAACAGGGCAGCACTTTAAATCCTAGGGTTAGCATCGGATATCCACGCTTGGAACGTGGAGTTTTATTTTTTATCCACCCCACCGGAGGTGAGACATGATTTCGCCAAATATTAGCAGCAACCTCGTTGGGGTTTATTTTGTTTTGCGACCTTGGCGGCGTAAAAATGATGATAATGGAGGCTCGTGTGTGTCGATGGCATAAACGGAAATGGCTGGCACCCCTGCTGGGGTGCGCCTCATATTGATTTGGTGATCCAGTGGTGTCACTTTGCTAAACCACCGCCTACAAGCTTTCATACCTCCGGCATGTGAAACACGGAAACTCCGTGTCCATGTTTCATGGATGTGTTTGGGAGAAAGATCATGGCGACATCCGGGGGTCCGAATCATAGAAGCCGGAGGCTTTCCAGCTTGTAGCCGGTTGTTGAGCGAGGTGAGCGACACTACGGGACCCCTAGCCTCCCCACGACGAACGCATCGCGGAAGGATGCCAGCACAGACGCATAGAACGACAAAAATGATTTGTTCCCAGCTGAGGTCTGACTAGAGTCAGTTAATTCATGGCGTCTAAAAAATTGGTTGGAAGTACGTACGCACTCATTGCCGTGGGGTTCTCCATAGGGGTGACACTCCTGACGTTTGTATTGGATCACGTTCCATTTGTTGAGAATTTCGAGCTTAAAACCCTTGATCTTCGGTTTCAAACTCGACAACCCAGGAAAAGCCCGGCCCCTGGGATGGTGTTAGTGGGGATCACTGATTCATCGATAGCCGCTGTGGGGCGCTGGCCATGGCCGCGTATGGTACAAGCGACGTTTCTCAAGGAAGTGGATAAACTGAACCCAGCCGTGTTCGCGCTCGATATATTTTTTACCGAACCAGACACCGAGAACACCTTATCAGATTCGTTGTTTATACAGACAGTTACGACACTGAAAACGCCTGTTGTCATGGCCAGCGCCGTGACAAGGGACGAAGGACCGTTGGATAAATGGTTGGAACCCCATACTCAAAAAGAGGAAGGAACACATCCCGGATATCAAATGCTCCTGCCGATTGCCGAGCTACAACCAAAAATCATACCCGGATTTGTTGATATTCTCAGGGACCGTGATGGCGTGGCGCGACGCGTGCCGTTGGTCATTAAAAATGGATCACATATTCTGCCCTCATTTGCACTCTCCGCAGTACTAGCGAAATGGAAAGTGGACTTTAAACAAGTCACAGTTGAGTGGGGTCGGCGAGTGGTTGTACCAAGACCTGAAGGGGTGGTGTACATACCCATCGACAGCGAAGGTCGGTTCCTGATTAACTTTCGCGGACCTGTTCAAACGTTTAAGCCTATCGCGTTTGAGGAGACAGGAGATTTACTAGAAAGCCCAAAACCGGGTGACGTTTTTTCTGATGTCATAGTGGTCGTCGGGATGTTTGCCACCGGATTGGATACATTGTCGACCCCGGTTGAAACCAATAGCCCCGGGGTTGCCGTACACGCAGCGGCTATTACGAACATTCTGGAGAACGACTATCTGACCAAGATCCCGATACCGTTCGAAGTCCTCCTACGGTTTAGCGCTCTCCTGATTATTTTCGCTGCGGTGAGGCACTTGTCGCCTGCCATGGGAATACCCGTATCGATGGGCATCGTCATTGTTTTTGTAGCATTGATATGGGCCGTCTTTGTTTTCGGAAACCTTTGGATCCCCTTGGCCACCCCATTAACCGGGGCCATTGGAATGATCATAGGAGTCTCCGCATATAGATTGAACCGGGAAGACCGAGAGAAACAGTTTATCAAGAAGACCTTTAGCAATCTACTATCGAGGAACGTACTCGAGACCTTGCTCCAACATCCCGAAAATCTAAAGCTCGGCGGTACGCGACAAGAGTTGACGGTGTTGTTTGCTGACATCCGTAATTTTACGACTTTTTGCGAGTCGTGTTCCCCTGAAGAGGTGGTCATTCGGTTAAATGAAATACTTGAGGTTTTAACCCCCATCATACGCAAGCACGACGGGACATTGGATAAATATATAGGCGACGCGATCATGGCATTTTGGGGAGCACCCGCAGCGCAATCGGACCATGCCCAACGCGCCGTGACAGCCGCCATTGAGATGTCTGAGGCGGTCGATGAACTCGCCCAGCGCACAGCCAAGGACGGGGGTGAGCCAATGCGCATGGGCATCGGGATAAACACAGGACAGATGCTCGTCGGATACACCGGGTCATCGCAAATGATGAGCTACACCGTTATCGGCGATGAAGTAAACCTGGCCTCGCGCCTCGAAGGACTGACGCGTAAATTTGATTGTACCATTATCATTGGCGAAACGACTCACGCAGCTGTTAGGGACAAATTTTTATTTACAGATTTGGGTGAGGTCGAAGTCAAAGGCAAAACGAAACCCGTTCGCGTTTACTCAGTCATACCATCCGCAAGATCCTAAAATGTAGATACTTTAAATTTCGCCTGCTACGCCCTCTGAAGCCCCGTCCAAAAAGGCAAGAAAAATGTTAAATTTGGCTTGTTATGAGCCACTTACAGAAGGTCGAGTGCATTATAATGAGACTTCGGCAAATTAGGCATCTCCATTATGGCTGCCTAAATTTGAAAATAGGGCCAACAGCGGGAATATGAAAACCAAAGTTTGTTTTACATTTGATGATAACTTTAAGGAAAGTTTCAGCAGGATAGCTGAGTTGTACGAGTCATTTGGGATACGGGCTCTATTCGCTTGCGTTGGAAGACCGCCTTCAGATTGGGAGCCCATTGGATTGGGAGATTGGAAAATTTGGAACGAACTCGTAGCGCGGGGGCATGCCGTTGAGCCGCATGGATTGGATCATTCGAACTTTTCGGAGAAGACAGAAGATCAAGCACGGGAGGATGTGCTGGAGTGTATTAAAATTTATCGAAGCGAATTAGAGGGGTTCGACCCCAATCGCAGTTTTTGGCATTATCCTTTCAATACGGACTTGCCATCAGTCAACCCTTGGATACTTGAACATTTTGCGGGGATCCGAACAGGTGGAACAGGGATGAACACGGAGTCGGACTTGAACTCGCGGATTCTACGTGTGACCACCTTTGGGCCCGGTGATTGCGGAAGTCACCTTCGGGAGACCATTGACCAAGCTGAGCGCATTAAACCCAAACTCCTCTTTTACTGTATGCATGGCGTAGACGGCCAAGGATGGGGGCCGATTAAGTTGACCGACCTTTCTGAAGCGATAAAACGAATTAAAGGCAGCGAACAATTTGAAATGATTAATCCAGCTGACCTGATACCCCTCGTGTTGCGGGTGGGATAAGCGTTGGCTTACGACTTTTGAGGTGGGTCCTGTGAAATCGGGCGACTGAGGAGCAGGAAGACAGCGCCCAGTGTGGTTCCGATAAGAGATATGAGCCACATGGGGGGAAGATAAGCGTAGCTTCGGTTCATATTAAAACCGCGGGCGATCCCCATACAAAGGGTATGGCAAAACAACATTGAAATGGTGCCCAAAGAAATCCACCACCTATGCCTTAAAGACCAAGAAGGTCGGGTCAAAAAGTAAATCCCGGCCAGCGTTAATGCGCCGAAGAGGAAAACCGCCTCCCCAATAAAAGTCATTCGATCATTGATGAAGAACGCCTTAAAATAACTGGGGTTGAGAATCGCCAGTGACATAGGAACGTGCGCGACAGAACCAAAAACCCCTGACCGAAACCACCTGGAAGGATCAGTCCCATTATTTAAGATGGCAGTTCCACGCCATTGATACCAGAAGGCGATAGCAAAACACAAAGCTGCACCCATCGAGAATGCTTTATTGAGAACGAATACGGGTAAATGTTGAAAGTTTTGAGGGGAAAATGCAACATACCGAACGACCGCATAAATGATACAAGCCAAGTATAACAAAAAATAAGGGAGCCCTGATCGATTGTGTGAAATCTCATTTTTTGGGGTGCTCATAGCATCAGGAATAGCAAGTCAGGTGAGAAGTGTAAAGTCAGCCTCCTCGCTGCTGTTCGCGTGGATGGCTCAGTCCTGCTAGCTTTTTGGTCACACGAAGCCACGAAGGTGTGGTAACATGGAACACAGATAGTAGCTGTGAAAAGGGGCAAAAACGAATCAGGGACTGTGTTGGCGGCGTCCACTATTGCACAACAGGTAGATCCACCAAATAAAGAGCAGTTGAAAAGGAAGCCGGACCCATAAAACCCATTGCGGAATGGTGACGCTGGGCCACCCGTTAATAGCTACATTTAGATTTGCAGGGAAAACCGCGACCAAGAGGGCAATCAATCCCCATGCGGATATGAAACGCAATCGTGGAATCATAAATCCAATGCCACCTACTATTTCTGCAACGCCGCTGATTTCGACGAGGAGCCGTGGCCATGGCAAATAAGAAGGCATCATGGAAATGTAAGGCTCCGGGTGAGCAAAATGATTTGCCCCTGCCAGAATAAAAAACAGCCCGATCACCCCTGGCCAAAAATGGTTTCTGAGGAAGTTCAAATTTTTATTCCCAGTACCTATTTAGACAGTCAGTTCAAACAACCTTGCTGTGTTGTTTTCCAAGAAGTCGGCCGTAAGAATTCCAGTGAGGGGATTCCACGTGACATCACCTTTGAACTCAGTGGAGGCCGGATAAATCCTTTTTATTTGAACTTGGCGACCCTTGAGGAAAGGGAGATTTAAGTTTTGATAACGATTTGCTCCATCGAGGCGCCAAACGGCGATGAATGTTTTACTACCAGTGCTCAGGGCGAGAGAAGTCCAACCATCGCCGAACCCTGGAAGACCCGTGGGCCAGTAGGGGAGCGAGTCCTTGAGGTAGGTCCTGATTTGTTTGTAAACATCGAGACCTTCCCGAACAAGCGAGAGACGATCCTCAGCGATTTCGCCCATGTGCCCGCTTTGGTGGACGCGCAGGAGCATGGCGTTGACCATATTAAATATAGCCTCTTCCTTCGTTCCATCTCGCAATGGATAAGACCAAACCGCCGCCTGCTCAGGGGTGACGGCGCTCGGAGCGGCCGCAGCAATGATCGCGTACTTTTTGTAATCCGTTTGGTCTGAAGTCGATTGAATGGGAAGGCGCTGGAGCATTGCGTAATCCATGCGCAACCCTCCGCTGCCGCAGTTTTCCATGACCAAATCAGGGTATCGATCAAGCACGCCATCGAGCCAGAGGAGGTAAGCACGATTGTGTTCAAGCAAACCTTGCCCGATACTATCGGCGTCTAGTTCTGTGCCAGGTCCGGCGTTGATGTTATAATCCATCTTAATGTATTTGGCACCGTAATCACCCACAACCCGCGCGATTATTTTATCGGCATGTTCTCGCACTGCCGGATTCCGGAAATCGAGTTGGTACCGACCGTGATCGATAATTTTTTTGCCATGACGCGTGAAGAACCATGAGTCGGGCAATTGTTTAACAAGCGGGGAATTTGTCCCCACAACCTCGATTTCGAGCCAAAGACCTGGGGTCATTCCCTTTTTGCGTATGTAATCAAGCGGTTCCTGAATACCGCCCGGGAATCGTTTCGCCGAAGGAAGCCACTCGCCGACGTCTACCCACCACCAGTTATCAGCATACCAACCGCAGTCGATGACAAAGTATTCGCATCCCACTTTTGCGGCAGCGTCGATAAGCGGGATCAATTTTTCGGTTGTTGGATCCCCGTAAAGGCAGTTCATGTAGTCGTTAAATATGATAGGCATGTTAGCCATATCACTGTGTGGCTTGCGCATGTGTCGGCGGTAAGTCGTGAGCGCGGAAAAAGCAGCATGGTAATCACCCGCCAGACAGCCGTACGCGACCGGGACCGTGGTGAAAGTTTCCCCCGGTTGCAGGTGTTTCCACCAGTTGTTTTCATGCTCTGTCGGGCCGCTTAATTGGAGGTAAAGACCGCCTGCGCCTTCGGCAATTTCGTAGTGCCATGATCCGTTATGTTCGATCTGCCAGAAATGAGTTTCGCCGCTATCTTTGTTTTCGATCAGGCCCATGGGTAAATGTCCGGAGGACGACCATGAACCCGTAGTGACGACATTAAAACGTTTTACGCCGCACAGACCTGGGTTCAGACCCAATTGCGGGAGGGTAAACCTTTTCCATTGAATTTCTGCCATCCATGTATTGTGCGGGATATAAACCTCACATTTTTCTGCCCATGACCGCAACCCAGCGCGTCCTATCCCATGCATGACAAATGAGGCCGCGTATTCGAGCGTTTGCATTTCAGAATGAGTATTCGTCACTTCCAACCAACTTCTGATGATGGGCGACCCCGCGTACATATCCCAATGAAGGGTCACAGCGACTTTGTTCTCATGTTTTAACTTAAGCAGGAACGTGCGAATACCTTTGTTGTCGCTGAACGTGTGACTGTCGTATTTGAGTGCCATGCCCGGATTCGTCATTGTATGCCGCGATCCATGGTGCCCATGCTGATCGTAACCAGTGATGTGCAGTTCAATCATCCTGTATCCGCCCCGCGCTGGTTCAGGGATAGAATCGACATCAAAGGGAAGGGGGGAACAATGCAATAATCGGACATCACCTGATTCAGCGATGTCTATATGAACGTTCAAGCCAGCGTGATTAAAAATAATGGGATTAGACATAAAACAATCTTTCAATTTAGTGCGCGACTGTACAAAGAGAGGGAGTTAAGGCAAAATCATTTTTAGTATGGATAAAAAGGAAATTATCTTAAATGTAATCGGATGGTTGGGGGCCGGTTGTGTATTGGCAGCCTATTTTTTGGTGACCATCAAGAAATGGAAAGCTGATTCCCTTTGGTTCCAGTGGACGAACGTCATGGGCGGAATTTTACTGGCGATCATGACTTTTTATAAAGAGGCGTACCCGTCCACATTTCTTAATGTGGTATGGGCGCTGATTGGGATTGTGGCCATTGTTAGCCTTTCCCTCCGGAAAAATCCTAGAAACGAAAATGGGAAATGAATATAGGTGGGCGCAGGCTTATCACACAAAACAACGTGAAAACAAGATGGTCTGGAGCTGATCAAAGGTTGGTTTGTCAAGTGCGTATCATTTATTTTACATCCAACATGGAAAAGGATTTGAGGATGTAGGAATCAGGCTTTAGATAAGCGATCATGTTGGAAGAGAAACACATCGTTAAAATTGCTAAGGAACTATCTGTAACCATAAAACAAGTGGCCGCAACGGCACTATTACTCGAGCAGGGGTCCACCGTGCCCTTCATTTCGCGATACCGCAAAGAGATGACTGGGATGCTCGATGAGGTGCAGGTCGCGAATATACGCGATCGATTGGAACAGTTAAAAGAACTCGATTCTCGCAGAGACTCCATTCTGAAATCCTTGGAAGAACGCAGCCTATTGACCGAAGAGCTGAAGGCCAAGATCAATGCCGCTGAAACTTTGTCGACGTTGGAAGATTTGTACTTGCCGTTCAGACCAAAGAAGCGAACCCGCGCAATGGCCGCCAAGGAAAAAGGTTTAGAACCCCTCGCGCTGAAGTTGTGGGAGCAGGAGGAGGGGGTTGACCCCGCCAAGGAAGCCGCGCTGTTTGTTGACCCAACTAAAGAAGTTAAGGACGTCTCCGAAGCATTGGCTGGGGCGCGTGATATCATTGCGGAACTGGTCAATGAAAATGCTGTCGCACGTGCAAAGATGCGTGAACTTTACATTACCAAGGGTGTGATGAAGTCCAAGGGAGCTCCCGATAAGGAGACCGAAGGAGCGAAGTTTAAAGATTATTTTGACTGGAGTGAACAGGCCGCAACCGCACCGTCTCATCGCATTTTGGCCATTCGCCGTGGAGAAAAAGAGGGGTTCCTATATTATCGAATATCCGTAGAGGAAACCGAGGCCTCTGGAATTTTGGAGCGGTTATTTGTTAAAAATAATTCATCTTCCGCTCAACAGGTGCGCGAGGCCGTGGCTGATTGTTATAAGCGATTGCTTAGTTTTGCCATGGAAGCCGAAGCGCGGATCGAGTTTAAGAAGCGGGCCGATGAAGAGGCGATTCGAGTCTTTGCCGAAAACATCAGGGAACTCCTGATGGCACCACCGCTCGGACAACGGGCAGTACTTGGAATCGATCCAGGATTCCGGACCGGCTGCAAGATTGTGTGTTTGGATCGGCAGGGTAAACTGCTTTTTAACGAAGTCGTTTATCCGGAAAAATCCACGTCAGAGATGGCTGAAGCCGCAACAATGATTCGGGCGTTGGTGCAAAAATTTAAAATCGAAGCCATCGCCATCGGGAACGGAACAGCCGGACGCGAAACAGAAGGGTTTGTTAAAAAACTCAAACTCCCGCCGAGCCTTCCTATTGTGATGGTTAATGAAAGCGGCGCATCTATTTATTCGGCCTCTGAAGTGGCGCGTGAAGAATTCCCCACACACGATCTTACGGTGCGAGGGGCGGTTTCGATTGGAAGGCGATTGATGGATCCTTTAGCCGAATTAGTGAAGCTCGATCCAAAAGTGATTGGCGTGGGGCAGTATCAACATGACGTGGATCAGAATGCGTTAAAGCGGACACTTGATGACGTGGTCGCGAGTTGCGTGAACCGGGTGGGGGTGGAAATAAACACCGCCAGTAAGCAGTTGCTGAGTTATGTCTCGGGGTTAAACGCCCAAAGCGCGGCTAATATTGTGTCATATCGCGATGAGAACGGTCCGTTTAAATCTCGGGAAGAATTACAAAAAGTTCCGCGCCTTGGCCCAAAAGCATTCGAGCAAGCTGCGGGGTTCCTAAGGATTCGTGACGGGGCGCATCCGCTCGATTCAAGTGCGGTGCATCCGGAGAGATATTCGCTTGTGGACAAGATCGCACAAGACCTGAGCGCGTCGGTTAAGGATTTACTCACGAACTCCGCATTACGTCAGAAAATTGATTTAAAAAAATACGTCACTGAACAAGTGGGATTACCCACGTTACAGGACATTATGAATGAACTGAGTAAGCCTGGACGAGATCCGCGTCAGCAGTTTGAAGCGTTTAGTTTTACTGAGGGAGTCAACAAGATGGAAGATTTGAAACCTGGTCTTAAACTTCCCGGAATTGTGACGAACGTGACCGCCTTTGGTGCTTTCGTAGATATTGGGGTGCATCAAGACGGGTTGGTGCACATCAGCCAATTGTCGGACAATTTTGTGAAAAACCCCGCTGAAGTCGTCAAGGTCCAGCAACATGTCACGGTGACAGTGATGGAAGTGGATATCCCACGTAAACGGGTGTCTCTATCGATGAAATCGAATCCAGAGATTGGGGCAGTGAAAGTCGAACGCAAAACGGTAGCAGCGGGTGGGGGTGGTTCAAAATCAATGGGGAGCCACAGCGGTGGTGGATCCAGTTCATTTGGGTCTCTAGGGAGCTGGTTCGACGACGCCGGTAAGGGGAAAAAATAGCACGGCAATGGGCCGCAGATTCAGATTTTAAGAAAGCCAAAAATGGATAACTGGGATTAGGAGATTGGCCGCGAAAAGGCGCAAAAGACGCAAAAATAGACAACTAAACTCAGGGCGATGGAACTGCCGATTAACACAGATTCTCGCAGATTTTAGGGAATGAATTAAAAGGGGGTGAAGGCAAGGCTTGCGCCCCTGCGGAAGACTGATTAAACTCGCGCCACTCTCATGCCCCAGGAAAAAGTCATTTGTCTGGATACAGGGTCAACCGGACTAGCCGGGGCCGTTTTTGATCCCGAAACAGGTAGTATTTCTAAGCCCGTCGGGCTCGCATTAAATCCTTCTGCTGAAGGTCGCGAAATTATTGATTCGATTGTTGCCGGAATAAAACACCTTTGGCCCCAAGGTCAAAATGCTCTCCGAGTGGCGATGACATTTCCGGCCCCAATGCGTTTTTCCAAGGGGGTTTTTGAGGGCGTGGACCCTCTATATTATGGGAGTTTAGCAGGTGTGAATTTGCGCGATCAAGTAACCACTGCTTTTAAGCATATTTTTAATATCGACGTCCGTTTTTACAATAAAGCTCAGGCTTTTTTATGTGCAGAGGTCGTGGGAGGAAGAGCTAAAGAGTATTCGCAAGTCATCGGTATTCATTTGGGAAGAACCATCGACGGGGCATTCTTTAGCAGGCCTCTTTTCTTGCGAGAGGCGGACGAATTAAGGGGAGTACCTGCAGAGGGTTGCGTCAGGGATATGTCCTATGCAGACGCTTTCCTTCACGAGTTCGTATCTGAAACATTTCTTGAGCAATCGTACGCGAGTCAGTCAGGTCAAAGTGTGAAGATCAAGGAAATGTCTGCGCTTGCACGCAACCAAGAAAGTGCGGCTTCGATGACGTTTGGCGATTATGCCACGCATATTGGAAAAGGGCTTTTTGAGGTCGTTCAAAAATTTAAACCTGAAGCCGTGGTTTTTGGAGGGAAGATTTCACGTGCGTTTGATGTGATTGAACCCATTCTGAGTGAAATTTGGGATGAACTGCCTTCTAAACCAAAACTTTTGGTTACGCGCGATCCCGTTTTGGCCCCGTTGATCGGTGCAGGTTTGCTCTACATAGGGGAGAAAAGTCGGAACGTGCCCTAAAGGAAAACGATTAGAAATCTACTTCGTTGAGCTTTGTTAGGATATGACAGGATCATGATTCCACTGGAAGACACATTTGCCGATGTTCTGAATAAATCGTTAAAAGGCCTCGGTCTTGCCCCAGAACATTTAGCTCAAAGAGCAGGGGTTTCTCTAGATGAAATTGGACGCCTGCGCAAAGGCGAGTTTATCGAAAGTGCACTGGTAAAATGCGCCGAACCTTTAAGGCTGGATGCTGCGGCTTTAGTTGCGTTAGGGAAGGGTAAATACTTAGGGCCTGTCATCAAGGACATCCCCGGCTTTAAAATGTTTCGAAGTGTTTACAGCGATTTTCTGGTCAACGCCTATCTTGTCTGGGACAAACCGGGCGGGGTTACCTTAGCTTTTGATACGGGTACTGATATTGACCCTATGTTAGAAGCGTTATCCCAGGAAAATTTAACATTGGATTCCCTTTGCCTGACGCACATCCACAACGACCACGTCATGGAATTGGATCGGTTGACCCACAAAGGCAAACCGGGGCGGATTGTTGTGGGGAAGAAAGAACCCATTGAAGGAGCTGATTCGATTGCAGATGAAGGTTTTTCATTTACATCCGGCGACATGCAAGTGACATGCCTTGAAACATGGGGTCACTCTCCGGGTGGTATCACTTATGTCGTGAAAAGACCGGGACAACCTTTACTGGCCTTTGTCGGTGATTCCATTTTTGCTGGATCCATGGGCGGAGGTAATATTTCGTACGAGGCCGCGCTCAGAAATAATCGCGAAAAAATTCTTACCCTACCGGATAAAACCATTCTTTGCCCTGGCCACGGCCCGTTAACCACCGTCGCATCCGAGAAAATTCACAACCCCTTCTTTGCTGCGAACAAAGTCGAATACCAAGGATAAGGCGACTACCTTTCGCTCCAAAGTGAAAGGTGAATGAGTTATGCCTTTAAATGACACCATTTTAAAGCATTGCGATTGTCACAATTTTAGATATGTTTTCGTGCCAAATTATGAGCACAACATCCTCCCCTGTTGAAAATGGACACTCCAGCCAGTTTAATAGTTCTAGACTTTTTTTCGGAAGTTGTATCGCCCTGATTGTCACCGCGATGAGTTTTGCTATTCGCGGGGATATCATGGGTCCGCTCGGAACACAATTTGAACTCAACAACGAACAATTGGGTTATATAGCAGGCACGGCATTTTGGGGGTTTACCTTGGCCATGATCTTTGGGGGTCCGCTCTGTGATGTGATCGGAATTGGCCGGTTGTTGGGCTTGGCATTTTTAGGCCATTTGGTGGGAATAATAATGACCATTTTCGCAAAGGATTATACTTTCCTTTTTATGGGAACTCTGGCCATTGGGCTTGGGAATGGGTTTGTTGAAGCGGCATGTAACCCACTAGTGGCATCGGTTTATCCCACTGAAAAAACCAAAAAACTGAATCAATTCCATGTTTGGTTTCCGGGTGGAATTGTAATAGGTGGGTTGCTTTGTTACGCGTTAAGCAAATCTGAAGTGTCGTGGCAGATTAAAATGGCCACAATGTTCATTCCCCTCGCTATATATGGAGCACTGTTTGTGGGGCAAAAATTCCCGAAAACCGAGCGGGTGACATCAGGGGTTAGTACAGGTTCGATGTTTAAACACTGTTTGCGACCACTTTTTTTGGTGATGGTAGCCTGTATGTTTCTGACAGGTTCGACCGAACTGGGGCCTGGTCAGTGGATCCCGAATATTTTGACGTTCTCCGCGGGCGTTTCGGGTATTTTAGTCTTGGTGTGGATTAATGGAATCATGGCCGTGGGTCGTCAGTTTGCCGGACCGGTTGTGCATGCACTTTCGCCAACTCGAATGTTACTGTTTTCTTCCGTGCTCGCTGCGATTGGTTTATTTTGGTTGGGATACGCGAAAGGCTCCGTAATGACCTTCGCCGCGGCGACAGTATTTGCCTTGGGAGTGTGTTACTTTTGGCCGACCATGTTGGGATTCGTTGCGGAACGTCTACCTCAAACAGGCGCGCTTGGGTTAGCGATTATGGGGGGCGCAGGAATGCTTTCCGTTGCTTTCATACTTCCAGTCATGGGGAAAATATACGACAAGAAACTTGCCACAGCCATTCCTTCTGGTTACAGCGCCGAGCAACTTAAGGGTGCCGTTGCAGGCACGACCGAAGCTGGTGTGTGGGCTCAAGTTCAGGCGATGGGCGGGGCTATGACATTAAAGTATGTAGCTTTATTACCGGTGCTCCTCATTGCGGCGTTCCTTGGTCTGGCGATTTACGACAAACTTAAAGGGGGCTACAATGCTATCGCTTTGAGTGAAAAGAAACGTGACGATTTTTGAGGTTTCATATTTCTATTGCCCATTGCAAAGCTGTTCCCTAGGTTAATCCCCGCTAAAATTTTTAAACAAAAAACTCAAACACTATTATATGACCGCGACTCAATATCCACGCAGCCCCAAAGAAAAATTGGCTGGTTACCTTCACCTTCCCCGCTTTATTGACAAAGCCCGAATGTTCTCAAAGAACACACTTCCTAAGGAATACCTTCCAAATTTCGGTCAAGGCTTCGACGGAATGTTTTTAAAGGTTTCAGGGATAAAAAAGGCTGATTTTATTAAGGCCGCCGCAACGCTCCAGAGTGATTCTGAAATCGAAGGTTGGGTTAAGAAAAATTCGAAGACCAAGAATGGTGCCGTTGATAAGTTTAATGAATCCGTTTTGGCGTACCCAGGCACCGTTAAGTCTGAGGCTAAAATTAAGCGCATGGTGGATGTCATCGACTTTGAGGAAAACAGGTTTTCAACTCGTCGCGTTGCCTTTGTGGGTGTAGGTCGCATGGGTGCTAACATGGCCCGGCGCTTGAATGATCTAGGTTTTACTGTGACTTCTGTTTTTGATGTCAACCAACAAGCTGCAAAAGAACTTGCTCAGGAAATAAGTGCCAAAGCGCATTCCAAGTTGGCCGATGTCACGGCTGCTGCTGATGTGATTATTACTGTTGTCACAAACGACGTCGCGATGCGCGCGATTTTCTTAGGTAAAGGTGATAACCTACTCCAGGGTGCCAAAGGTAAGATTTTCATCAATTGTGCAACCCTTTCTCCCGAGATTCATCTCGAAGTAGAGAAAGCCGCCAAAAAAGCCGGGGCGTTATCACTTGAAGCGTGTATGGCTTCAAGCATTACTCAAGCCCGTAACGGAACACTTTATCTCATGTGCGGTGGGGACCGTGCCGTTTATAATAAAGTTGAATCCATTCTGAATGCCATGAGCTTGAGCCTCCGTTTTGTCGGTAAGACTGGGGATGCAGCTAAAGTTAAAGCCTTGGTCAATATGGTTATGAACATCAATACAGCTGGGTTAGCTGAAGGACTTGGATTGGCTGACGCTCTAAAGTTGGATATCGGGATGGTGCGCGAAATCTTTTCGCAAACCGGCGCCAACTCTCGCGTTCTAGTAACCGACGGTGAAGACATGCAAAATCGTGATCACTCTTGTTTCTTCTCTGCATCGCACGCAGCCAAGGATTCAGGGATAGCCCTTGAACTCGCTAAAAAAGCTGGGCTCACCGTGCCTCTCGCCACAGCCACGACTGCCCAATATAAAAAGATGGTCACTGTGGGACTCGGCGAACTTGATAAATCTGGCATTGCAGAACTGACCTTTAAAGGTCGAGGACCTAAGAAAAAGTAATTAAAAAATCGTGAGGAACAATACACTCCTCGTTTGATGAAATTGTTTTGGGCGGCCTCAAAGGGGCCGCCTTTTTTTTAAGAATATGTAACGCTTTTTGACTGAAGAGAATAAAGCGCGTTAATAGTGTCGAGATCCAAGCATTTTTGAGTCTCAAGCTTTAAGCGATATACAGGCTGATTTTAGAATAGTGCGAAGCAACAATCTTTGCTTATTTCTCCAGATCTGCTCTATCGATATCCACGAGTTTGCCATCTGTAGTCTGAACTTGGATTGTCTGGGCATCCTCAATAGTGATTTTTCCCTGAAAGACCGTGCCATTTTTTAATTTAATGACTTTCACGCCTGATCCGGAAGTTTTACTTGCAGATTGACGTGAAGAAATTTTGCCAGTGCCTTTACAAACCCGGCATTGTCCCTCTCGCCCTTGCCTTCGCAAGCTTGACACGCGACCTTCATTGACCCACTGCATTTTGGGCGCTTCCCAGCATTGACTGGAGCGCCACTCGCATCATAATTTATTAATTCACCATAATGCCCCTGATTCCACCCCCTATACAGTGTGGTGCTCCCTTTATTATAAAATTTCTGCCAGAGTTCCTTAGGGTCGTGCCCGGCTACCTCTAAATGTTCCCACTTGCCTTTATTCGGTTTTATACATGGATCGGTGCATTCAAGTTTCCCTTCTACACACCCATGGGCCTGACATTTACCTGACCCTTTCCCGACGCAAACATTGCATGGGTAATCGGTAGGTGCGGCATTGGCCTGTTCCGGTTCGGGAGTTGGAGTTGATTTAAGCATTATTTGTTTGTCCTTGTTTTTTTTGGCGTATCAGGGAAAAGGGACGGCAATCTATTTATGAAAAAAGCTCCCGTATTAAAGCAGTTTGCGAATTTGTGGACCCTTGGCCAGTATCCAACGAAGGATAAGGAATGGGGATTTGAAGAAAAATTCAAACAGGTCGCCAAGGAAGGCTTTGAAGCTATAGGCGGTGGTGCATGGCCTGTGGCTGAGTTGTGCGGAAAGTACGGTCTTGATTACATTTGTTATATCGATGGTAACATGAAGACCTACAAAGAACGGCTGGAAAGTGCTGTTCAATCAAAGCCCGCGCGGATTAACGTGCAAATGTGTGATCACGACACGCTCCCTGCTGAAGCGGTGAAGGTGTGGATGAAGATGGAGCCAGTGGCAGAAAAATTGGGTCTTGAAATTGACCTCGAAGTTCATCGCGACACATGCACTGAAACGCCGGAAAAAACGTATGAGATTGCAGATCGCTATTTTAAGGCGAAGAAGAAAAAGATCCGGTTGTGCTTTGATTACTCTCACATTGCGTGCGTTAAACATTTGTCACATCCCTACGCGCCTCGCCTCCTCACGCATCCTGATTTAGTCCAAAAATCGCGTCAGGTTCATTTCCGTCCATTTAACGGGCATCACTGTCAGATTCCAGCGACCAATGGAAAGGGCGAGCAGACACAGGAGTTTAAAGATTATTTGCAATTTGTAGATGCGTTTATTGAGCTTTGGCTAAAAGGAGCCAAGGGCGGTGAAGTATTGTATGCTTGTCCGGAGTTTGGTCCGCAAGGTGGGTACGGTATTTCAACATTCCCCGACGTGTGGGAAGATGCCTGCTTGTTACGCAGGGAAACAGAGACCATATGGAAAAAGCATTTAAAAAATTGGTCTAAAAAAAAGTAAAGGACCCTGATGCCACTACGTAAACCCATTAAACCACCGGAACTCCGTCAGTTTGCTAATGTCTGGACCATGTTAGGTCAGCCATCTTCCGAAAAAGAGTGGACGATGGAGCAACGGTTTAGGCAAGCGAAGAAGGAAGGGTTTGACGCGGTGGGCTGGGGGGTCATACCGGAGGCCGCGAAGTTGTGCAAGGCATTGGATATGACTTATGTGTGTTATATCGATGCGCATTTTAAGACTTTCAAGGATCGTCTTGAAATGGCGGCGGATACTGAGCCTGCACGGATCAATGTTCAACTGGCCGACCATGATACCCTTCCTGTGGAGGCTGTGGAAGTCTGGATTAAAATGGTGGAAGTCGCAGAAACGTTGGGTTTGACTATTGATCTCGAAGTGCATCGGGATACCTGCACTGAAACACCAGAAAAAACGTGGGAAATTGCAAAGAGGTATAAGGAGGCTACCGGCAAAAAACTTCGGTTATCGTTCGATTACTCTCATTTTGCTCTCGTTAAACACCTCTCGCCACCCTACGCGAAGAGGTTGTTGGAACATCCAGAACTTGTTCGGGTCGCGCGCCAGATGCATTTTCGCCCTTTTAATGGGCACCACTGTCAGATTCCCGTGACAAATGGAAAAGGCAAAATCACTCCAGAATTTACCGATTATCTGCAATTCGTGGATGATTTGTTTGCGTGCTGGTTTGCGGGAGCCAAGGGAGGCGAAATCCTTTATGTGTGTCCCGAATTAGGACCACGCGGCGGTTACGGACTGAGTACTTTTCCAAATGTATGGAAAGATGCCTGCCTGTTGCGCGGTGAAACCGAAACGCTCTGGAAAAAGCATTTGGCCCTTTGGAAAAAGCAATAAAACCGTCAGCGCAATTTTTACTTCTCGTTACAAGAGTAGTATCCTACCGTCTACGACAATGCTGATAAAATGTAGCGCCCCTATCCGTATTTGTGACCTGGGAGGTTGGACTGATACTTGGTTCGCAGGAAAGGGTGCCGTCTTGAACATCGCGGTTTTCCCTTCCGTTGAGGTTTTAGTTCTCACTGGTAAAATTAAAAAAGGTGAAGATCAGATCACCATCCATGTGGAAAACTATAAGGACACTTATGGAATCAGTTCCAATGCATCCAAATGGACCAAACATCCTCTGATCGAAGCAGCCTTTCGATTGTTTAAAGTGCCAGCGGATCTGCACTTGGATGTTTGGATTCACTCAGAAGCACCTGCGGGGGCATCTACGGGAACTTCTGCTGCTGTTTCAGTGGCGATTATTGGTGCCTTAGACCTGATTTCAGGCGGTTCATTGACAAGCCACGAAATTGCACGTAATGCGCATTACGTGGAGACTGAAATTTTAAAATATCAGGCCGGCATACAGGATCAACTTTCCTCGGCATACGGAGGAATTAATTTTATTGAGATTAACAAATACCCCGAGGCGTCTGTTTCCCCTTTGCATCTTCCTGAAAAAGTCATGTGGGAATTGGAAAATAGGTTGCTTCTCGTGTATCTTGGGAAACCTCATTCCTCATCTGAAGTCCATAAATACGTGATCAAACGCCTTGAAACATCGACGAAGTTCCGCAAACTGTTGCAGCCTTTACGGGAAGCTGCGATTGAGGGAAAGAATTGTTTATTACGAAGTGACTTGAACGGGTTCGGATCGGCTATGATTTCAAACACTACGGCCCAAAAAATGTTGCACTCGGATCTGGTAGGGAAATCTGCGGAATCGGTCTTGGAACTTGCCAACGAGTTTGGCGTTGCCGGTTATAAGGTGAATGGTGCTGGGGGCGCTGGAGGTTCGGTCACGCTCTTGCTTAAAGCGGATACGAGTTCGAAACAGGAATTTATTAACGAATTACAAAAATTGAATAATGATTATAGGGTTATTCCCGTCCGACTAGCCCCTCAAGGTTTGAGGCGATGGAACGTGCAGCCATGAAGAAAAAAGTCAAAGCCCTCTTAGAAAAGATTAAATTAATCAATGATACACCCCATTCCATTGCTATGGGGGTGACCTGTTCTGTGTTTGCGGCGTTTACACCTTTTTTCTTTTTTAAAACCATTATCGCCGTGGTGCTTGCTCGTTTGCTGCGTGGAAATATCACCGCTGCACTCATCACCATGGGGCTTTTCGCGATTCTAATTATTATTCCGATTGCGGCCATGTATCCTCAATATGAGGTAGGCGTTATATTGCTAAGGACCAAGGACGAAGTGCCTCCAGAATTTTTCACGTCTGACAAATTAAACCTGACTTATCTCTGGCATAACATGAAAAGTGTGGGTGCCCCCTTGCTTGTCGGATCGCTTCTAACAAGTTTTCTGCTTTCGCTGGCGGTGTACCCTATTACGCTAAATATCATTATAAAAATCAGGGAGCGCATGGCGAAAAAAGCTCACACTGATCCTATCCCCGAAAGTGTGGACTGATCGTTTAGGTGTTGTCTGCTCGGCCATCAACGTTCAAAAGAGAAGAAGGAAACTTTTTTATTGACCTTTCATTATAAAGGTTCAAGTGGCATGATAATCGACATTCACACTTTATTCATTGATGAAGGAAATGTCGACTATGCTTAAAAAAGTGACCCTAAAAAAGACAGCACCCTCGATCAAAGAATTACTTCGCCTTGAACGTAAAAAATCGAGGGATCTCCAAGCGGCTCTTAATCAGAAGGAAAGACTCCTTCAAACGGTGGTCAATAGTGTGCCTGATTTTATCTTTATCAAAGATCGGCAAAGTCGTGTCACTTTCGCTAATAGCGCTTCGGCAAAAGCAGCGGGCTTAAAGAAGGGTTCTGACCTTCAGGGTAAAAGTGATTTTGAAATTTTAAACTCCAAGGAAGCCCGTGCCTTCTTTGACGAAGAACAAAAAATCATGATCTCGGGAAAGCCCATGGCTCTGGCTGAAAAATCATTTGTGGACCAATCCGGGCGCAAAAGTATTCATTTGGTCACCAAAGTTCCGGTTCGTGACGGTAAGGGTCGAGTGACGGGACTTTTTGGAATAAGCCGGGACATCACGTATTTAAAAGAACTTGAAGAAAAACTACGTGAAATTAATCGGGAATTGGAGGGTAAGGTTAAGGAACGGACTGCAAAATTGTCGCGCATAAATAAAACCCTTAAGGACGAAATTAAACTTCGCAAGAAGCTGGAAAAAGATCAAACCGAGCAGCACCATTTAATTGTCAGCTTGATCAATTTACTTCCTGAATTTCTGTATGTTAAAGACCTTGATTCCCGGGTTGTCCTCGCGAATAAAGCGTGCGCACAAGCGGCAGGACTTCGATCTCCTGAGGAAATGATAGGGAAAAATGACCGCGATTTTGCGGATCAAGAAAGTGCCGATGCGTTCCGAAAAGTGGAACAGCAAGTCATGAAAACCGGAAAGCCCATTTATAATTTCCCCGAATGGAATGCTGAGGTGAATGGCAAACGTAAGTGTATTCTTTCGACTAAGTTCCCATTATTGGATCAGAATGGAAAATGCATTGGATTGGTGGGTATTGGGCGGGATGTCACGGAACTCAAAGTGGCAGAAGAGGAGTCGACACGGAAACACGAATTGTTACGCGCCGTTATTAATCAGCTCCCTGATTACATTTATGTAAAAAGCACGGAAGGAAAAGTGCTTCTGGCCAATACTGCATCAGCTCGGGGTGCCGGTTTGGAAAGTGCCGATCAAATGATTGGGCTCAGTGACTTCGATACTTTCACCTTCGAAAAGGCCAATGAGTTTTTTACGCGGGAAAAGGAAATTATGACGTCGGGGGTGGGTATTCAAAATGTTGAGGAATGGACAGAGCAAAAAGATGGACAGCGCAGGTGCGTGCTTTCAACCAAACTGGCCCTCTATGATACTGAGAAGAAATGCATTGGATTGGTGGGAATTGGAAAGGACGTCACGGAACTTAAAAAGCAGGACGCTCTCGTGATGCGCACGGATCGACTTGCGGCTGTGGGTACGCTGGCATCAGGTGCAGCTCATCAATTTAATAATCTCCATACAATCGTTATCGGGTGCATAGAGGCCATTTTGCGTGATGACACTCCATGTGAGAAAACGCGGAATCGTTTGGATCTCATTATGGAAACTACGCTCAAAGCCACGACGATCACCCGGAGTCTTCTGGCGTTTGCTCGTAAGGGAAAAGGGCAAGCGGAGTCAGCTGATTTAAATGAGATGCTTAAACAAACGGTACGTCTTATTTTTGAAGATTTCCGAACTAAAGGGATAGATGTCCAATTGAGGCTCATTCCCATTAATCAGTTCGTCATGGAGTTTGATAAACTTTCACATGTGGTGATGAATCTTCTCATCAATGCCAGTCATGCTGTACATAAAAAAGCAGATCAAAAAATAATTGTCTCTAGTGGGGTTGTGGGAGAGCGGGCTTTTTTCACCGTTGAGGACACTGGGTGCGGAATTTCTGAGAGCAACATGGGGTTTGTTTTTGATCCATTCTTCACGACGAAAGGTGTTAACGCCGATGGTTTGGACCCGCAAGCGGAAATAAAGGGTACCGGCCTAGGGTTGAGCGTGTGCAGCACCATTGTGCAAGAGCACATGGGTGAAATGACGGTAGAAAGTGAATTGAATAAAGGTACGGTTTTTACAGTGTGGCTTCCAATGAATCGATTGGTAAATGATGTCCACGTCCCTCCTTTGCAGGAACTGAAAGTTCTTGATGTCCCAAAACGAGTATTAATTATCGAAGATGAACAACCGATTCGAGAACTCCTTGCCGACGCGCTAAAGGTAAAAGGGTTTGAAACGTTCTTAGCCTGTGATGGCGAGGACGCACTCAAAGTCCTCGACCAGCAGAATGTTGATCTAATCGTCACCGATATTCAGATGCCGAGGATGAACGGGATAGAGTTTCTCCGCGCATTCCAAAGCCGAACCATGGTCGCTCGGCCTCTGTGCATAGTTGTCACGGGTCAAAATAATGCCTCAGTAGAAACTTTTAAAGAGTTGGGGGTTTTTCAGGTTATTCAAAAACCGTTCACTGTTAAAAAACTTTACGACTCCATTGCCTGTGCATTTGCGTGTTAGTTCAAATGGGTCTCCATATGAACGTATCTCCTTTGAAGGTGGAACTTCAGATTATCTAGCTCCGCAGAATGGATGAATAATGAAGCATTTTAGTGCGGATCACATTCATTTTCTTCCATGTAAATTACGGTTTTGCAAGTTGTGGTAACGCGTTATATTAAAACCTTATGTCCTTTGGCTCGGTTATAAATACATTGTCAAGTTTTACAGGGGGGATCATTTCCGGAAGTCGCTCGATAGATAGTTACGAGTCGATGCTGTTGATGATCGACGCTCATGTCGAAAAGACTCTTAAAATGGAGGATCAAAGAATCCGGGAAGAGGTCCAAAAATTTAGGGGTGTACCACTCTCATTCTCCGAGTCACGTCCCACTATCGCCTGGTTATTTGCATTGATCCGAGAGGCATCTGTTCGTGTGCTTGGGAAAAATCCTTATCGTGTTCAGATTTTAGCAGGACTATGCCTTGCCGATGGAAATGTGGCCGAAGTCGCGACGGGTGAGGGGAAAACATTGATTGGGGCTTTCCCAGCTGCGTTTTTTGCGCTGCAAGATAAAGGTGTTCATGTTTGCACCGTGAATAGCTACCTGGCCGGACGCGATTGTGAAATCCTTTCTCCTTTACTTAATTATTTGGGTTTTTCGGTGGGGCATTTAAAAGATGCTGCATTGCGCACAGAAAAGAAGAAGGCGTACGATTGTGATATCACATACGGAACGGGCTATGAATACGGGTTTGACTATCTTCGGGACCAATTGGTTCTTCTAGAACGCATGAAACCCGGCCCAGGGGTTGCTTTACGGAATCAATTGATGAATAAACCTGATGCGACTCCTTTTCTTGTTCAGCGGGGTCATCAGGCTGTGATTATTGATGAGATCGATAGTGTGCTTATTGACGAAGGGTTGATGCCCTTGATCATTTCAAATTCTGGAAATGGTCCACATCCTGCGCCACTTCCATTTCAAATCGCTCGCGATTATGTGCTGAAATTGGACGAGGAACATTATGATTGGAATAGGAAGAACCACCATATTACCCTGACCCAATCCGGGCATGATTTTATTTATCAGGATCGGTCCATTCATCCCACCACGGGAATGGTTCGTCCATGGCATACTTATATTGATTTGGCTCTTCAAGCGCGGTACCTCATGAACCGCGATGTGCATTATGTGGTGATTGATGAAGCCATTCAATTGGTTGACCAGAACACGGGGCGTTTGTTTAAAGACCGGAAGTGGCGGGATGGACTGCATCAGTCGGTTGAAGCGAAAGAGCGGATTACGATCACTCAGGAAACAAGTTCTGAAGTGGCGATTTCGAGATCTGAATTTTATAAGTTGTATTCTCATTTTTGTGGAATGACAGGGACAGCAAAAGAAAACAAACGTGAGTTCCGGGTCGTTTATAAAAAATCGGTTGTCACTGTGCCTTTGAACAGACCTAGTCAACGGAAGGAGCTGGAGGATGCAATTTTTATGACTCCGGAGTTGAAGTTGAAAGCGCTAATCAGGGCCGTAGTGGGACGAGCGGGGACAGGTCAGCCCATTTTGATCGGCACTCGCACGATCGCGAGCAGTGAAGAAGTCGCGACACTTCTGGAAAGGAGTGGGGTCTATTTTCGGTTGCTCAATGCAAAGCAAGATAAAGAAGAAGCGGAAATCGTATCCATGGCCGGACTTCGCGGTTCGATCACGATAGCTACAAATATGGCGGGGCGTGGGACTGACATCCCACTGGGAACCGGTGTGGCTGAACTTGGCGGCCTGCATGTTATCGGGGTGGAGCGACAGGAATCACGGCGTGTCGATCGGCAGTTGATAGGACGTGCCGCGCGTCAGGGTGACCCAGGGTCAGGTCAGTTTTTTGTTTCTGCGGAAGATGAACTGATTGTGCGGTATAATCCTGCTTTGAGTCAAAAATGGGGGGGATTAAAGCCCGCTGAAGATGGACGACTACCGGAAGGATGTGCGGGCGATGTCAAGGACCTCCAGGATCACTTGGAAGAATTCTTCGGGCGTATGCGGCTTGAATCTTCTTCAAGAGAGCGTTGGCTCGATAAGTTGAGAGATAGTATTTAAACAGCATATTGGAACCGCAGATTCTCACAGATTTAAGGAAAGGTCAGAAAATGAAGCCTGCGAACACAGACAAATCCTAAATGCTCGTCTTCGTGAATGAGCCTTGGCATTTAGGAGTCAGGTTATTGACCCACTTGCGTTTCGTTTATATACGCATTATGTTGCTCGCCGTGCTCCCCCGTACCCTGATTATTATTCTCTTATTTATTTCGTGCGGATTCCTTAGCGTTATTCACGCCAGTGAGGAGTTTGGATACACGGAGGCCAAGCATTTGATTAATATGTCTTTTTCTGAGATTGGCGTCATTGCGACTATAAAGGTGAAAGAGGGCGAGAAAGTAACCGCTAAACAGGTTTTGGCTCAATTGGACGTGGGTGTACTTGAAAAGGAGCTCGCTATTTCAAAAGAGCTATTTAACCAGCGTAAATTTCGGATGGATAAACTTGACGAGTTAAAAGCTCAAGGAAGATCAAACCCTCAAGAAATTGATCGTGCGGCATCTGACCTTAAAATCGAAGAGCTGAAAATTCAAAGAGCTGAAGCTCAGATTCAAAGTCGAACGATCATCAGCCCGGTGGATGGTATCGTTACCGAAATCAAAAAGGATGTAGGGGAAAGCGTCACACCATCGACGGGGGTCATTATTACGGTGGTTCAGCTGGACTCTCTCATTGTGAACATGTTTGTGGCACCTGAAAAGCTGGTAAATATTCGTCAAGGCATGACAAAGGCACTTTATATAAATGGAGGGCGTGATACTTTGTCGGCGAAGGTGGAATATGTTTCACCCGTGACTGATCCCGTGACGAAAACAGTGCGCATCAAGTTTCTGATTCCCAATCCCGACCTTCGCATTTCCAGTGGACTTCGCGTGACCCTTGAAAATCCACGTGCGGATATTTCGACGAAGAGTAAAAAGAAACGATCCTCAATTTAATTGAAGACTGACCGGGCAATGGTCTGAGCCGAGGATCGATGGGTGGATTTCGACATTTGAAACTTTATCCAGCAAATCATTACTGACGTTTGTGTAATCGATGCGCCAACCAATGTTTCTTTTTCGGGCGCCTGCGCGAAATGTCCACCATGTGTAATGATGAGGTTCTTCCCCCGTCTTTTTACGGAAGACATCCGAATATCCGGCCGAAATAAATTCAGTCATCCACGCGCGTTCTTCAGGAAGGTAGCCCGCCGATGTTTCGTTTTCCTTGGGGCGCGCGCGGTCGATGGGTTTGTGTGCGAT
>JAWXCD010000068.1:0-5422 GCA_034440535.1 Verrucomicrobiota bacterium | reverse complement strand
CTCGGTGGAAGCCGTCAAATGGTATCGCAAAGCCGCAGAACAAGGGAATGCATCCGCACAATTTAATCTCGGTCTTAAGTACGCCAAAGGCGAAGGCGTGCCTAAAGATGAAATAGAAGGTCTGGCTTGGTTCATCCTTGCGGCGGTATCAGGAGAAAAGAAAGCCGTTGGAAATCGTAACAGTATGGAACATCGTCTTGGCCGTGAAGTGACACTGCTAGCGCAGCAGAGGAGTAAGGAAATTCTAAAAATCATTGAAGGCAATAAAGTGAAGAAACAGGACGAGTAATTAGGAGTGCCTAATTCCACCGCCAACTAAAACTATATGGAGTAAATTTTTATGAAATTAGTCATCGTACTTCTACTTTTGGTAACGAGCCCATTATTTGGAGCAGAACAGTTCTCGATTTTTTTCAAGTTCGGTACTGGTGCTCGAATTTGACCTATCTCCCGCAAAGCCAAAGGGCATGCCTTCCGAAGACTCATTTCCAAATAACACCGTATTGCATGTTTTCATTCCGGAAAATAGCAAGGATGCCCAAATTAGCCTGACTTATGGTAAGGACGCTGAGCAACGGGAGGATAAAAGCTATGGCGGCACGGTAATACACCGCAGTGATGATATGGTTTCTATTGTTTGCAAGTTTGGTAATGCGGATAAAGTTGAAAATTATGTGATATATCCAAACAAGGGCACGGGCTTCTTAATCACATACTCCTCATACCTTGGCAGTGATTATCTGAAACAAATATCAGTCGCGAATCCGGAAATTGCATACGGAACAATGAGTGCGTTCAGGCTTTTTAAGCTTGAAAAATAGGGGTTTAAGGGTGCATTTCCTATTCGGTATAAAGAAATTGACGGATTCTTGGCCGCAATGGCCTCGGGTAAGTTCGTCCAAGAACGTCCAACATTCTTTTCTTGTCTTCTTCCGGGGAAACTCAGTGGGAGGAATACCTCAATTCTGTCCGAGTAATTCTGGGAAATTGTCCCTTGTCAAAAACAGCCCGAAAAAACACTGC
Source organism: Verrucomicrobiota bacterium (assembly GCA_034440535.1). Lineage (GTDB taxonomy): Bacteria > Verrucomicrobiota > Verrucomicrobiia > JAWXBN01 > JAWXCD01 > JAWXCD01. The sequence goes on along the minus strand of JAWXCD010000068.1, from coordinate 4,399 downwards.
TTGAACGATGCTGAATCGAGGTGGATTTGTTATGCCACAGTGTTATGCGGGATAGTCTTTGAAAGCAGAGAAGACTCTGAAGTTATTGCGAGCAAAGCAGTTATAAATATGGTGACCCTAACGGGATTCGAACCCGTGTTACTTCCGTGAAAGGGAGGTGTCCTAACCGGGCTAGACGATAGGGTCACGGTCAAGAACCGATCAATGTATCGAAACAAAAGTTTTGTGCAACGATTTTTTAAATAAAACCCTCGTCACCGGTTTAAGACCGGCGACGTTTGTGGACTTCTTCGGAAGTTGAATGCAACCAAACGAAAACTTCTGCAACCAGTAATGTTATGAGAGCTAAGATGAAAAGTGACATATATCCTTATATAGCTGAGCTTGTGCCATGATGGAGGGCTACGCAATATTTAGGACCATTTGTGGCAACCCAGCGATCATTGATTCTTCTGGTTCCCAGAAGATATACAAATAATAGAATGAAGCACTTACAACCGCTAAACAAAATCGAAGCATTATATTCATAGATTCCACCTAATCCATATTTAGCCTAATGCGTGCCAAGTGTGGAAAACAGTGGCTCTAACGTCGAAAAAACCCCATGTGGGTGACCTCAAACAATCGTGTAGCCTCTAGAGGTAATGCATTACTCGCCGGTCGGGTAGGGGGCTTTGCTAATATGCGGAATGTATTGGGAGGGCGGCTGGGCCGGAGATTCTAGGCGCACCAAGGAAGCTGTTACTACGAAAGGCCAATAATGGCCGATATACAAAATGGCGGACAGGGAGGGATTCGAACCCCCGGAACCCTTACGGGCTCAACGGTTTTCAAGACCGCCGCAATCGACCACTCTGCCACCTGTCCGGTTGAGCTGGATTAAACATAGACTGATCGATACTCCCGTGACAAGTCTTGAGAGGCTAAAACAACAAAAAGATTGAGGGTCGTCTCGCAATAGTTTAACAAATTACTCGAACTTCTTCTATTTTTCCTATGAGCGCGAAATTTTACCTCGGAATGGACCTCGGCGCCGAAAGTGGCCGTGTCATGTTGGGAACACTCGACAACGGCAAGGTGGCTCTTGAGGAGATCCATCGATTTCCGAACAGTCCCATTCGGGTCAATAGCACCTTGCGCTGGGATGTGTTGAGGATTTATGACGAACTCAAGAAGGGTGCGGCCTTGGTGACCAAGCGTGGGATTACTGTGGCCGGGTTGAGTGCGGATTCTTGGGGAGTGGATTATGTGCTGCTGAGAAAAAATGAGCCTATGTTAACCGCGCCCTTTAATTATCGTGACAGCCGGACCGACGGTGGGTTTGACCGGGCGTTTGCGGTTGTGCCTCGTGAGACCATTTTTAAGGAGACCGGCATTCAATTCATGACGCTCAACACCCTGTTTCAGATGCATGCTCATGTGACTGAGGATGCCGCGTTGTTGAAAGCTGCGGATCATTTCTTATGCATGGGTGATTACATAAACTACCTTTTTAGTGGCGTCGTAAAGGCGGAGGAATCTTTGGCCAGTACCACACAACTTTACAATCCGCGGAAAAAGGAATGGGCTTGGAAAATAATTAATAAATTCAAAATTCCAAAGCACGTGTTCCCTGAAGTTATACCCTCTGGGTCCGTATTAGGGGAAGTTCTCCCCTCCATTGCGGATGAACTTGGATTGCGTGGGGCGAAAGTGATAGCCACCTGCTCTCATGACACAGGAGCGGCCGTCGCGGCTATTCCGGGGGAAGGGAATGATTGGGCCTATCTGTCATCGGGAACATGGTCATTGATGGGGGTGGAACTCCAAAAACCATTGGTCAAACCTGAGTGTCTTGAAGCCAACTTCACAAACGAACAAGGGTTGGGCGGGACCACACGATTCTTGAAAAATATTGTCGGACTTTGGCTCATCCAGGAATGCCGCAGGCAATGGGCCAAAGAAGGGACAGAGTACGATTATGCAACTTTGACTCAGTTGGCCGCTGCCGCTCCTGCCTTTGGGCCATTGATAAATCCGAATGACGAATCGTTTAATAAGCCCGACAGTATGCCATCGAAAATACAGGATTTTTGTCGGCACACCGGCCAAGGGATCCCGCAATCGCATGGGGAAATCCTGCGATGTGCGATGGAAAGCCTGGCGTTGTTTTATCGGGTTACCCTTGAGAAAATGCAGCAATTGACAAAACGTAAAATTAAACGACTACACGTGGTAGGAGGCGGCAGTAAAAACGAGTTGCTGGTACAGTTTACCGCCAATGCCTTACAATTGCCTGTGCTTGCCGGACCAGTCGAGGCCACGGCCATTGGTAATATTTTGATCCAGGCTCTGGCACTTGGGGATATTAAATCACACGAGGAATTGCGATCTATTGTGAAGAACTCTTTTGAAGTGAAGGTATTTCAACCAGAGGAAAAAGACCAATGGACGGCTGCTCTTGAACGATTCCGGCACATCGTGAGGTAAAAAGCCTGCCACAGCTTTATATTGAATCCACGTTAAAGTCGGTCACGCCCGCTTTATGGGCAAATGTTTGAAAAGATTCCGAAAAAAGGCGGATACGGTCCAGAACTTCAGGATTTTTTTCTTGGACCATGGTGCAAAGCTTGTCCACATGAACGGGATTTCGTTGTGCAAGTTCTGAAATATTATAAACCGCACCGAGGGAGTTCACGACGGCGTGACGTAAATTCTTAAGCTCCAAAGCGAGTAATTTAAGATCGGATTTTAACTCGTCGTCAAGGGGGTGGGCCATAAAAAGTTTATATGGCAGAAAAACTTAAAAAACCATTAGAAGTTTTCTTAATGTCATTTACATTATTCAATAATGACAACACGTCCCGAAGTTTATCCTCAGGTTGAACCTGAAAACCGTGAAGCCACGCTGCAACAGGCTGAGAAAATAGCCAATATTCTTGATGCCTGCATAACGATTCCAGGTACAAAATTTAAAATTGGTTTGGATCCTATTCTTGGATTGATTCCGGGATTAGGTGACGCAATTGCCGCCTTGTTTTCTGCGTATATCATCATGCTCGCGACTCGTTGGGGATTGCCCCAGGCCACCATTGTTCGAATGGCGACCAACCTCGTTATAGACCTTGTCATTGGTATCGTTCCAGTGGCCGGTGACATTGCTGATGCTTTTTGGAAATCCAATTTAAAGAACGTTAAACTTTTACGAGAAGGGCTAAACAATCTGAATCCATCTCAAGTCAACAGAGCCCACGTAAAAGTAATCGATGTCTAATAGGCTTTCTGGAAACGCGCTCATTGATCGGGCTTTCGCGATCGCAATAATGGGGCACGCTGGTCAAACAGATAAGACAGGCAAGCCCTTCCTCTTTCATCTGATACGCGTTATGCAACGGGTGAATACAGCCGAGGAACAGACTACGGCGTTACTTCACGATCTTTTTGAGAAATCGCATTTAGCCATCGATACCCTTAAGCAGGAAGGAATCCCTGACGACATCATAGAAGCTGTTCAACTTCTCACTCATGATGCCGAAGTTCCTTATCGTGACTATATTGAACGCTTAAAACAAAACTTGCTCGCACGCTCAGTTAAACTTGCGGATCTCGAAGACAATATTTCAACGTTTAAGTTTAAAGTGCAACGGGGTGAGGCCACGCCCGATCAGGCGCAAAAATATTTTGAAGCTCTCAAAGTTTTGGGCTCCTGATTTTCGGGGGCAGTGGTTGCTTTAGTTTAATGAATGCGATTAAAGAATCGCACTTTTATTTCATGGCACGTCATAAGCTCTAGGAGATCGAAAGGAGATTGTAGTTATGAAATTCATTAAACAGTTAGTTTGTGCGGTTGCTCTCTTATCAGTAACCGGTTCAGGAAGCCTGATGGCTCAGAGTGAAAGCTCTGGTAGTGCCGTCGACGGAGTGAAAACTTCCGTCACTAAAGTCACAGAAACAGATGCGCAGAATGTGCCTTATGTGCCCATCCTCATTGGCGTTGCTGTTATTGCGGGGCTTGCTTTGTTGATCGCTGCAACTCGCGGTGGTTCTTCGGATCGTGTTGTGGAAAAACACTATCACAAATAATCATTAGTTTTATTATCTGAAGTTATTTGTCCGCTTCTCGCAAGAGAGGCGGACTTTTTAGTTTTGACTTATTCGAGCGAGCGACATTGCCTTTTGGGCATAGACAGATTGCAGAAATCGAACGGTATTTGGATTGAAGCGGCCGTTGCTGGCATCCCTCTGGGATGCGTCCGTCGTGAGGGCTGCGGTCCGGTGGTGTCGCTCGTACCTCGCTCAACCACCGGCTACAAGCTGGGAAGACTCCGGCTTCGATGATTGGGTTGTAACCTGCCGGGATAAACAATTACCACCTTAGGGCTACAAGCTGGGAGGACTCCGGCTTCGATGATTGGGTTGT
>JAWXCD010000067.1:0-19770 GCA_034440535.1 Verrucomicrobiota bacterium | reverse complement strand
GGGGTTGCGCCAAAAGATTGCACCTGCAATTGACATCATCGAAATAACGCGGTCCGGCGACATTTGATAAGTTATGTCACTTATGACGGACTACACTAGGGGATGCAGTGAGATTCATCTCCCATTTTCTTGATAAACACACTGGCCAAGAATGGTTTGTTTTAAAAGGGCTTTTCATTATATTAAGTGTGCACCCATGTTTAGATTCTCCAGCACGCTCTTAATCTTATTCCTAATCCTGACTTCATTGATTCAGGCGGGTCAGGTTGATACTCAAAAGGCATTGGAAAATTATGTCCCCATCGTCCTTGCTGATCCAAGCCCAGCCAACGTTGAAAAACTCAGGCAACTTCGGGCTAAAGCATCACCTAATCAATTGGAAATTATTGATCGCCTCGTTCCGTACCTGAATGCCTCATTTAAACTGAAAAAGACCCAAACTGAGTCCATCAATAGCGAGGAACATAAAAATGTAACCCGCTCATTATTATTAAAAACTGAAGGCATGTTCTGGTTTGCGTACAGACAAAAAGCCTATTCGGTGGCCATGGCGTTATATCAATTAATGGACAAATGGGCTCTTGAATATGAAATCCCAGGGGACATCAAAAGCGCTTCAAACAACATCCAAACCCGCCGCAAACAATGCGCAACTAAAGTAGAAAAGGCTCAGGCTCTGGCTGACACCAAAAACTATGCGGCCTTGGAAGGGTTGATTGAAGAAGCCTCTTACATCGATCCACAGAATCTGAGCGTTCTTCACTGGCAGGAATTTTTAGCTCCGATTGTCGGGCCTGTAAGAAAAGAATATTCTGCGCTGGTCCAAAAGTTCGAAAAAAAACAGTACAACCGTTTTTCAGAGGAAGCTCGAAAATTTCTTGAAAAAAACGCCACAGACGCAGCCGTTAGCCATTATGTGTTTCAGGTCAAGCAATTGCAGACGCAGCAAATGAATTTTCAACTGCAAGCAGAGTCAGAATTGAACAATCTTCGTGTTCTTTACCGGGAGGCTCAATGGATTTCGGCTGGCAAATCCGCCGACAAAATACTTGCACTCGATCCTGCTAACGTTGAGGCGAAGGCTATAAAGGTTAAAGTAAGCCCCGTTTACTCAAAATTTGCGGAGCTTGAACAGATGGCCATTCAATATGAGTTAGAACGAAATTGGTCCAATGCAGCCAAAGCCTATCAGGACCTCGTGCAACAGGCGGGGGATATTCCTGAAGCGAGTGGACTCATCAAAAAACAGACTCTCACGGCGAAAAAGGCGTCGGAACAAAATGAAAAGCTCACTGATATTAAAGATTATATTGGTAAGAACCTTTATGAAGAGGCTTACCCACTCCTCGTCGATTGGGCGCCAAAATCGTTTTATATCCCTGTGGCCAAAAATGCTGGTTTGGATCTGGAATCAAAGAAAAACTATCCCTTAGCTTATAAATATTTCTTGCTGGCCAATGCCCCAGACGATGTCTCACGAGTTCTTCAGAAAACAGGCCGTGTCGGCAATCGTCTCACAGCATCCCAGATTCGAGAAAAATATTCCCGAAGTATTGTGCACGTTCAATCCTTCCCAAACAAAGACTCAACTCAATATAGTAGTGGGACCGGATTTTTTATTTCTGTAAACGGGTATTTACTCACCAACTACCATGTCATCGAAGGTGGCACCTATTATAAAATAATTATGGAAGGTCGATCCGAACCTCTCATTGCTACCCTCATCGCCAGAAGTTCATTTCCCAAAAAAGACCTTGCGGTGCTCAAAGTCGAACTGATGGGGACCTCGCCTATCCCCCTTGGAGACACTGCCAAAATTGAGGTAGGCGAAGATATTGTGGCTATTGGAAACCCTATTACAACTGACCGGGTCACTACCACGGGAAAAATTGCGGCAAAAGGCCCTGTAAAACAGCAAATTCCTAATGCTCCAGTTGAAGATGTCGATGTACTCATCTTCGACGCAGCCATCGATAAAGGAAATAGTGGCGGGCCTCTCTTCAATTTATTAGGCGAGGTCATTGGAATAAATACCTACGCGGTTTCAGACAAATTTGGTGCGGCTATTGATATGAACTCCCTTAAAGAGTTTGTTTCGTCCTATGTGAGCAACTAAGTATGGCCTCATCTTCACAACATAAACATTGCGGTCATTTCCATTCCACTCAGGAGTCCTCATCAGTGGAATGGGCTCTGGATTTTTGTCGCCAAAAAGGCCTGAAAAAAACCAAGGCTCTTGAGACTTTGCTGTGCTTCCTTATGGGCCACAAAGAGCCTGTCACTTGGTCTGAACTGACTCACCACAAGGACCTCTCCAAAATTGGCGATCCTGCTACCTTGTACAGACTCCTTGGCCGCTTGGAGTCAATCGAACTCGTCCGTCGCCTTGGTTCACATGAAAGATCTGTAAGTTACATCGTGCTCATGCCAGGCGTGCATCACGATTATATTATCTGTAAACAATGTGGAAAACTAGAACGCCTCACGGGGAAATGCCCGCTCGCCGCTTTTGAAAAAATGATCACGGACCACACTGGTTATGAGGTCCATTACCACGAACTCGAACTGTACGGGGTTTGTCCTGCTTGTCAGAAATCTTCCAAAAAATCATAAACCACACATTCGTGAAATTCTCCGAATGATCGAATGAACAAAACTCCCTATTGACAAAACACGGTGCAGGCATACTATGCCTCGTTTTTAACCATTCAAGAGCCAGAACATGCCAAATACTAAGTCAGCTGAAAAACGGGTGCGTAGCAATGCACGTAAAACTACGGTAAATCGCGCCGGAAAAGATAAAATTAGAGTTGCCCAGAAAAAACTGGCGGCACTTATTACTGCGGGTAACAAAGCCGAGGCCGATAAAGCATTCGCTGCTTATTCCTCCGCCCTTGATAAAGCAGCCAAGAAAAAGATTATCCACGGCAACAAAGCTTCCCGTAAAAAATCTCGTCTCGCACTTAGGCTGAAAAACCTGAAGTAACTCAGTTTTTCTTACAAAGAGCCGGTTTTCCTTTTGGACTTGCCGGCTTTTTCGTTTTAGGGGTCTCCAATACCAACTGGCCCTTGCTTCGTTTAACGTGATATCCACGAGAGAGATTGATCCGACAAGGTGTATCACCCGGCTTAAGCAGGTTCATCACGTCTTCGACTTGCTCAAAATTCACGTCTTCGACATTCCAAACCTTGCGTAAAAGATGATGCACCGCGCGTCTTTGCTCCCCTTTTGCGAGTTGGCGTAACTCAGTCACACTGGTAATGCCATTAGGCGTGGGCTGAGGTATCAGCGCTTGTTCTTCTTGTAAGATATCAATAACCCTGAGGATATTGGCTGAAACATCGCGCCCGAAAGTTTGATTCAATAGAGGGATTATTTCATTCCTCACTTTATTACGATTGAAATCAGATGTTGCGTTCGAAGCGTCCTCGCGCCATTTCCATCCATTGAGTTCGGCAAACTGAGTAAGTTCACTTTTGCGCACTTTCAAAAAAGGTCGATAGACTGTAAGGGGTCCGTGTGTGGATTCCTGAGACATACACGCAAGCCCTGTTGAGCCTGTCCCACGGCAAAGTCTTTGGATAAAGGTCTCGACTTGATCGTCTCCATGATGGGCCAGAAAAATCCCATGGGCTTTCTCCAGTTTGGCCAATCTTTGAAAGAGTGAATAGCGCGCATCTCTACCAGCAGTTTCAAGGGAACTATGGGATTTCTTCGCCAAATTTCTGATGTTCACGCGCGCTATGATACACTTGAATTTAAGTGTTTTAGCCATGCGTCGTACTAAGGCCTCATCCTTGTCACTGTCTTTACCCCGAAGCCCATGGTTCAAATGACACACGATCAAATGTTTAAACCCGATCTGATGGAGTCCACTCACCAAAACCACTGAGTCAACTCCGCCAGAAACCCCAACTAAATAGCACTTCGATTTGTTACTGCTCAAATCATTCAAGGCTCTTTGGACTGGGTTATTCATTTTAGATAAGATTAGTGACCTCACCGTCAGAATTCACGAAAAAATAATGGACGGGGCGCTGTTCGTAATCACGACTCCCGACCCTCACTGTTTGCGCGTGATTTACCGAGAAGATTACAATCAAAGAAATAGACACTTTTTAACGAAGGTTGCCAAAGCCAATGGCTAAGGTCACGATGCCCATGTTTGATAACCCGTAAGTAAGAAAATCAACTTCGAAACATGATCGATTCTGATTCTACAATCACAGATGCAAGGCAGGAGAACGCAATCCTTCTGCTTCTCGCTGCCGTTCAGTTCACCCATATTCTTGATTTTATGATCATGATGCCTCTGGGGCCTCAGTTCATGCGTGTCTTGCACATCGATGCTCAAGCCTTTTCGTGGCTGATTTCATCGTACTCCTATAGTGCGGGCGTCACCGGGTTGCTGGCGCCCTTATTCATAGACCGAATGGGGAGGAAACACTTGTTCTGTATCATGTACGCAGGGTTTATATTGGGGACCTTGAGTTGTGGTTTTGCCAATTCCTATGAATCGTTGCTCATGGCCCGTATCTTCACGGGTGGCTTTGGCGGAATTCTTGGCGCCTTAATTTTTTCAATCGTCGGAGATCTCATTCCTTTCCAGCGTAGAGGCCGGGCGATGGGAATCGTGATGGCAGGATTTTCGGCTTCGGCAGTGGTCGGAGTACCCCTAGGTCTCTTTCTTGCCACACACTGGAATTATCGGGTGCCTTTCTTTGTGTTAGCGGGTCTCGCGAGTATTGTGTATGTCGGCATTGTTTGGCTGGTGCCTGCGTTTAAGGGCCATATCGAAATCAATAAACCCAAAGCTCACTTTTTGCGGGTGTACTACGAGATTCTTAAAATTCCAGAAGTTCAGGTGGCTCTTGTCCTTATGTTCATCCTGGTGCTCGGTCAATTTTCCGTCATTCCTTTCATCAGTGCTTATTACGTTTCAAATGTAGGTTTTTCAGAGAGACAATTAAGCTTTATTTATCTATTTGGAGGATTAATGACCGCTTTCACTTCCCCTTGGGCAGGTCGTTTGGCTGATAAATTTGGCAAAAAACGCGTGTTCAGATGTATGGCTGTGGCTTCAATCATACCCCTCGTTTTGGTGACGCACCTACCGCCCGTGCACATCGGAGTGGCCCTTTTAGTCACGACTCTTTTTTTTGCTTTTGTGGCCGGCCGGATGGTCCCCGCAATGGCTCTTATTACGGAATGTGTGCCCGCTCGGATCCGGGGTGGATTTATGAGCATCCATACGGCCATTCAAAATACGGCTGCGGCTGTGGCTTCGACTATCGCTGGGCTGCTGGTGACCACGGGAGCTGATCGTCAACTTCACGGGTACCCTCGTGTTGGGTACTTAGCTGTACTGGCTACACTGTTTTCTCTTTATTTGATCGGTCGCTTGGATCTAAAGATTAAAGCACGTCACGAACCTGAGTGATTTATTTTTCCTCCAAATGGAGAAGTTAAATAATCACATTTTGCGGACTGCCCGCGAGGAATTTTGTTAGATTTTCAATGCTTTGATCAAGGAGCCGTTTCCGAGATTCAAACGACGCCCAGGCAATGTGAGGTGTGACGATGCAATTGGGCGCGGAGAGAAGTGGATTGTCAGGGAGCGGAGGTTCCGTGCTCAAAACATCGGTAGCATACCCCGCGATCGTATTTGACCTGAGTGCATCCGCTACCGCTTTTTCGTCTACGAGTCCTCCCCGACTGGCATTTATGACATAACTCGTGGGTTTAAGGAACGCTAACGATTCCTGATTTATAATGTGCTTTGTTTCAGGTTTTAAGGGGCAATGTAAAGTAACGAAATCAGCCTTGGAGAATGCATCTTTTAATGGAACGCGTTGAATGGACGAGAACCCCTTCCCCCTGCCAGGAAGCTCTGCCACTATGATTTTCATTCCCAAAGCCTGGGCTATGGAGGCCACTTGAGTTCCTATGGCTCCCATACCAACAATGCAAAGAGTTTTTCCTGCTAGTTCAACGAGGGGGAAATTCCAATAACAAAAGGCAACGTGATTCGACCAATCCCCCTTTTTAACTGAATCATTGTGGGCACCCACGTGATGCGTGATCTCGAGCAGAAGGGCAATTGTTAACTGCGCGGTCGATGCTGTGCTGTATCCAGCCACATTGCATACCCGGATTCCTTGGTCTTTCGCAGCTTCAATGTCGACAATGTCATACCCCGTCGCTAACACACTTATAAGTTTAAGGTTTGGAGCTTGCCCCATATCGGCGCGCGAAATTTTGACCTTGTTTGTGTAGACAATGTCAGCGTTTGTAATCCTCTCGGCGACTTGATCTTTGGGTGTGAGATCGTGGATGGTCAATTGGCCATGTGATTTCAGGGGTGCCCAATCAAGGTCGCCCGGGTTCAGGGGTATGGCATCTAAAACAATAATGTTCATGGATTCACACTTAACAGAGTGCTGGTAAAAGATAACTTCTTAAATTGAAAACCGTATCAGGATCGATGAAATAAAAAAAGAGCCGCACGAGGCGGCTCTTATTCATGCTTTGTAGGTAAATTTAAACAGTCTTAATGGATCCAGCCGGGACGGTGGTAGAAACCATTTCATCTCTGTGTTTGCGTCCATGCAAACTGTCCTGCGATCCTTTTAGCCCTGCGAACCAACTTGCGCCTGCGCCAAGGAGGAATCCAACTGCGGCGAACAATGCAGCTTTTGCAGAATTTTCAGCGGCTGTTTCAGTTTTTTGTTCTGCGGGTGTGCCGCGCTCATTGTTTTCGTCACGAGACCTTCCATTACTTTCCCGGTTTTCTTCCTGGATACTTCGGGCACCCTGACGGGCCTCAGCTCGAAGGGAGGAATCCTGAAATACGGCAGCGGCGGTTCCAAAGATTGCGCCCATGGCTGTTGAGATCACAAGAAATGAAAATACGGTAACAACGGCCCAAGCACCCAAGCCGTGAACGATTCCTGATCGATCAGTTCCATCGCCCGCGATGTGCGCAGCCATGTACGAACCGCCAAAATAAGCGATGAGGCTGGTGATAAACCACCAAATGCCTGCTCCCAAAGTCATAGCCGTGGCTGAAGGCACATCATTTTGAGTGGGTTGAATGGTGCTTAGCCCAATTCCCGCACCGAGAAGACTGAGGACCGCAAAAATCGCAATTGAGAAAGCGGCTCCTGCTAAGATAGCTCCCCAACATACCCGCTTCGCTGCCCCGTAATCTGAGTGTTCATACCCGCGTGTACTTGTTAAATGCGAATGTTCTGAATCATGAATCATAAGTGAATTAATCCTTTGTGACTAACATTGTGGTTGATGTTTGTTAATAGCCAAGAAATGGCAACATTCCCTTAGCAGGATTTTGGCCTAGGCCATTTTCCATCATTACAACTCAGGCAATATGGAAAAAATAGCTAATACTGGAATCGTGAATAAGAGGTGAACTCTCACACGAGTTCCATAACCAAACATTGAGAATAAAAACCGCAGATACAGGCCGGCGGTCTATGGAACACGAAACGGCTGCCCGGTGTGGGCGTCGTAAAGAACGTCACCACGGGTCTTTCCTCCCATAGAAATGGAGAAGTCTGTATGTGGTGATTTCACTCTGCCGGAATCAATGGGGAATCCGTAAGGGATGCGTTCACCCTCCTCAGATGCAGGTTCCGATTTTTTAATTTCTTTGGCCTTTTCCTTTGTTGGGGTGGCGGCGGCGGCTGATTCTTTGAGCCCCGACTTTATCGGCCAAACGGCATGGGCCGCTTCGCGTCGTGCGGTTTCGCGTTGTTCTGGGATGGGGCTTACGACCGGCACTTCCCTGATAATCGTTTCGCGTTCGTAAACAACGGGTTGCCGATAAGTCTGATAATAATAGGGACGCCGATAATAGGTTTCCTCGTAAACCACTTCTTCGTACACCACATCGGAATCGAAATAAGAGCGACGCGAGTATTCCGGGGAATAATAGGAATCATTGGAATTATTGTAGGTATCAGACCGGCCCCATGAATTCCCTGCCACCCCTCCGATGGCGGATCCTGTTAATGCCCCGATCCACCAGCCGTCGCCACGGGGATCAATGGCATGCCCGACAGCAGCACCAGCTGCTGCCCCGCCAAGGAGTCCGACGACTGTCTTTGTGGGTTGTCCAGAACCGACTGGCCCGAAAATCGTGTCTTGAGCCGAGACCAGCCCAAAAGTAAGTGTCCACACGAGTGGTAAAAGAATGAAAGTGTGGTTCATATCGTGATTGGACTGGTAAAGGTTAAAATTATTCAAACTAAATAGCGCAGTTATTTTTCGACCTGACAGGATAACTCTTCAATAAGGTCTTCCAGCCTTTCAAAAATTTGGCCCCCACTTTTTTCGATAAAATAGGCCACTTGCAGATTAACCTTGGCAAGACCTTCGCCGGTCACCCGGAGATCTTCCCGTAGCCCGTGGCATATCTTACCAAGTCCAGCGGCATATCCAATCTCGGCTGCTACTCCGCTATCAACGTCCGGCCCATCTAAAACCGCGATGAGTAGGTCGCATTCTTCAATCAAACGGGCGTTTTGGTGTCCAACTTGACTGAGTTCCCCTAACTTTCCACCTTCCACAAACGGTTCAATAACCTCTAGGAACCCTGACAATGCGGGGACCATAACCTGTTGGAGATAATAACGGCCGGAAACGGTGAATCCAAGGGGATTAGCAAGGTACACTTTCATATCAGGAAAACCTTATCAAAAACGGTCAAGAAAGGGGTAAACTTATTTTATTCTCCACTTTATGAAGCATGAGCTTAAAAGAAATGGCGTGCGATCAAATTTATTTCGAGTGTTTGCCTATGCGCAAAATCATAAGCTCATGTGCGCGGGCACCTTGGCCTGCGCGTTGGGAACCACCGGGTTGAGTTTTGTTTTTCCTAATATTACGGAAAAAATTATTGATGAAGTTATTCGCAACAAACGCCCCGAGCTCCTGATTCCCTCGCTCCTCGTCGGTACGGCTGCTTTCTTCGGACGTGATATCCTGAATTGTATGAGGATCCGGCTGAACAACACGTTAGAACAAAAGATTGCTGCGGATTTGCGTCGTGATTTGTATGAGAAGTTACAAAAGTTTTCGGTTAAATATTTTGATGAGCGTAGTACTGGGGAAATCCTAAACCGAATGCAGGATGACGTCACCAATGTGGAGCGTCTGCTTGTAGATGGTACTGAACAAGGCCTTGTCGCCACTCTCCAAATTCTTGCGGTGGGTACCATGCTTTTCCTCACTCAATGGAAGCTCGCCTTCGCAGCAATGATACCTATCCCCTTTCTGATCGTGGTCGTCTGCTGGTTCACTGTCCGTGCTCATAAAATGTACAAACTCAATGCTCGCAAAAAAGACGCCCTGTCCAACCTTCTGCACGATAATATTCAGGGGATCCGTCAAATCAAAATCTTCGGTCGCGAAGACTACGAGATCAAACGTTTCGGCACCCGGCTCAATGAGTATTTTTCCGTTGTCCTGAGTCTGATGCGCACCTGGTCCATCTATTGGCCGTTAACAAATTTTATCGGGGCTATGGGTTCCATTATCGTCGTCGGTTATGGGGGGCACCTGGTCACCACTGGTCAGATGCAGGTCGGCGAACTGATCAAGTTTCTTCTTTTCCTAGCCTTGTTCTATGAGCCACTCAATAGGATTCACGGGCTTAATCAGTTCATTCAATCCGCGCGCACTTCAAGTCAGCGAGTGTTCGAGATTTTGGATGAGGTGCCCACTATCGTGGAGAAACCTGATTGTATAAGGGTATTTAATGATAAGCCAGATGGCCCATTTGGGCGGGCTCATGGCGCCGTTAAATTCGAACAGGTCTGGTTTCAATATCAGGAGGACAGATGGATTCTTAACGGCATCAATGTAGACGTTCCTCCTGGTCATAATGTCGCCCTAGTGGGCCCAACAGGCGCAGGTAAATCAACTTTGATTAACTTAATTCCTCGGTTTCATGATGTTTCTCAAGGGCGTCTCCTCGTCGATGGTGTCGATGTGCGGGATTACGGATTGGCCACGCTAAGAAAACAAATAGGGATCGTCTCCCAAGAACCTTTTCTCTTTAACGGATCCATTCGCGATAACATCATGTATGGGAACCTGAACGCTACCGAGGAGCAGTTGGAAAAGGCTTCTAAAGACGCTTTCATTTTCGAGTTCATTCAACGCTTACCCCGCACGTATGACACTGTTGTCGGCGAGCGTGGGGTCAAGTTGAGTGTGGGTGAAAAACAACGCGTCTCAATTGCCCGCGCACTTCTAATGAACCCTCCCATTCTTATTCTCGACGAGGCCACGGCCAGTGTTGATACGTTGACAGAACAACAGATCCAAGACGCTCTTGTCCAACTCATGAAAGGTCGAACAACCTTCGTGATCGCCCATCGCCTCAGCACCGTACGGAACGCGGACTTAATCCTCGTCCTCGACAAGGGTAAAATCGCCGAACGCGGCTCACACGACGAGCTCATGGATAAAGCCGGCCAGTACGCCGCCATGGTCCGCATCCAAGGGAACTTTAAGTTTTAAATAAAACATCATGAAACTTTTAATAGCGCTTATTACTGTCATAATAATCCTTTAATCCGATCAACCACTCTCCGGCGTGCCCGCGGTTTTCACAGTTACCGCACCATGCCATATAAAGTTGTTGCGGATCCGGGAAATGAATTTCACGCCCCGGATTGGCCAGATCAATAACCTGTGGCATAGGGTCGATGCTGATAGTGTTGTACCCGCGTTCCACAGCCTGATCGAGTATCGCGTCGTAGTTCTCAAATGAGCCGCCCTTGTGATGGCGCTGAATGTACGCCGTATCCCACATGATCATCGTCAGTCGCCGGGGATTCAGGTCATTGCGAATGTCCCAGCCTTGGCCCCGAGGCGCGGCATTGTCATGGGATGTCGAGCCGGAGCTACTTGTCGGATTTGGAAATTCCATGGCCACAACTTACAGGATCATCCCCGCATGATGAAATCAAGAATTTTCAAAATGACCGATTGCGTCTAATGGCACGTAACAAATGGTTTGTCCGTGCCCTTTAGCTCCAGGAATTTTGTGTCGCGACTGAATTTACACAAATCAGTGAGGGATGACCGGGTCAGATTATTGGAAGAAAAGAATAAGAATGACTCGGCGGGAAAAGTAGTCCTAAAGAATTTGGATGAATTTTAAACGACGGTCCTTTCTCTGAAACTTTTCCTGTAGAATCCTTTTTAATTAAATGGTCGAGAGTTATAATTCCTTGCTCAAGTAAAATATCAAATTGAGAAACGATTGGTTTTCTAGTGTGTTCGACATTTTTGTAATGAAAATGTTCTTTACCATCGATATTAATGGAATCAGCGGCAATCCAAAACGTCTCACTATGTTTTTCTAATAATCTTTTATGCAATGTTTCTAATGCCCAAACGACAAAATCTCCAACGCTTGATTTATCTGAATGCTCAATAAGCTGGCTTAATTCATTATCGATTTTGAGTTTCAAACCTTGCGAGTTTCGATTAACAGCAGAAACCGTGCAATAAAGTTTAAAACACTCCCCTCTTGCATACCCAAAATTACTTAAAATTTCCGCAGAACTTTTAAATCTGCTTAAATACCATTCCGGGACTTGAGCAAATAAGTTTTTCCGATTCCCCCTAGCATCACGATAAGACTTCAGTTCAATACCCTTGTAATCAGGTTTTTTAGACGAATTAATATCAATACCAAGCAACTTTTCCAATGTTCTACCGATTGCAGTATCAGCTTTAAGCATAGCTGGCACCGGACCTTTAGCTGCAATTTTACCAAGCAATCTCAATAATTCGTTGGCGACTTCATTGGATTGTTTTCGAATTTCATTAACTAATTCTTGCAGGGGATTAAGATCTCTCTGTTTTAACAGTGCTTCAATATTGAGGTCTGTAATATTTAAAATATATAGTTCACCATTCAATTCGGTGATTCCTAAAATATCATTAGGTCTTGAATAATTACCCAGACCTTTAAACCAAAACCGCGCATCACCCCTTTTTGTGATTGGGCGATATAATGATGCAGAGGAAGGCATTAAGCAGGAGCTGCCTACAAAGTGCGCAATTACTAATATCTTTTTATCTGGTCCTTGTTGCTGTTTATCGTAATCGTGAATAGACTTTGATTTAAAATAAAGACGAACCGGTCCAGTGGCATCCATAATAGACTTTTCAAGACCTGTTCTTGTTGGTTCAATTAAGGTGAGTTCAATGGAGTTTTCAGTAAGAATTTTTATCCGGTCAATTTCGGTTTTTGTTAACAGCCGCATTACTTAATGTGTTTTAAAATTTCTAAGGCAACAGCACGAGCCATAAGCGGAGGAACCGCATTACCCACTAATGTAAATTGTGGCACTTCAACTTTACGTTTATTTCCCCCGGTTGATCGTTTGCCTTGGAAGACAAAGGAATCATCGAATGACTGTAATCTAGCCATTTCTCGAACCGTTAAAGCTCTAGGCCTTGAAAAGTGTATGTAATCATCAGGGATCGTCATTACGGTTGGGCTCTGTGAGTCTGGCTGCAAAACATTATAGTTTCTTTTTTCAGAACTTAATCCAATTTTCCTTAATTCATTTTTCGCCAAATCGTAATCACCAGTTTTTAAAATAACACCAAGCCTCTTTACTACATCATCATTTTGTTTACTTGTTTTGTGATTATGCAAGGGAGCAACAACATGAGTCAAAGTGTTTTCAAGCTCTTCTATGTTCCTAACATAAAATGGATTTCTAGCTTTTCCAAATCTCCCATTTAATCTACCACGCTTTGACCACTCGGCATATGTTAAGCCCATTTTATCGTCTGTTTTTCCATCTATGAGTCTTTTCTTTATAAGAGACTTCATTTTTTCAGAAGCAACATTGTACCTCTCATGCAAATCAATTTTCTCATACAAATATCTTTCATCATCATTACCAATAAAATCTAAATCATAAAGCGCTTCAAAAACTGTTACCTTTTCCTTATGGCTAACGGTTGGCGGAACATTTATAATTAAGTTTTGGTCTTTGCGGCATCCAATGAACAAAACCCTTTCACGATTTTGAGGAACTCCATAATTTGAAGCCAAAGCCACAAATGGCTTATCAATATTATATAGTCTTATATGAGACAATATTGCTAAAAATTCAGTGTCTTTTTTTGATTTTAGAACAAATGGATTTAACCCCACAACACACTCGTCAAAAGAATAGTCGTAGATCTCAAGGGCTAAAATTATATCTTGAATTTCTGACTCGAATTTCTTCGAGGGCTGTAAGTTTTTGAATGCCTCATTAATGTTTTTAGTAATGGACTCAGCTTCAATAGTAGTCAAAAAGTTGTCGAAACTTGCCGCAAAAAAATCATTATCCAAATCACATAGTGATTTTTCAGCGATTACCTTTTTTCTAATGTAAGCTAATTCTTTACCTCGTTTCAATAAATTAAAGCCGTGACGAATTGTACTGATATTTGCATCTGTTTTACTTGTTTTGTAGTCAACAATCTTTGGCGTAAGTATTTTAAATTTATTTTCTATGATTTGAATGTAAGCTTCCCTTGCTTTTTCAAGCTCCTTCTCAGTCGCAGTTTCAAATTTCAGACGCAAATTATAGCACTCCAGAATAAATTGCTGTCCCTTCTCTGATTTTATCAACTGCGCAACAAAAAGTAGTAGTTGATGAAATTCCTTTAAATCGACAATGGATTTGATTTCCTGTAAAATCATTTCCCGAATTCTCCCCTCTTCTTTGGTTAAAATCCCTTTTACATTTTCCATCACAAAATACTTGGGCCTTAACGCCCTAATTATTTTTAGATAATGCGCAAACAAATCGTCTTTTTTGTCGAACTTCTTACGCTTTCCTGCAAGACTAAAACTTTGACAAGGAGGGCCACCACAGACAACGTCAACCTCTTTGTCCTTTAACTTATTTAAAAGATTATCTAAAAAATCAGGTTCCGTAATATCTTGTTTTAGGAACTCCGCATCGAGACCAAGTTGATTGTTATAACGCGCCAAGTGTGTTAATTCACAGTTCTCGTTAATATCACTTCCTAAAAGGAAATTATAAAAGTACTTTTCGTTTTCTGCTTGTAAAAAACCTTCACTAAAACCACCTGCACCTGCAAACAGATCAACGAAAGTTATATTTTTCTTGTTGTCATATTTTACTTCCTCCTGACTAATCATTTGCACGTCGTTATTTACTTTACGACTATTAACTAGAGACAATATTTTTTCTTTGATTTTTATATCGGTAAATTGTGAGTGGAGAGCTGTTTCAAAATGCTTGTCGATCTCTTGCTTTAAAAAAAGCAAAAATTTATTAATAGCTTTATTTCTATAGTCAGTTTCCTTGACTACTTGGTTTTTATTATCCCAATCTTTCTTCTTTATTTTCTCTCCAGTTGCGACCTTCACTTGAACATGCTTTTGCCTCAAGACAAGATGGATGGGAAAGTTTTTGCTTTTATCAGCTTTATCTAAATAGAATTTTACATTTATTATATGGCGCACACGGACAAATTTACGGACAAAACCGAAACTTACAACAAAAAAGCCAATAAATTTCAAACGACACGTCACATTTTAGGTTATACAAGTCCAATATAAAATAAAACGGCGGAATGCCTTTTTATCATTGGCTAACATCGCTTCTTCCTCTTCTTAAAGATCTTATATTATAGGCTGTAGCGAGATAAAATTGCCAAAATGCTGCGGAAAAGGTTTCAACAGCACAATTCTTTTGCCTTTCCCAGAATTTAATAATCGGAGCGCTGACGAGATAGGCTAAAAATCCACTAAATTAGCCAAAAAACACATAAAATAAATTACAACCCGTCATCGGCGGGTTCGGGGCGCTCGAACCGGCTGAAAATGAGGTAGGCACAGGGCACGACGTACAGGGTAAAGAGGGTTGAGACAATGACGCCACCGATAATGGCTAAGGCCATGGGTTGACGTAGCTCTGCTCCTTGGCCCCAGCCCATGGCGGGCGGGATGGCAGCGCCGATGGTTGCCATGGATGTCATCAGAATCGGGCGCAACCTGATGGGACAGGCTTTTAACAATGCCAGTTTTGAATCTGCTTTCTGGTTACCTCTCATGTGGTTCGCAAATTCCACAAGCAAAATGGAGTTTTTCTTCACGATCCCCATCAGGAGCAGAAGTCCAATCATGCTAAACACATTCAACGACTGATTCGTTAAAAACAAAGTGGCGAATGCGCCCGTTAAACTAAAGGGTAACGCTAACAACACCGTGACCGGATGGATGAAACTATTAAACTGAACCGCCAACACCATGTAGGCCACAATCACACCGAGCAACAACGCGAACCATAAGGATTTAATGGAATCCACAAACGTTTGTGCGGCACCTTCAAAGTGAATTGAGTACCCTTCCGGCAGTATCTTGTCCGCAAGCTCCTCCACTTTTTGCAGCGCCACAGCTTGGGATTGACCAGGCGCAATCCCGCCGAATACAGAGATCGATTTTGATCTGTTAACTCGGGATATGGATTGCACGGTTTTGACCACCTCAATCCGCGCTACATCTTTCAGGGGCACAAGCTCTCCGTACGCAGTCCGCAACATGAGATCGTTAACCTCCTCCGGCTGCAATCTTTGTTCGGGTGTTAAACGGATTCGGATATCGTATCTTCGGCCATCTGACGAAAACTTGCCTTGGCGAACCCCTCCAATGGCCGTATTGATCGTGCGAGAAATG
The DNA here is from genome assembly GCA_034440535.1 of Verrucomicrobiota bacterium. Classification (GTDB taxonomy): domain Bacteria; phylum Verrucomicrobiota; class Verrucomicrobiia; order JAWXBN01; family JAWXCD01; genus JAWXCD01. Next base: position 4,018 of record JAWXCD010000067.1, on the reverse strand, counting down.
GTCTCCATCGACACCCCCCTTAAAGCCGCTGCCTCCCGATCCGGTATAATACGCAACTCGGGTTGTCCTTCGCGATAATCAGTATCGAGATCGACCACCAATTTTGATTCATTTAAACCATCCATCATCTCTTTGGACTTGGTTTTAAGGACGCTGTAATCCGGTCCCCGAATATTAAAGGACAAAGGATTAGACCGACCTCCACCCGTAAGTCCGCGATCAGAAATATCCCGAAGTTGAACACGGGTCAGACCTTTAATTTTGCCTAAGTCTTTTCGCATTTCCTGCATAATCACCACATGACCCCGCACACGTTCGGATTTGTCCTTCAATGTAATTGCCGCGAAACATTGATTTGGCACTCCGTCGTTACCGCCGACGCGAATAAAATACCTTTTAACATCAGGATGTTTATCAAGGTACGCCCGCACTTCCTTAGCAACTTGCGTAGTCATTTCTAGGGAGGATCCCACAGGAGTTTGAAATAAGCCCCGGATAAAGTTCTGATCAATCGGCGGAATGTATTCAATCCGAAGCGCGCGCACAATAAAACATGAAGCCACAAAAATAAGAGTCGCACTAATCACAACGAGCCACCGGGCCTTTAACGAGAACTCAAGTGTTCTTTGGTAAACCGCCGCCAATTTGAAAAACACACTGTCGCTCTTTTTAGCCAGCCATCCATCATGGTCGTTTGGAGCCATGAGTTGCGAGCAACGCATGGGTGTAATCGTGACCGCCTCGACCAACGAAAGCATCACGGCCGCAGAAATAACGATCCCAAATTGGAAGAAGAATTTGCCGATAATCCCTTCCATAAAAATAACCGGCAAGAAAATGGCCACTACGGCAACTGACGCCGCAATAGCTGCAAAAGTAATTTCTGTCGCCCCATCCCCAGCCGCCCGACGCCGACTCTTCCCCATAGCAAAATGGCGAACAATGTTTTCAAGCATCATGATGGCGTCATCCACCACGATCCCGATGGCCAAAGTTAAAGCCAAAAGGGTGAACAGGTTCAGGGTAAAACCCATGAAATAAATGACAATGAAAGTGCCCACAACCGAAAAAGGAATAGACAGTATGACATTGAGTGCGGCCTTCCATGTTCCGAGAAACAAAAAGCAAATGAGTGTCGTCAGGAGCACTGACAGAATCAGTTCAAACTGCGTTTCGTGTACGGAATCGCGCGTGGCTTCTGTAAAATCGACGTTGACCCGAATAGATAAATCTTTCGGTAACCGCTTACTTAATTCTTCAAGTTTCTTTACAACACCATCCGCGACTTTGATTTCATTGGTCTTGCGCTGCTTTTTAATACCAATGGAAATTCCTGCTCCCTTTTGACCACTTATGTAGGCAGCGTTCCGTATATCGGCCAAACCATCCTCCACACGCGCGACGTCTCTGACCCGAATAGTGGTGTCGTATATGGGTTGCCCGCCCCGGCGCGTGATCAGAAAGTTCCCCACCTCCTCTGCGGTTAAACCTTCACCCATGGTCCTGACATTGATTTCATTTTTCTGATTTTCAATGTACCCGCCCGCCTCCTCGCGATGCTCCTTTTCGATGGCATCCACGAGATCCAATATACTGAGCTGATACCGCTGAAGTTTTGTTTTATCTATCCACAGGCGCAGGTTCCGACTCGTGTACCCCCCAAGCATCACTTCGCCCACCCCCGATACAGTTTGCAACTGATCGATCACGTTCAATTCGGCGAACCGGATCAAATCGTGCAATGGTCTATCCCCTCCGAATGCGATCCACATAATGGGTTCGTCTTCGGGATTTGTTTTTTTGATAGTCGGCACGTCCACCCCGGTAGGCAGTCGCAACTGACTGAGCGCCCCTTGCGTATCTTGCAGTGCCGCATCAAGGTCACGATTGAGATCATATTCAAGGGTCACGGTGGCCCGACCCTGGCGTATGGATGAACGAACATCCTTTAATCCCTCGAGCCCAATAACGCGCTCCTCAATTTTGTCAACCAACTCCGACTCGATGACATCCGGCGCAGCCCCTTCCCAAACTGTCGATACCGTGAGCACCGGAAAATCGACATCGGGCATCATGCTTATCCCCAAACGCTGATAACTAATCGCTCCAAACACGATGAACGCGGAAAAGAGAATCCATGCGAAGACCGGACGACGAATAGAAAGTTCGGATATGTTCATTGCCTGGCTTCTCCCGAAGCAATGATTAGTGCGATCATATTCAGCTTAGCCTGATACTCAGCACTCGAAAGCCTGCGCTGGTCGTCCTGCAATGCCGTCAACCCGGTTAGCACATCCAGATTATTGGCTCGCCCCAACAAATAATCCTTTTTCTGGACCTCATAATTCTCTCGGGCAATGACAACAGCATCCTGCAATTTTAAATACTGATTTACCGATGAAATAAAATTTTGATAAGCCGTGCGCACTTCCGATTCCGTACGACGCGTGACCTCAGCGAGACTTAACTCCGCTTTTCGTTGAAGTGCTTTGCTCTCCTTCACACGCTGATAACGCAAGCCTCCATCAAAAATGGGCACTGTGCCGGTGAGTAGGATATTCCATTCCCGGTTAGAATCGGGATCCTGAACGGCGTAATAATTTGCCTCGGCGTTAATCTCTGGAGCAAATTCCCCTTTGCGCACTGAAACGTCGTTCCGCGCAGATTTCGCGCGGTCAGCCGCCGCCCTGATATCGGGTCTCGCACCAGATTTCCACAGGTAAACTTCCAATTTTTCAACCGTGGGCAAGGTCATCTCATCTTTCAATTGAAACTCATCAGCTTTTAACCCCACCAGAAATGCCAACAATTCTTTGGCAGCCGCGCGCAACCCTTTCGTTTGTTCCAATAAAACTCCAACATCCGCCTGCAGACCCTCTGCTTGATATTGTTCACCTTTACGAGAACGCCCTAAATCCACCCGCTCTTTCAATTCGTTTAACCGGTCGCCAAGTGTGCTTTGTTGCGCTTGTAATAAGGCAATATCAGACTCGTGCCCTAAAAGCTGAAAGTACACGTCCGCCACATCATAATACAACGTCTGTCGCGCGCGCAGGTAATCACCAAAGGCAGCATGAGATTGTGACTTTAACGAGGCGGCACCATTAAACTCCCGAAACCCTTTGAACAGGGGTTGTTGAATGTTAAAACGTCCGGCGAACGATTGTTTGGTTTGATTCCCACTTCCACTACTACCTGAACTACTTGAGCCCGACGAGGAACTCCCCCCGCCTCCCTGACTCGATGCATTATTTTGAAAGCGTTGTTCAGCGACAAAAGAAATTTGAGGGAATATTGCGGAAACAGACTGCCAATAAAGTGCCTCCGCAGCTCTGTACTCCTCTTTGCTTATCTGGATCCGCTCAAGTCTGTTTAAAGAAAGTGTGTAGGCCTCGGTAACTGTGAGCGAAGTAAGTTCTTCCGTACCGCCTGCAACAACAGACGCCGTGATCGTCCATAAAAAGACAATCATCATGAGTGGTTTGTAAAAATCAAAGTCTATCCTCCGCATAACGCCGAACACCCTTACTCCCGTTTATGCCGCCGTCAAATCCCATTAATACCCTGATTTTCCGATTATTTTAGGTTCCATTAATGTGCGCCCTTTCTCGGGTTTGGAAAAGCGCCGCGAAAAACCGGAAATCTCGTCAACCCAGGGTTCCAAATCGTCCAATGCCTTCCACACCCGAAGGGACTACGAAGGGACAGACAAACTATTAGTTCAAAAACGCAACTTGCTACGCTTGTACTATTTGGGCGGTCACATGAGCGCTAGATTCGGAATTCGATCATTTAAATGCGATTGATTTTGATTCGAAATATTGAATCAAAGAATCAAAGCCATGTCTGGGCAGAGCAAAGCTTTCGAAGGCAAGGAGATTCCCTCTTTCTACCTGTCTCTCGGTGTTTTGCTTAAAACTTCTAAAACTGACCCGGGAATCCAATCGGACTCAGCTTTAAGTCCCGGAGTGTCATTATATCCACATCGTCCGCTGCGTGTCGGATTCGACGGGCTCCG
>JAWXCD010000066.1:0-20437 GCA_034440535.1 Verrucomicrobiota bacterium | reverse complement strand
TATGCACACTTTTGAATACCCCACCTTGTGCGTTTTTAATATCAGTTATGCCTTTAGGTAAGGTGTCTGCGACTGTTCTACCTCCTGCCTTTGCGGCAATAAATCCGGGATCCAAGCCGAAAGAAGCTCTCGCGTCTGGTAATGCAGATTGGTTCTCGTCCTCCCAGGCACGTAATGGGGCTGCATCGTAGCCATTGAGTGAGGCATATGCCTGGTCATACCCTATGCTGACGCCACGAATCGCAGGACTCTGGACATCCACGACCGCAAAACTTGCCGTCGTAGTCCATGCCAATCCCAGTACGATTAGACAGACCAATCGTAGGCAATGAAAAATCGTCCTCACAGCGGCACCACCAGTCCCTCGGCCTCTGCGAGTTTCTTTTGTTTGGCGTCAAAAGTCAGAAACTCCCTCGCCCCCAGATGTAGGGCGGATGCTACATGAAGCACATCAAAGCCGCGATACCCCTCGGTCCATGTGTATTGGGCGGAAAGACGCTCCCCAATGCTGACAACGTCTGCCCAGTCCACTGGTGTGGTCACAACGGCACCAGAAGCAATATCCGATTGTATCTGAGCCAGTGATGCTATCGCCGTAGCCCGGTTGTAACCCTTGGCATGGTCTTTTTGATGCAAATAAACCTGCCAGCGCACGGATTGGCGGAACTCAAAGAGGAGTGGAGAGGCGATATACAGTGATTCCGTCATTCTCGAAAAATGGGCTGCGGCCATGGCAGAATTCACCTGTTTGCGATAGAGCGCACACAGAAATGAGGTATCGGGATAGGCGATCACCCTTCTTCGCCCTCTAACTCCGCGGCTCGCATAGCCTCGACCTCTTTCATGGAAAACATCCGGTCGCCCCACACCTCGTTCAAGCGGGCCATAATGTCAGGTTTCACAAGGACTCCCCCTGTCTCCGCTACTGGGATGGCTGTAAGTTGAGCGAAAGCACGGCCGCGTTTGAGGATTTTCACAGTTTCTCCATGCTCTATCCAAGCGGAGACACGCCGAAAGTTATTTCTGAGATCAGCAACGGTAGCGGTTTTCATGATAGATGTAATGTATCATTGGCAGGGCGACTGGTCAAGAAATACATCTTATTTTCCACGAACTAACTGAGGGGGTGGCAGTGGGCAAAGGTGAACCCTCCGCTCGCCCAACGCCCCTTTCAGTTTCTCTAGGGCCCGAAGGGAAAGACAAATTATTTGTCATTTAAAAGTCATTTTTTCCGCTTCTCGCATTTAAATGATCATATGAACCCAATAGTTTGTCTGTCCCTTCGGACGGTCCCTTCGGACGGTCCCTTCGGATGCGGAAGGCTTCTAGGTGGGTTGCGCCGACTCAGGTCTTGCGGATGAATTCCGTATGAAAGGCACTGGACATCCCCGGCGGGCGCAGAATGGCGGGTGATGTGGTGCGGAATTGACGCGGTGCTTGGCCTGTCCATTTACGAAACCACCGACTGAACTGGGCGGCACTCTCGATGCCAACCTGTCGTCCCACCTGTTCCACATTAAAATCTCCCATCGTCAGTAGCATGCGGGCCTTCTGACATCGCCGGTGTTGAATCTCCTCATTCACCCCGTGTCCCAGTGCATCATCAAAAATCCGGCGCAGATGCCGTCCGGACAATCCACAATGCTTCGCAATTTCCTCCACAGACAGGGGACGATCAAGCCGGGCATCAATCCAAAGGAGGGCTTTTTGCAAAGTGCCGGGGTGGTGGCGGACAACGGGATCACCAGAGGGAGACAAGGGGGCATGATCCGTCAACATGTGCATGGTCTGGAGGATCAACTGCTTGAAGAGTTCACCGGTAAAATAACCGCCCATGTCATGTGCACGGAGTTCACGAATAGCTTTAATCGTGTGGGCCAAAATCTCACAGTGACGCCTGTGCACCAAAGGTCGTGCAAGGAACGCTTCAATAATCATCTGAGCCTGTCCCGGCTGGCCAGGCTGTCCGGGAGCGAGCGCAAAGCTTGCAAAATCCACTTCCAAATCCCGCGTTTTTAAGGATGAAATCTCATGACCCACCCCGGGCAAGGCTATAAACAGGTCGCCAGATCGTAGTGAGTAGCGTTCCCCCTGATGAGCAAAGAGACCTGTCCCACGACGGACGAGACAGAATTCGTAATAGTTATGACGGTGAGGACGATTGGTCGGTTGCCGATGAAATCGGGCCTCATAAGGTCCATTAAGACTGATGCGATAAGTCCCGGCCTGGACCTCCTCCGAAATGGAGAGACCTTGTACCTTGGCCGTTTTTGTCAATTCTTTGTCCGTCCTTGCCATTGTTGAAACAGTCTTTCAGAGGTACAGTGATAAGTCAAAGGCATCCTGTTAAATAAACAGAAAGTGCTGTAAAACACACTCACAGACCCAAATCCTATGTCTACCCTTGTTGAAAATGATTCCCATATCACTGCCGAAATGGTCAATTCTTATAAAGAGAACGGTTATCTCGTTATCGAAAACCTACTCTCCCCTGAATTCGTGGCCGACCTGATTCGGGACGCCGACGATATAGTGGCCCACGCAGCCATGGCCAAAGCTACCGGGAAAAACGCCGAACAGACGGGCGTGTTTACATGGTCAGGCGACTATCTGCCTGCCGAGGAATTGGCCAAATACGAAGTCAATGGCATCCACGACATGCAGTTTTATCGCGCCAGCTATTCGCGCTTGATCATGAATGAGCGTGTCCTAGACATTGCCGAGGCGCTACTCGGACCCGACGTCATGCTCCATCATACCAAGCTGATTTATAAGAAACCGCGCACGGGCGGCATGTTCCCCATGCACCAGGACTACCCGTATTTCCCGCACCAAAAAAACACCATGCTGGCCTTCTCCATCCATCTAGATGACACCGATGACGAGAACGGCGGACTTCGCGTGATCCCCGGCAGCCACAAACATGGCCCGATCAAAACAGCCAACGGTGAAGGTCAGAGTTGGTATGTGGATCAGAAAAAATTCAGTGTCGATGACGGAGTTCCCGTACCGGTCAAAGCCGGGGCCGCGGTAATCTTCAACTACCTGACTCTCCATGGATCAAAGGTCAACAAGAGTGACCGCTTCCGCCGAAATATCCTCCTTCAACTGAAAAGCGCCCATGACCAACCCGAAGGCAATCAGCATCCCTCCCGTGGTCAGGGGATGATGCTGCGCGGAAAGAACCCCAACTTCACCATGGATAGCGCCAGCAACCGGCATTGAAGATTCACAGTCCAGCCAAGGGTGCCCCCAGGTATAAGGGCCCGAAGGGACAGACAAATTATTCCGATAGTTTGTCCGTCCCTTCGTAGCGTTTTTTAATCTGCGGTTCTTAGTCCCTTTTGCGTTTTTTGCGGCTTTTCGCGGCTAAAATTCACGTTCATCTGTGTTCCTTCTTCCCCAACCCTTCGCGGCTTCGCGTGATTCAAAAATTCAGTAGGACTGGAGCAATGCCCGCGAACAGCAGCGGCATTTTGATCTATAATGCCACAAAGTCCTTACTCCAGAAACCAACATTTCACACTTCATCGAGAGTATATTGTGAGCTTGGCAGAAATTGTTAATTTCTGAACTTGCGCTCTTTGTTCATTTACGCTAATTCTATCAACCCTATTTTTTAAGGAAAATTATTATGTCACAGCACCGTAGTTTACGTGGAAAAAGCACAATGGCCGCTAAGCGCAATGTGCTAAAAAGGTTTGAGCGCGTCGAAGTATTGAAAAAGCGCGGAAAATTTAAGGCGGGAGATAACGTCTATAATCTTCCGAAGACAAAGCCGGACGCCTAAATCCACTTTTTTAAATTGTAATCAAAAAGCGGGTGTACAACCCGCTTTTTGTGCTTTTTAGCATTCGTATGCGCATTAACCAGTATCTCGCTTCCGCAGGCCTCGGTTCACGCCGATCTGTAGAAGACCTTGTAACTCGCGGCTCTGTCGTTGTTAACGGCAAGACAATCCGTGACCTAGGTTTTCAAGTGGATCCCGACAACGATATCGTTCTGGTCAAGGGTCAGCTGGTCTCTCAGCCGCGCAAAATTTACATGATGTTAAATAAACCGACAGGTTACATCTGTACGCGATCTGACGAGCGAGATAGGAAAACAGTCTACGATATTCTGCCCAAACCGTGCAACGCTCTCTTTACTGTAGGTAGAATCGATAAAGACACTGAAGGCCTTATCCTTCTGACCAATGACGGGGAGTTTGCCGAGCACCTCATGCATCCCCGCTATAAAGTCCCAAAGGTGTACCATGTCGTCACTGCATCCTCTGCCACACCAGCAGAACTCGAAAAACTTAAACGGGGAGTCATGATCAAGGTGGACGACACCGGCCCCATGAAAAAAGGGATCATTGATGCCGTCACACCTCTGCACGAAAAAGCATACGAAGTCGTGCTCACTCAAGGGCTCAAAAGACAGATTCGCCAAATGTTTTACGTGATTGGTCACCCGGTAAAAAAACTGCGTCGCATACGCATCGGCAACGTGAGTCTTGGGAAACTTCCCTTAGGGCATTTCCGCGAACTCTCCTCGCTTGAGGTCAAAACCCTCCTCCAAATCGGGGAGAAGAAATCGCCGACCACTAAGAAATAACCACTATTTCTTGCGCGGCTCGAAGTAGGTTCCCATGTCCTTGCCTTGGGCAATCTTGATCAGGATTTCCGGTGCCCGACCATGGCCAATAATTACTGGAATACCGTTATTGACCGCCAGCGCAGCAGCTTCAATTTTTGATATCATCCCGCCAACGGATAAGTTACTCCGTGGACCAGAGGCCATGCGCCGGATCTTATCATCAATTTTTACAACTCGTTTTACCAGCTGCCCGGAGGTTTCGAGGCTCGTCATGAGTCCGTCGGTCATTGAAAGTATCACAAGCAAATCAGCCTTCACCATTTCACTGACATACGCGGACAGCCGATCATTATCACCGAACTTGATTTCATCGACGGCGACCGTGTCGTTTTCGTTAATAATAGGAACGACATTGTGAATCAGTAATCGGTCCAAGGTGTTCTGTGCATTGCGGTAGCGGGTGCGACTATCGATGTCAGGATGCGTCAATAGCACTTGGGCGACATTGATTTTGTATTTTGAAAATAATTGCTGATAAATCGTCATCAACCGGCTTTGACCGATGGCCGCGCAGGCTTGAATTTCAGGCACCTCCAGCGGGCGCGTCTTGAAACCTAGGACCGGCATGCCGCCGCAGACAGCGCTTGAGGAAACAACGAGCACTTCCCAATTCAGCTTCCCGACAAGGTAAGCGATTTGCTTAACCAACTTGGTCATGTGCGGGATGTCATGATGCTGCTTAGCCGTGGTGAGAACACCGGTTCCAAGTTTGATGACTATTCTTTTGCGCCTGCGGGGATGCAACATAAGGCGGGGAGTAGTATCAAAGTGACTCACCTGTGACAAGAGTATTGCTCAGCGGCAAGGAGCCTAAATGATCAACCTCCTCTTAAGTGGTTGAATGACAAGGCACTGAATAAAGCTAGAATTACCGTTTGAGTATGGAACGGTCAGTGCTAGTTTGATATACAAGGAGTAGTTTATTATGAGTTGGTACGCATTAACGTGGGTCGGAATTATTTTTGCAATGGTATTGGGTCTTTACGCTCAATGGAAGGTGGGGAGCACTGTTAAAAAGTTTTCGAAGGTGACCACCCGCGCTGGATACACGGGGGCCGAAGTCGCGCGGCAGATTTTGCGGGATGCGGGGATTTCCGATGTCGAAGTTAAGCCGATCGCAGGTGAAATGACGGATCACTACGACCCAACTAAAAAAGTGCTGTGCTTGTCAGAAATTGTTTATGGAAGTACCAGTGCCGCGGCCGTAGGCATAGCCGCCCACGAATGTGGCCACGCCTTGCAGCACAAAGCCGCTTACGCTCCGCTTCACTTGCGAATGGCTATTGTTCCCGTCACCCAGTTTGCCAGCGGCATGCTGCCCATTGTCATGATGGCTGGGTACTTTTTCCACATGCTTCCATTGACTTTAATGCTCGGCTCAATTGCATACGGGATACTGGCGATCTTCCAGTTAGTCACTTTGCCAGTTGAATTCGATGCCTCCTCAAGGGCTAAACGGGTTCTACGCACCATGGGTTTGGTCGATTCCAATGAGTCGGACGGTGTTTCCAAAGTTTTGAATGCCGCAGCGCTAACATATGTCGCGGCATTTGTGTCGTCCCTCGCCTGGTTGCTCCATTTTTTGTTGCCGCTTCTGCTTGGCGGTCGACGCCAGAACGACTAGTCTTGGGGGCATGACTTGGATTAAGGCAATACTCTTATTAGGGATTGCCTCACTTATTGGCGTGCTTCCCAGCTCTGGCGCAGACAACTTGGTCATCATTTCGTCCCACTGGGAAGGTTACAGATTCGAAATCGAAACCCGGTTTAAGAGTTGGTACGAAACAAAATATAATACCCAAGTCAACCTCGACTGGCGCGATGCGGGCGGGGGGAGCGAATCACTGAAGTTCGTGTTATCTGAATTTAAACAGGAACCGAGTGGGATTGGCATAGACCTCTTTTTCGGCGGAGGTAACGAACCTCAGTTGCTCCTTAAAAAAGAAAAGTTACTCCAATCCTATCGACCGCCCCTGGATATCATGGATCAAATCCCCCCCGACATCTCAGGGATGCCCATCTATGATCCCGAATTTTATTGGTTTGGAAATGCTTTGTCGGGGTTCGGCATTTTGTCCAACAAACGCGTGATCGATATAAAAAAACTTCCTCCAGTCAACTCGTGGGAAGACTTGGCCGCCCCCGAACTTTTCACATGGGTCGGCTCCGGTGATCCCAGGGGCAGCGGCAGTGCCCAGAAACTTTATGAGATCATCCTTCAATCCTACGGCTGGGAAAAAGGGTGGAGCATCATTACGCGCATGGCCGGCAATGTCCGCGTCTTTCACAAAAACTCGAGCACCGCTGTCAAAGATACTTCCCTCGGAGATGTCGCTTATTGTCTGGCGATCGACGTGTACGGTTTATATCAGGTCAGTAGCGTGGGGACCGATTCCATGGCTTTTCTTTATCCGAAAGGGGCCACTGTCATCAACCCGGATGCCATTGGAATTTTTAAAGGCGCTCCGAATATCCAGACCGCACAGCGCTTCATCGACTTTCTGTTATCAACTGAGGGTCAATCCCTCTGGGTTCAACCTCGGGGAAAACCGGGCGGGCCGACAAAATTCGAAATCCCGCGCATGAGCGTCCGACCCGACTTGTACGGAGCGTACCCGCCTGGGACAGGATTCCTCAATCCGTTCACACAACCCGTCCGGATGCACTTTGACGACGGACTCGCCAGTCGCCGCCGACACGTTCTGCAAGGATTGCTTGGCGCTACACTGATAGATCCACATTCGGACCTTACAAAAGCTTGGAACAAAATTCGCATCCTTCCGCCTGGACAACGTGATACCGCCATTGAACAATTTGCTGCCGCACCGATATCCGAAAATGAGTTGAACTCCTTGGCGGCTGACTGGGATAATGCTGTGAAACGTAATAAATTAATCTTGCACTGGCAACGGGAAGCCATGCAAAAATACCGGCGGTTTTTGTGAAACTAAGTCTCTCCCATATTTCAAAATCTTTTGGCGAAACTCTTGTCGTGGACGACGTTTCGATCGAGGTGGGCGAAGGTCGATTTTTCTTTCTCATCGGGCCATCAGGATGCGGCAAATCGACTTTACTGAGGATGATCAGCGGATTTACGAACCCCGACAAAGGAACAATTGTTTTAGGGGACAAACCACTCACGAGCGTCCCCGCGCATCTCAGGAACACGGGAATGGTATTTCAGAATTACGCTTTGTTTCCGCATTTATCCGTGTTTGAGAATGTGGCCTACGGATTACGCGTCAAAGGTCAGAGCGATGATTCTGTAAAGGAAGATGTCCGAGCCATGCTCAAAATAGTGAGACTCGAGAATTACAATGAGCGCATGCCACACGAACTATCCGGGGGCCAACAACAGCGCGTGGCACTTGCGCGAGCGCTTGTGATAAAACCGGACCTCCTCCTGTTTGACGAACCCTTATCAAACCTCGATGCGCGGCTGCGATTAGAATTAAGAGAGGAAATCCGGCGCATCCACAAGGAACTCAATATTACCTCTATATACGTGACCCATGACCAGGAAGAAGCCTTAGCCATGGCCGACGAAATTGCCATCATGAACAAAGGTCGGATTGAGCACGTGGGCAGTCCGCGTGATTTGTATCGCCGCCCGAAATCTCGGTTTGTCGCGGATTTTATTGGGGACATGAATTGGCTTCCCGGTAAAGTCAGCGCTCTGGTTGAAGATTATGTCGGCACCGTTGAAACGCCCGTCGGCCCTTGGAAGGTTGAATTTTTTGAAAAACCGCAACTCAACCAAACCGTATGGTGCGGCGTCCGCCCTGAGAGAATCAAAATCGGCAGCGACGGAGGGAACACCTTAAAATCAACAGTCGTCGATACCGCGTTTATGGGGAATCACGAACTTGTCCGCGTGAAGATAGGGACAGGCGAAATGTGGAAAGTAAAACTCCCCCGGTTAGCGATTGATTTGGAAGTAGGCCAGTCGTTGCCCTTAGTGGTACCCACTCCTGATGTGTTAGTTTTAAACAATATCGTATGAAGTGTTTTTTAGTTTTTCTTTTAACCACGTTGATGTCTTTGGTGACCCCAAACCTGTTTGCATTTGACCCGGGTTTAGTTGCGAAATCTGAAACTAATCAATGGAAAGCCTATTACGAAAAGCAACCGCTCCTTTTACTCGTGGAGCTTGCCTCAACGCTTCAAAACCAGTTTGGGTTAAATGAAAAAGATGCCGGGGCCGTAGCGCAATTGTTCATGCATGCCGCGATGGGTTTTCGCACGAGTTCCTTGGATAAAAAGACCATCCAAGTTGAATTAATGGCGGGGTATAACATCATCCAAAAAGCGTCAGGGTTAAACTTTGATCCGGCGGAGGTTGCGCGCGCAGAGTTTGCATGGTGGATCGCCCGGCGCACTCCAGGGCAGGATTCCTCAGAACAGATCGGACGTTTAATCTCGGACCTCTATAAAACGATCTATGGAAAATCAAACCCAGATATTATCCATGCGGCCATGAAACGCGCTGAAGCCGCGCACGTCCGCGACAGCTCCGCTTCAAAGGGACAAACGGATTGGGTCACCGTCGAGAAATTACTTGTGGAATCGTACACCTCACTCAAAAAAGGAACTGCTGCCCTTTGACCATGGTCCAGGCTTCGACTAAAAGGTTGGGTGTAGGATCCTTTGCGGTTCTGGCCGGGTTACTTCTCTTTCTTACTGCTTTTCTCATTTATCCGGTGGCTTTCATTCTCACCCAAACGTTTCGAGATGAAGGCCATTTCTCGGTGTCTGTATTCTTTTCGGTATTTCAAAATCCTTTTTTACTTCGGTGCATGATCAACTCCCTGACCATCGCCGGGTTAGTGACGTTTTTGTCGATTGTCATATCCCTTCCCGTGGCGCATGTCTTCACCCGCTATAGCCTACGGGGCCGAGGCCTGATGTTCGTCTTGCTGCTCGCACCGCTTATTCTACCCCCGTTTGTCGGTGCTATTGGAATAAAACAAATCTTCGGGCGGTTCGGGTCCATTAACCTCATCTTGGATCATTTGGGATTAATTCCCCTCAACCACTCCATTGACTTTTTTGGGCAAGGGGGCGCATGGGGAGTCGTTGTGATCCAAGTCTTGCACTTATACCCCATTGCACTTCTCAACATCATGGCCACAATGAGCCACGTCGATCCAGCGATGCGCGAGGCTGCTTTAAATCTAGGGGCGCGTCCGTGGCGAGTATTTAGGACAGTGACCATGCCCCTCATCCGACCTGGGATTTTTGCGGGCGGAATCATTGTCTTTATTTCTTCGTTCACCGACGTGGGAACTCCCTTGGTCTTTGGAATGCGACACGTCATTCCCATCCAGATTTTTGATCGGATAGGTGATACTCACGTCGACCCATCTGGGTATGCGCTTGTGGTGCTTGTGCTGATCTTAACGAGTGGACTCTTTATCATTTCAAAAAATTATGTCGCTGCCAAAGAGGCAACATTGCAGACGCGCGGCTCATCCCAGGAGGCGAGGGGGGTTTTATCCGGCTTTCAAAAATACATGGTGTACGGTGGAATATTTCTCCTCGGTTTTGTCTCAGTGTTACCACACATAAGTGTCATCGCGGCTTCGTTCGCACATCGCTGGTTTTTTTCAATTCTACCGACCGAATGGACGATGGCTCATTACGCGGAACTCATAAACCTGCCTTTGGCTCGCGACGGAATCCGGAACAGTTTGCTGTTTGCGTCAGCCAGCGCGGGTATCGATTTGATCTTAGGCTTAGGATGCGCCTTTTTACTCACTCGTCGGAAGTTTGCCGGGCAATTTGCGTTGGACGTGCTCGTCATGCTCCCGCTCGCTATTCCGGGTCTGGTGTTAGCGTTTGGATATTTGATGGGGTTCAATTGGAAAGACAGTTGGATAAATCCCAGAATCAATCCTGCTTACCTTTTAATTATTGCCTACTCCGTGCGACGCCTTCCGTTCATGGTCCGTGCCGCGGTCACCGGTTTTACTCAGATGCACCCCGCGTATGAGGAAGCCTCCGCCAACCTTGGCGCGTCGCCTTTCCGCACGTTGCGCAAAATTACGATCCCCTTAATTTCTGGGCATCTCGTCGCAGGCACAATCCTGACTTTCGCTTTCGCGGTCCTCGAGGTCAGCGATAGTCTTATCCTCGCCATGAAGACCGAAAGTTATCCCATTACAAAAGCCATCTACACCCTGTTAGGACGTATCGACGCCTCCGCCGGTTTCGTCGCCAGTGCCATGGGCGTCCTCGGTATGGTTATTCTCGCTCTCTGTCTCTGGGCCGCTTCCCGTATCGTGGGTAAACGCACCAGCGAACTTTTTAAAATGTAATCCCACAGGAGAGAATCAACCCAAAGGGATTGCGGCCATGACCTAAGTCCGGTAACCTCACTGGGATATGCCATCGAAAAACCCACCTACTGGTCTACCGTCCCAAGCAATTCGGAATAAAAATCTCAGGAAATCCCCAGTCCTCACAGCAGAAACCCAAAAAGTAATCGCTAAACTTAAAGGCCTCATTGGCGGTTCATTTATCACGTATTGGACGTCGTCAGGCGGGTCCATTTGTCAAGACGACGTCATGGCCATGGCCCAATTGTTGGATCAAAAGTCAACCAGCTCGAAGACTCTTGGACTGTTTCTTAAATCCGATGGAGGTAACCCACAAGCGGCGCTGCGTCTCATGCACCTGTTTCGAAATTATTTCGAGCGGATTGTCCTTTTTGCTCCTTTTGAATGCGCATCGGCCGGCACAATGGTCGCCCTGGGTTGCGATGAAATTCATATGGGCGCGACTTCGTTTCTCACTGCGGTCGATACGTCACTCAAACATGAACTTTCCCCAGTCGATCATGGAAACAACCTGGTGAGCGTGAGCCAAGACGAGGTCATGCGCATTATTCGTATGTGGAAAGAAAACTCCACAGTTCAAAATCCTTACCCCGAAATTTACAAATATTTGCACCCTCTTGTTCTGGGGTCACTTGATCGTTCGAGTTCCCTTTCGATTCGCATTTGCCGGGAACTGCTGGGGTATCATATGAAAGATAAAAAACGGGCCGAGAAAATCAGTCGTGATTTGAATTCCTCGTACCCATCCCATTCGTACCCGATCACAGCCAAAGAAGCCTCGCGGCTAGGTCTCAACGTTAAACCGCTCAGTGACGAAGTTCACAACCATCTGCTGCAACTCAATAACTTATACTCACACATGGCTCAACCGCTCCTCACCGATTTTGACCAGCAGAACTATCATAACAATGAAATCTGCAACATCATCGAGCGCGATGGTGTCCAAATGTATTATCAGGTCGACAAGGATTGGCATTATCGCACTGAAGAACGTCGTTGGACATCCCTGAACGACTCTTCCGGTTGGCACAAAGTTTCGATAGCTAAAGGCAAATCGACTGACACCCGGTTTTACATTCGGTAAGTCGCGCTCAATAAGACTTCCGTTAATTATGAATCAGCGCGGAAGATGCAGCAGCACGTTGTGACGCTCGTAATTCTGAATTAACGTCACTCAGGTTTACGGCGGTTTTCTTTAATTTTAGAACGGTGCTTTTTGCCTTTAAGAATTTTTTCTTTTAACCCACGGGGCCGACCTCGGTTGCGGCGGCGCTTCTTTTCGCGTTCGCCTTTCAGTCGGGCTTTTTCTTGATCCCTGCGCGCATCATATTGATCGAGGAACCGTTGGCGGGCCAAGACTCGGTTGGAAAACTGGGAACGAGCTTCTTGGCATGACACAGCCGTTTGTGTGGGGATGTATATTAAGGTCACTTTTGTGGCGACCTTATTAACATTTTGTCCGCCTGCTCCAGACGAACACGCAAAGGTTTCCTGAAACTCTGCTGGATTGAGTCCACGTTTCTTGACCTCTATTTCCCACCACTCCCATTGAGACATTTAGCAAGCATGCCCCTTGAAATTGATAATCAAAAGCAAAGATTTTTTAAAATACTTAAAATTGATAAAATCCTATTAAACAAGGGGTTGCAGATTTTCTGAATTGCATCCACGCGATCAGGAACGGCCTATGCTCTATGAGGATTTATGAAAACTTTGGCATTCACCAGCATGATTTACCTGTGCCTAGTGGGTTTACCCACCATTGCGGCTTCTTTTCGATGGGACGCAAAAGCAGCGGAGTCGGGTGTCACGCACATCAAAATAAATCGGGATGACCAAAAAATGTACGTTTATAACAAGAACGGACTGGTGGGTTCCTCAGATATTAGCACGGGCAAAAAAGGTTATAGAACTCCCGCTGGGACTTATCAAATTTTGGAAAAACACGCAGTTAAGCGCTCAAACCGTTACGGGAGAATCCTTAATCACTATTCAGGTAAAGTGCTCGATTCGGATGCAGCGTTTAAGGACCGTGTACCTCAAGGGGCTTATTTCCAAGGAGGAGTCATGAGGTATTTTATGCGCCTCACGCACACAGGGATTGGGATTCATGAAGGGCACGTCCCCAATCGCCCCGCGTCACACGGTTGCATCAGAGTCCCAAAAGGCTTCGCAGCCAAAATTTTCTCCGCCACTCCACGCGACGCGGCAATCACGATCATTTAAGGAACTTCCATTTCGAAATTCCGGTAGCGCATGCACTTGGCGCACGAAGTAAGTAATGAAGAATAGCGATTGGACCTTTTGAACGAAACCCCTACCCTGTAGGGATCGTTTATGAATAAGGATCATTTACTTCACCTTCTCATTTCACATTTGGCTTCTGGCCGAATCCCACCCGAAAAAGCAATTCCCGTATTAAAGGGCATCACCTCGGAAGGATCGATAACTTCTACAACAGGAAGCCTCCTTTCGCTCTGGAACACTCTTGATGAGGTGAACTCGCCCGAATCCAGGGCGCTAATGGATGAGATCTATCGTCGCATGATCGTGAATGCCGGCACTTATCAGAGAATGTCGTGTCAAGGCAGCCCGATCCCTGAGGTCATCATTGAAGACCTTAAAGAATTTCCTCTCTCCGCGATACCTGCCCCATGGAAAACGCGAGCGGGCACTGCTCAGTTATTGACCCGGATAAGCAAAACCGCCGAGCACCTCAAATACTCACTCAAGTTCGCAGAACTGGAACAAGTCAAAGTTCGGCTCACTCAAAAGCTTCAGGATGAACTTCAAGAACTCCAGGATGGCCCAAGTTTATCGTCAGTCATTCCACCTGAAACAATTCGGCATACCATGTCCGGGCTGAATCAACAAACCGCGTCGGTTTCTGGCCCACAGTTGAAAGCTATACTTGAGCGACTCATTGACCCAAAAAATTTAACCCAGGAACATGAAGCGTTCGAATTACTGTATCATCAGTTCCTCTCCAGCACCGACTCCGCAAAGAAACGCGAAGTCGTGGAAACACTCTGTTTCTGGCCGACGGACGCTGCTGCGCCCTACATACTGAAGGTTGCAACAAATGAAGAGTCTCAATTATGGGCGTCTGTATTCCTTTCATTAAGATTTGCTCCAACAAACATCGACCGATGGCCCTCGGTTAGGTACTGGCTGGAGTCGTACACAATAAAACTTGCTGAGGCCACACCCCAACTCTCTCATGTTTCTCCAACATTCCTTTCATGGGCCTACGTCATAAAAGAGCAACCCCAATTAGTCAGCGACGAAGCACTGTTTTCCATTGCATTGGAATCCCTACCCACGCCGTCTACGCAGTTATTTATCCAAGCTTTGCGCAGCGAACTGACTCCGGAACAAATCCGGGTAGTCTCCGGCCTTCCCGCCTTGCCAAAACCGCCGCCGCTCCCTCCCCGAATAGCCCCCGTCTCCGCCTCACCTATACCTGAATTGGTCCCCCCGACGCCGAAAGAACCGCAGAAGCCAGCGCAGCCAACAGCTTGGGAAACCCACATCCAACCTTTCCTCTCAGAAAACTGGTACATGGTTGCAGGGATTCTCATGGTGATTCTTGGCAGTTCCTTGGTGGCTTTTTTCACTTGGGACAAACATTGGCTCATCCGTTTCACCTTGGTTCCTGCACTGCTCGCTGGGTTTACAGGAGGCTTAGCCGCCATTGGAAGTTGGCTTGAGCGCAGGGACGCCTCTTTGCGAACAACTGCGCTTCTATTAAAGAGCGCTTCGATTTGTCTGCTGCCCATTAATTTTATGGCGATCACCCTTTTAGCCAAAGACTCAAGCATCCCCTCGAAACCGTTGATATTGTTCGTCACAACCCTGGTTTATTGTGGCTTGGCCTTTTTAGGGCTACGCAAATGGCTTCCCAGTGTACACGAAAAGATGTCTCAACTTCTCCTGTGGCCACTTCTGTTTCTTAACGCCTTAATCGGCTTATTCTCCATCCCAAACCTGATTCAACCTACCCCGGTACAAACACAAGCCATGTGGGTTGCGGTTTGTTTGTATGGAATGCTGATCTGGTGTGGCATGTCAGTCGTTCGGTTTGTCAAAACGGCCATTGACGAAAAATCAGCTCGCGAACGTCTGGTCCCATGGTTTTTCGGTACCACACTCGTCATCACTTTTTTCCAAGCCTTTTTCTGGCTCCACCTTGGCCTTCGTTTTACTCCACCTGCATACCTGTATTCCGTCCTCGTTTTGATTGCCGGCGCGCTTATTCTTTATTCTGAAAAAAAGGTTTTGGAATGTCGGGCGCCCGGACAACTTTACTCGAGCGAGTCATTTCTTGGTTTTGCCTTTGTTATTCTAGGCGTCCTTATGGGACTAGGCCACCCGGGGACCCGTATTTTAAATTTTATACTCAGCGGGATCGTGTTGATTTCTCAATCCCGTGCACAAAATAATTCTGTGGGCCATTGGATTGGGCTAACCCTGTTCTTGCTTGCTGGTTGTTCAATCGGCCTTATTCCCGAATACCAACGGCACACCTTTGGATGGCTCGGTTTGGGACTTGCCCTGATATCGGCAGCTGCCACGCATTTGGTTTCACGCCGATCAGATCCTCTCACACCTACGTTAAATGAATTCAGTAAGGTCGTGTTGTTTTTAAGTGTCATGGTGGCTGTTTTGACTCAATGGTTTTTTAAATCCCCTCCGCCTGTCACTGCTCTCTTGCTCACACTCATGACTCTTTTGTTTCTCTGGCAGGCGCTCAGAGATAAGTCGCAGTCGTTAGTCACGACCTCCATGGTTCTGGCAGCGATTGTTTTGGCGTACGCGGGGTGCATCGACATAGTCGGAAAAACTTTCAAAGGAAACACACTCGCCTTTGGTGTGGGCGTTCTTGGGTTAATGTGGATCACTTTAAATCATATTTTTCCGTTCACCCTTTTTCGCAATGTTCGGTCAAGGGTCTTAATGTTTTACGGTTGGATCGCCTTCGTGGCGTTGTTATTACGCGTGGCGTTCGAACGGCCAGACTTCACAGAGGCTACAAAAATTTTTCAACTCATGGACGTGACCGGACCGATCCTCGTCGCTATCACTCTGGTCTTTGCAACTTGGTACAGCCGTTCATGGATGCCCGCGCTGACTTGCATCGCTATACTGGTCGTGTTTCTGCCTGAGTTTCGTGTTCAGCTGCGTCTTGCCTTTCCCTTCCTCACTTGGGGCAGCGGATTTGGAAGTGCCTTGTCGGCCATGACCCTTTTGATATCGGTTTTCGCACTTCGACATTGGAATCGACTCAGCCAATTGACCCCAGGAGATCCATTTCTCGGTAACAAACCGTTTCCTCTTCAAAGGTTGGACCATACTCTTTTCACCACTCCTCTCATCGCAGGGGCACTGTACCTCATTCTCAAAGTTGAAACGTGGACATTGCTCAATAACTATAGTGTCACCGGGCTGCCTTTAAAAACAGCACTAGCAATCCTAACGACTGGACTTTGCTGGCATTTTCTTTCGGTTTATCTTCGCGAAAACAAACACGCTCAGCTCATTCCTTACTTGGCTTGGGCTTGGTCGGGTGTCGGATTGTTTTTTGTATTACCCAAACTCTTTCCATTGATTCACTGGATGGACATCACTCTTATCTTTGGGCTTATTCTTCAGGTCTCCTATTGGGTTACTCGATATGGCACTGCTCCGCGTTTCCCTTGGACTTTAAACGTTTTCACGCGTCCGATTTTAAACATTTTAACTATCTCCTCAGTCCTCCTGAGCCTAGTATTTTGTGTGAGCAATTTAGCGGGGTCAAATTGGAGTAACGCTGACCAAATCCCCCTGCTTTCCTTCCTTGCGGCACAGTTAATCTGGCACGCTAGACGTCAATCATATCCGGTGTTTTCAATCGTTCTCTACTTTTTAGTGTGGACCAGCATCTTTAAACTTCTTCCTCGCCATACCCGCTCACCAAGTAATTTTCTCGTAACCTTTTCACTGCCCTTCCTCTTTTTCTGGGAATTTCTTAACGCAATCATGAGCTTCTTTAAAAATGCTCAACCTCGTTGGGAAGGTTTTTTCAGACCCATTATCCTTATAAACACCTGCGTTATCGTTCTCTTCTCTATTGGAATGCTCCCCGGTGGTTTTCTAAGTGCTCATCCTGATCTCACTAGCATCGGCTATTTTATTCTCATCCTAGGTCTATGTTCTTTTAACCAAAGGTCTCCTTTCCTTCTCCTCCTTACTTGTATTTATACTTACCTATTTATTCTTGATTGCGTAGAAAATGGTCAAAATTTCTGGAGCTTGGTCCCATCTAACAGCATTTTTTACCCCCAGAATCTGGGCTTCTTCGCGTTCAGTCTTTCGTTGATCACGTTGATCAACGCATTCGCACCTAAAGTACTTAAAGAAGAAATAAAGGGGGGATATTCACTAGAGTTTTTGAAACAACGCTTTAATTCTTGGTTTTTTCCGGCCTCGGCACTTGTTGCGCTTTTGGCAGTTGGCGCGCAACTTATTGAGATTCCCGAAAGTAATTGGGAGCTCATGGGGACCTATCTTGCCGCAGCAACGTTTACAGTTTTGGCCGCGCTTAAACCTAAATTTGGTCTCCCCTCTTTAGCTGTATTCCTCTTCACCTTAGCTAATATCAGATTGGCAAACCTAGAAGAGTTTTTTCTAGCTCAAACCTTAGAAAGCTCTTTTTACCATGTCACTACATTGGGTGTGGCTCTCAGCATGGTCATCTTCACCGGAATCGCGCGTTTAATTCCTCGAACCGCCTTGTTCCTAAGACAGACAAATCTCATCCTCGGGGGATTCATTCTAGGGCTTCTATCCATGAACTTCCTCATGTCACCCGACTTATCTGCCATTTCATGGAAAAGACTGCTTACGTCTGGGTGCATGGCTCTGTTAGCCGCTTTGTATTTCCGAGATGCATCACGGCATCCGACTTCAAAAGACGCACAACTCGCCTATATCCATGAAGCTCTTTTTCATTTTGGTGTGGTTATCACCTTATGTTGCGCTGCATTCTTAATCCCCGATCTTAGAACGCCTGCCACCGCGCTGATCGCGCTGAGTCTGCCGGCGCTTTATTTTTACGCAAAAGCAGAACTTGGCCTCGCTCAAGGACGTGATTCCGGAGCTCGGTTTCGGGACTCCAGCTCTGTTTTGTGTTTTATCATTCTCGGGCTGTACACCTTCCGGAGTGCGTTTCATTTGGTCCTATTTCCTGGTCAACCCGTTTCATTGCAAGAATACCATATCAACAGTCCGGTCGTGATTGTGCTAGGGCTGATAATGCTCCGACTCACCGGAATTGGAGCCACTCAATGGGTCGCCTTTTATGGCGGCCTTGCGCTGATCGTGGGTAGTTATTTTACACTGACATGGGTCGGTCCCTGGAGTCCGTTTATCAACCCCGTGCGCGGCGGTTTTGCAGCACTTGTAATTGCCCATTTCTGGATCTCTTTCGCGCAACGTCCGTCCCCTGCTTTAAACTTTTTTAGAGAACTCATCGCCTTACCAGAGGATCATTGGTTGGCCATGCGAAGAAGTTGGGGGCGAGTTTTAATCGTCCTTGTGCATATCCCAGTCGCATGGGCTCTGACGGAGTACCCGGCTCGCCCCTTACTCATGGCGCCGCTCATTGCGGGTCTTGCTTCTGTCGTTCTTGCCCGTGCATTAGCCGTCCGTTCCAAGGTCTGTTTGGTTATAGGGATGTTTGACATCCTCATCGCTCTACATGCCGATTTTTTAGTGGAGAGTTATATAGACCGAAAAATCATTATTTTTATTCTGCTTGCGATCTGGACAGCCGTTCTCCTGTTGCACAGGAAACTCTCTTCATATTTTTCTTATTCGAAAATAGAAGCCCTTGTGGCTGGCTTTGGAATACTGTGCTTTGCGCATATTATTTACCTCAGACCGTGGACCCCACCCGCTCTGCTGGCCACTGCAATGGTGGTGGCACTAGTATTGTTCACCCCAAAAGCTTCGCGCGTCCTAACATCATGGTCGGAACGTCTGGTCACTTTAATTCCGGTTTTCTTACTCACGTGGATCGCTTTCTTCGCGGCTGGGGAGGAAACACTTGGGTTAAACCATTTATTTTCGTACAGATCTTGGGCATCGTCCGTGTTTACGCTCTTGATCACAGGAGTCGGGGTTGTGTTTTATCAAGAAAAAGGCGCTTTGTATTATCATAGTCTGACGCGGTTACGTCCTCGCTTATGGGATCATCTTCTCATTGTTGCTGAGTCTTTTCCCCTCCAGATTTTAAAGGGTATATTGATCATTACTTCGCCTCTCTCAATAGGCCTTTTCGTCCTTCACTATGGAACTGCTTTTGAAAGTAACCTTTTTATTCTCATGCTCCTAAATGCCGGGCTTATCGTCGTGGGCTGGGTTTATGTCGCAAACCGTTCCCGCTCGTTGCTCGCTCATATCGCGTGGCAGGTTATGGCCTTCTTTTTCGTTGCTCTTATCCGAAGGCAGTTGATGTTTTCGTTCGCCCAATGGAATTATGAATTCGATGTCTGGATTATGCTGGCCGCCTCCATCTTGCTCACCGGCAGTAAACCCCTGATGAATAAATCCGACAGATCAGCAAAGATTCCATTTAATATAAGTCTGTTACTCCTTCCTGTAATGGCGACTGGATGGGTTATGTGGCAGGGGTTGGGAACAGATATCGCATTAATTGTGGCGGGGCTGCACAGCGTGCTCTTTGCGTTCTTAGGAAAAAACGAATCGGAATCACCCTATAGAATCATTTCGTTGAGCGGGTTCGTTCTCTTTATCATCCTCATCTTCTTCGATAAATTACAACTACGAGTTCTGCATGCCTATATCATACCTGTATGCATCGGCGTGCTAGTCCTCCTCGAAATGTTCAGGGCACGGGTTCCATTGGCCGTTCGACAAACCGTTCAAACCATGTCCCTTCTCGCTATGGTTATTTCCTCAGGATACTATTCCTTTGCTGATGACCGGTACCCCGCTCTGTTTCACATGACAGTCATCCTTTTAAGTTTGGCCATCATGATCTGTGGTAGTTTTCTTCGGTTAAAAACTTATGTCCTCATCGGGTTCGGCGCACTCGTGACAGAACTCCTCATCATTGGATACCGAGGTGTCCGCATGCTCGATCAAACCGCCCAGATGAGTGCCATGGGTGTGTTCATCCTCCTCACCGGCGCCACCGTTGTCGCCGTCGCAGTCCTTTACAAAATCCACCGCGATAAAGTTGACGAACAACTCAAAAGTCTAAGAGCCAAATTTGGTTGTTGGGAATAGCGTTTGGATTAATAAATCTTTTCTCCGTGTTCGGCACGCTTGTCGTGGAGGATTTCTTTGCGAATGCGCTAGTGTAGTCCGTCAAACAGAACGTAACTTATCAAGTTTTGTACGGCCTCGTTATTTCGATGAGGTTAATTGCAGGCGCAATCTTTTGGCGCAACCCC